>NZ_JACNDU010000002.1:0-474945 GCF_017351735.1 Pseudomonas sp. FW300-N2A2 | reverse complement strand
CTCTCCGCTTTCGACCGAGAAGATCGAACCGTCAAAAGAGCCAAACAACACCGCTCTTTCAACTCCTTCTGGGCTTCGATGATCTGAAGCAACTCGCTGTCGAAAACTGCGTAACTCATTGTTTACCAAGGAGTTTTCCGTTTCGACTGCGCCGGAAGTGGGGCGAATTATAGACTTCCAGAATCTGCCGTCAACACCTATTTTCACATTTCTGTCATACGGGTCAAAAAAGCCCGAAAACACGAAGGCCGAGCCCCAAGGGGCTCGGCCTTCTTCCCTTCTACTTACAAGCTAGGGAATGCGAATTGCGATGCCTCATGGCTCGCACGCTGTGGCCAGCGCTGAGTAATGGCCTTGCGACGGGTGTAGAAGCGCACGCCATCCGGGCCATACGCATGCAGATCGCCGAACAGCGAACGCTTCCAGCCGCCAAAGCTGTGATAAGCCACCGGCACCGGCAACGGCACGTTGACGCCAACCATGCCGACTTCGATCTCATCGCAGAACAACCGCGCCGCTTCCCCATCACGGGTAAAGATGCAGGTGCCGTTGCCATACTCGTGATCGTTGATCAGCTGCATCGCCTCTTCCAGGCTGTTTACCCGGACAACGCACAGCACTGGCCCAAAGATCTCTTCTTTATAGATACGCATCTCTGGCGTGACGTTATCGAACAGGCAACCGCCCAGGAAGAAACCTTCTTCATGACCGGCGACGCTCAGACCACGACCATCCACGACCAGGGTTGCACCGGAGGCAACGCCGTCTTCTACATAGCCACTGACTTTGTCACGAGCCTGACCGGTAACCAACGGCCCCATGTCCAGACCACAAGTGGTACCTGCGCCAATCTTCAATGCCTTGATCTGCGGAATCAGCTTGGCCACCAACGCATCGGCCACCTGGTCGCCAACACACACGGCTACCGAAATCGCCATGCAACGCTCGCCGCAGGAACCGTACGCCGCACCCATCAGAGCGCTGACGGCGTTATCCAGATCCGCATCCGGCATCAGCACCGCGTGGTTCTTCGCGCCGCCCAGTGCCTGAACGCGTTTGCCGCGCTTGGTGCCTTCGGCGTAGATGTATTCGGCAATCGGCGTCGAACCGACAAAGCTCAACGCTTTGACTTCCGGCGCTTCGATCAGCGCGTCCACTGCAGCCTTGTCACCATGCACCACGCTCAACACGCCTTTCGGCAGACCGGCTTCCAGCAACAACTGAGCGATCAACAGCGTCGAGCTTGGATCACGCTCGGAAGGTTTGAGGATGAAGCAGTTGCCGCAGACGATTGCCAGCGGATACATCCACAGCGGCACCATCGCAGGGAAGTTGAACGGAGTAATACCGGCGACCACGCCCAATGGCTGGAAGTCCGACCAGGCATCAATGTTCGGGCCGACGTTACGGCTGTACTCGCCCTTGAGGATTTCCGGTGCCGCGCACGCGAACTCGACGTTCTCGATACCGCGCTTCAATTCACCGGCAGCATCTTCCAGCGTCTTGCCGTGTTCTTCGCTGATCAGTTGGGCGATACGTGCTTCGTTCTGTTCCAGCAGTTGCTTGAAGCGGAACATTACCTGCGCACGTTTGGCCGGCGGAGTATTGCGCCAGGCCGGGAACGCAGCCTTGGCCGAGTCGATGGCTTTCTGGATGGTTTCGCGGCTGGCCAATGGCAGTTTGTGAATCGCCTGGCCAGTAGACGGGTTGAACACGTCGGCCGTGCGACCGTCTTCGGTCACCAGTTCACCGTTGATCAAATGCGGGATAAGGCTCATGCGGGGCTCCAGAAAAGTTGTCCACAGGCGCCCGTCAACGGGCGCCTCTATATAGAAGGGGAAATCAGTCGATTTTGTTCAGCACTTCGCCGACCGCGTCAAACAGACGATCAAGGTCTTGCGGCTTGCTGTTGAAGGTTGGGCCGAACTGCAGGGTGTCGCCGCCGAAGCGCACGTAGAACCCGGCTTTCCACAGTGCCATGCCCGCTTCGAACGGACGCACGATGGCATCGCCGTCACGAGGCGCGATCTGGATAGCACCGGCCAGCCCGTAGTTACGAATGTCGATGATGTTTTTCGAGCCCTTCAGGCCGTGCAGTGCATTTTCGAAATGCGGTGCGACGTCGGCCACGCTCTGCACCAGGTTTTCCTTCTGCAGCAGGTCGAGTGCGGCAAGACCAGCAGCGCAAGCCACCGGGTGCGCGGAATAGGTGTAGCCGTGCGGGAATTCCACGGCGTACTCAGGCGTCGCCTGGTTCATGAAGGTCTGGTAGATCTCGGAGCTGGCAATCACTGCGCCCATCGGGATCGCACCGTTGGTGACTTGCTTGGCGATGCACATCAGGTCCGGGGTCACGCCGAAGCTGTCAGCACCGAACATCGAACCGGTACGGCCGAAACCGGTGATCACTTCGTCGAACACCAGCAGGATGTTGTGCTGATCGCAGATCTCGCGCAGACGCTTGAGGTAGCCCTCAGGCGGAACCAGCACGCCAGCGGAACCGGCCATTGGCTCGACGAATACGGCGGCGATGTTCGAAGCGTCATGCAGCTCGATCAGTTTGAGCAACTCATCGGCCAGAGCGATACCGCCCTCTTTCGGCATGCCGCGCGAGTAGGCATTGCTCGCCAGCAAGGTGTGCGGCAGGTGATCGACGTCCATCATCGCCTGACCGAAGATTTTGCGGTTACCGTTGACGCCGCCCAGGCTGGTGCCAGCGATGTTCACACCGTGGTAACCACGGGCGCGACCGATCATTTTGGTTTTGGTCGCCTGGCCTTTCAGACGCCAGTAAGCGCGGACCATCTTCACCGCAGTGTCAGCGCACTCGGAACCCGAGTCGGTGAAGAACACGTGATTCAGATTACCCGGCGTCAGGTCGGTGATTTTCTCCGCCAGTTGGAACGACAGCGGATGACCGTACTGGAAGCCCGGCGAGTAATCGAGCGTGCCCAACTGCTTGGCAACCGCTTCCTGGATTTCCTTGCGGGTGTGCCCGGCGCCGCAGGTCCACAGACCGGACAGCGAATCGTAGACCTTGCGACCCTTGTCGTCCGTCAGCCAACTGCCTTCAGCCGCCACGATCAGTCGCGGATCGCGCTGGAAATTTCGGTTGGCGGTGTAGGGCATCCAGTGAGCATCGAGCTTGAGCTGGCTGGCCAGGGAATTCGGGGCGTTTTCAGGCAAGTTCATGGGCAAAACCTCGCAAGGCAATAAGCGGCGTGGAGATGAAAAGCGTTCTTGCAGCTAAATTGCCACGGGGATAAAGTCGGTGAAATCCAACTTTTCTAACGTTCAGTCAGGCCAGCGCTAAACTATGAGCACTCGACGCCCCGATCCGCTGGCACAAGTCAGCGACTTTGATATCCGCTTGCTGCGGATTTTTCGCAGCGTGGTGGAATGCGGCGGTTTCTCGGCGGCGGAGTCGGTGCTCGGGATCGGCCGCTCGGCGATCAGCCAGCAAATGAGCGACCTGGAACAGCGCCTCGGCCTGCGCCTGTGCCAACGAGGTCGCGCCGGGTTTTCCCTGACCGAAGAAGGTCGCGAGGTGTATCAATCGGCATTGCAGCTATTGAGTGCGCTGGAAAGTTTCCGCACCGAGGTCAACGGCCTGCACCAACACCTGCGCGGTGAATTGACCATCGGCCTGACCGACAACCTGGTCACCCTGCCCCACATGCGCATCACTCACGCGTTGGCGCAATTGAAGGAGCGCGGGCCGGACGTGCAGATTCAGATCCGCATGATCGCGCCCAATGAAGTCGAGCAAGGCGTGCTCGACGGCCGCTTGCATGTCGGCGTGGTGCCGCAGGCAAGCGCCCTGTCGGGGCTGGAATATCAGCCGCTCTACAGTGAACGTTCGCTGCTGTATTGCGCGGTTGGTCATCCGTTGTTTTATGTCGACGACAAACAACTGGATGACGAGCGCCTCAACAGTCAGGACGCCATCGCCCCGACCTTCCGCTTGCCGGCCGAGATTCAGGCGCATTACCAGGCACTCAATTGCACCGCCAGTGCGTCAGACCGCGAAGGCATGGCGTTTCTGATTCTCACCGGGCGCTACATCGGTTACCTGCCGGACCACTACGCCAGCCTCTGGGTGCAGCAAGGACGCTTGCGCGCGCTGAAACCCAAGGCGCGGTTCTATGACTTGAGCCTCGCGTCGGTCACGCGCAAGGGGCGTCGCCCGCATCTGGTGCTGGAAAGCTTCCTCGAAAGCCTGGCCGCGACCCGTTGAACAACCGAAGAAACTGTGGGAGCGAGCCTGCTCGCGATGGCGTCAGTTCAGCCACCATCAATGCTGAATGTTAAGCCGCCATCGCGAGCAGGCTCGCTCCCACAGGGATTTTGGTGGTCAGGTTTTATCGTGTCGGGACTTGTCTGGAGCCTGTGGTTGCGCTATCAACGCATTGGTTGCACCCACCCACCTGTTCGGAAGCGCCTATGACCTTTGAAGTCCCCGCTCACGGCGGCAAACCTGCCAGCCGCATTCGTCAGAAGAACGAAGAGACCATCATCAAAGCCGCCGAAGACGAGTTCGCCCGTCACGGGTTCAAAGGCACGAGCATGAACACCATCGCCCTGAATGCCGGGTTGCCCAAGGCGAACCTGCATTACTACTTCACCAATAAGCTGGGGTTGTACGTGGCGGTGTTGAGCAACATCCTGCAGTTGTGGGACAGCACTTTCAACACCCTCACCGCCGAGGATGATCCGGCCGAAGCGCTGACGCGGTACATTCGCGCCAAGATGGAATTCTCCCGCCGCCAGCCGCAAGCCTCGCGAGTCTTCGCCATGGAAGTGATCAGCGGCGGTGAGTGCCTGACCGAATATTTCAACCAGGATTACCGCGCCTGGTTCCAGGGCCGGGCGGCGGTGTTTCAAGCGTGGATCGACGCTGGCAAAATGGACCCGGTCGACCCGGTCAACCTGATCTTTCTGTTGTGGGGCAGCACCCAGCATTACGCCGACTTTGCCACGCAGATTTGCCGGGTCAGCGGCCGCACCAAGCTGACCAAGCAAGACATGGAAGACGCTGGCGACAACCTGATCCGCATCATTCTCAAAGGCTGCGGCCTGACTCCAGCCATTTAAGACTCTTATGCCTTTTACCCTCAGCGACTTTTGCGAATACCGCGAAGAGATTCGCAAAAGCCGCTTCATCACCTTCGCCGCACCGATCAGCAGCCCTGCTGAAGCCCAGGCGTTCATCGAGCAGCACAGCGATCTGAACGCCACGCACAATTGCTGGGCGTGGAAACTCGGCGCCCAATACCGCAGCACCGATGACGGAGAGCCTGGCGGCACCGCCGGGCGCCCGATTCTGGCGGCCATCGATGCACAGGATTGCGACCAGGTCGCGGTGCTGGTGATCCGCTGGTATGGCGGCATTCAACTCGGCACCGGCGGCCTCGCCCGGGCGTATGGCGGCGGCGCGAACAAGTGCCTGCAAGCGGCACCGAAAATTGAGCTGATCAGCCGCGTACCGCTGAGTTGCGCCTGCGGGTTTGGCGAACTGACGCTGGTGAAACTGCGGGTGGCCGAACTTGGCGGGTTGGTCGTGGAGGAAACGTTCACGGCCAACGGTGTGGAGCTGAAATTGGCGATGGGCGAAGCGCAGATCGACACCCTGCAAACGCAACTGGCCGATTTGAGTCGCGGGCGCATTCTGTTGCAGCGCTGAGCGCACCAACAACGCTCAACGCCCTTCCATCGATCCCGTGTATTTGCCCACATCTACTGTGCACCCGGCTGTGGATAACCTGAGCACATACCGCTGTAACCCTTCTGTCATGCGGCTTTGCGGGCATTGCTCACTTTTTGTCCAATACGCATTGAAAAAGACTAAATCCACGTAAAAACAATCAGTTAGCGTGGTTTATCGCCTTTAGAAGAAAGCCGCTCAGTGCTTATGCCCGAGCTTTGCGCTTGCGCACAAATACTGTGGAGCAATCTGTGGATAACCCGTTCATGGCTGGCGCGACCCCATATCCGGCATGGCTTGCAAAGGGTTGCTCGTTTTTTGACCAAATCGGCCTGCGCAAAACCGGAGCCTGATCTACTGCTTCGCCCTTATGTGGTGCTGCGTCGGGATCGAAATGTGGCGAAGCGGCGCGCCCGATG
Source organism: Pseudomonas sp. FW300-N2A2 (assembly GCF_017351735.1). Lineage (NCBI taxonomy): Bacteria > Pseudomonadati > Pseudomonadota > Gammaproteobacteria > Pseudomonadales > Pseudomonadaceae > Pseudomonas > Pseudomonas sp. FW300-N2A2. The sequence continues at coordinate 468,822 of NZ_JACNDU010000002.1, read as the reverse complement.
CCTTGGCCGGCAAGCATTTTCAATTTTCCTGACTCAATGGCCAGGAAATTGCTTTATCCACAGGCACAACTCCATCGACCCGAGCCTGTCATGCCCAACCCCGTGCCGATCCCCGACCAAACGCCTCGCCTGCAACTGCGCAGAATCAGCAAACGCTACCCGGGTTGCCTGGCCAACGATGCCATCGACCTGAGTATTGCGCCCGGCGAAATCCATGCGCTGCTCGGCGAAAACGGCGCGGGCAAAAGTACGTTGATGAAAATCATCTACGGCGTCACCCACGCTGATTCTGGCGAGATGATCTGGCAAGGCCAGCGCGTGACCATGCGCAACCCGGCTCAGGCTCGCGGTTTGGGAATCGGCATGGTGTTCCAGCACTTCTCGTTGTTCGAAACCCTCAGCGTGGCGCAAAACATTGCGCTGGCGATGGGCGCGGCGGCCGGTACACCGAAACAACTTGAGCCAAAAATTCGCGAAGTGTCCCGGCGCTACGGCATGGCATTGGAACCGGAGCGACTGGTCCACAGCCTGTCGATTGGCGAACGGCAGCGGGTGGAAATCATTCGGTGCCTGATGCAGGACATCCGTCTGCTGATTCTCGATGAGCCGACCTCGGTGCTGACCCCGCAAGAGGCCGACGAATTGTTCGTCACCCTGCGCCGGCTCGCGGCCGAGGGCTGCAGCATCCTGTTTATCAGCCACAAGCTCGGTGAAGTGCGCGCGTTGTGCCACAGCGCCACGGTGCTGCGCGGCGGTCGTGTGGCCGGGCATTGCGTGCCGGCGCAGTGCTCGGATCAGCAACTGGCGAAGTTGATGGTCGGGGAAGCGGCCGATCTGATCACCGATTACCCGAAGGTCGTGGGCGGTGATGCATTTTTGAACGTGAGCGCATTGTCGTGGCACAACCCCGATCCGTTTGGCTGCTCGCTGAAGGACATCGACCTGCACGTACGCCGTGGCGAAATCGTCGGCATCGCCGGAGTGGCAGGCAATGGCCAGGACGAGCTGCTGGCGCTGCTCAGTGGCGAACAACGCCTGCACCGCAATGACGGTGCAACCCTGCGTTTTGACGGGCAAGCGGTGGCTCATTTACCGCCGGATGCCCGTCGAAAACTCGGCTTGGCCTTCGTCCCCGCCGAACGGTTGGGTCACGGCGCGGTGCCGGAGTTGAGCCTGGCCGACAACGCCCTGCTCAGCGCCTTTCAACAAGGCCTGGTGCGCAACGGGCTGATTCGGCGGACCAAGGTTAAAGCGCTGGCCGAAGAAATCATCCGCCGCTTCGGCGTCAAGACACCCGATGCGCAAACGCCGGCCCGCAGTCTGTCCGGTGGCAACTTGCAGAAATTCATCCTCGGTCGGGAAATTCTTCAGCAACCGAAATTACTGGTGGCCGCGCACCCGACCTGGGGCGTGGACGTCGGCGCCGCCGCGACCATTCACCGCGCGCTGATTGCCTTGCGCGATGCCGGCGCAGCGATCCTGGTGATCTCCGAAGACCTCGATGAACTGTTCCAGATCAGCGACCGCCTCGGCGCCTTGTGCAGCGGACGCTTGTCGCCGCTCAGGGCGACCGTCGACACCCGCCTGATCGACGTCGGCGGCTGGATGGCCGGCCAGTTCGACGCCCCTCAATCACTTGCCCCCGCAACGGTTTAACGGAGTTTCACATGCTGCTTTCCCTCGAACCCCGTGGCCAGCAATCGCGCCTGATGCTGTGGTGCTCGCCGTTACTGGCGGCGGCCCTGACATTGGGCTGCGGCTCGCTGCTGTTTATCGCGTTGGGCCATGACCCGTTGCTGACCTTGCACACCTTGCTGATCGCCCCGGTCAGCGACTTGTATGGCGTCTCCGAATTGTTGGTCAAGGCGCTGCCGATTCTGCTCTGCGCCTTGGGTCTGGCCGTGGCGTATCAGGCGCGGATCTGGAACATCGGCGCCGAAGGCCAGTTGCTGCTCGGCGCGCTGGCCGGCAGTGCGTTGGCGGTGAACCTCATCGGTCTGCAAAGTCGCTGGGCATTGGTGTTGATCCTGCTCGTAGGCACGCTGGCCGGCGCGGCGTGGGCCGGGCTGACGGCGTGGTTGCGCACGCGCTTCAACGCCAACGAAATCCTCACCAGCATCATGCTCAATTACATCGCCCTGAACCTGTTGTTGTTCTGCGTGCACGGGCCACTGAAGGATCCGGCCGGGTTCAACTTTCCGGAGTCGGCGATGTTCGGCGATGCCAGCCGTTTACCGTTGTTGATGGAGGACGGTCGGGGGCATGCCGGCGTTTATTTTGCCCTGCTCGCGTTGGTGACTGTGTGGGTGTTGCTGCAGAAAAGCTTTGTCGGGTTCCAGATCAAAGTGCTCGGGCTGGACAAGCGTGCGGCGGGTTTTGTCGGGTTCCGCGAGAAACGGCTGATCTGGCTGGCGCTGTTGGTCAGCGGCGGATTGGCGGGGCTGGCCGGCGTGTGTGAAGTCACCGGGCCGATTGGTCAGTTGGTGCCGCAAGTCTCGCCCGGCTATGGCTACGCCGCGATCACCGTGGCATTTCTCGGGCGGCTCAATCCGATCGGCATTCTGTTTTCCAGCCTGTTGATGGCATTGCTGTACATCGGTGGCGAGAACGCGCAGATGAGCATGAATCTGCCGCAAGCGATCACGCAATTGTTCCAGGGCATGATGCTGTTTTTCCTGCTGGCCAGTGACGTGCTGATTCTCTACCGACCGCGTTTGCATTTGCGCTGGACGCGTCGTGCATCAGCCACCGTCGTACAAGCAGGAGCGCTGTGATGGATATCGATCTGTTGAGCAATATTTTCTACGCAATGGTGCGCTGCGGCACGCCGTTGCTGTTGGTGGCGCTGGGTGAATTGATTTGTGAGAAGAGCGGCGTCCTCAACCTCGGCCAGGAAGGCATGATGCTGTTTGGCGCGGTGATCGGTTTTATCGTCGCGCTGAACAGCGGCAACCTGTGGCTGGGCGTGTTGCTGGCGATGCTCGCCGGAATGTTGCTGTCGTCGCTGTTTGCGTTGGTGGCGCTGGTGTTCAACGCCAATCAGGTGGCCACCGGGTTGGCGCTGACGATCTTTGGTGTGGGCCTGTCGACCTTTGTCGGTGCGGCGTGGGTCGGTAAACCGCTGGCGGGTTTTGAGCCGGTGGCGATCCCTTTACTCAGCGAAATCCCGCTGATCGGGCGGATGCTGTTTGCACAGGATCTGCTGGTGTATCTGTCGTTCGCGTTGTTTGCGCTGGTGGCGTGGGTGATTGTGAAAAGTCGTGTCGGGCTGATCATTCAGGCCGTCGGCGAAAACCCGGATGCGGCCAGTGCGATGGGCTTGCCGGTGTTGGGCGTACGGACGCTGGCGGTGCTGTTCGGCGGCGCGATGGCGGGGTTGGCCGGGGCGTATCTGTCGCTGGCCTACACGCCGATGTGGGCGGAGAACATGAGCGCCGGTCGCGGCTGGATTGCCCTGGCGCTGGTGGTGTTTGCCAGTTGGCGGGTGTGGCGATTGCTGCTGGGGGCGTATCTGTTCGGGCTCGCCAGCATCCTGCACCTGGTGGCGCAGGGGTTGGGGCTGGCGATCCCGTCGAGTCTGCTGGCGATGCTGCCGTATGTCGCGACGATTGTGGTGTTGGTGCTGCTGTCGCGGGATGCCGTGCGCACACGGTTGTATGCGCCGGTGTCGTTGGGGCAGCCTTGGCAGGGTGGGCATTAGGGGTTGTCTGCTCCGGCCCCTTCGCGGGCAAGCCTCGCTCCTACGGGTGTTATGCAAATCCTGTAGGAGCGTGGCTTGCCCGCGAAGGCGTCCGCACTGGCAACACCTGAGCCACGCCCCACACCAATTCAAAAACCAGAAAAATCACCAACAGCGAACTGGCGCCATGGAGCAAGGCATAGAGCTGCCAAGTAGAGAACAGGAATCTGCCCACCGCGTCATACCGGCCATAAACCTGCTGCGGATCACGAATCCGCAGCACCGACCACACGCACACGATCGAGCCCAACAGGTTCGCCATCAACATGTGCATCGGCTCAAACGCCGGCAGTTCGCCGGGCAAATCCAAAGCCTGACTCAAACCCGCCAACAACCCATGCAACGCAGTAAAACTCCACGGCGTGACAAACGCCGCCGTCACGATCAAGTCATACCAGGCGCTGCCCCGCACCACGCGGCGATATTGCGTTGAAGTCCACATCGGCACTGCTCCATAAATTCAGGGAGCAACAAGCCTAAAGCCTGGAGTATGCTCCAGGGTCAAGCCCTCTCGAGACATCAACATGCGCATCGGTGAATTAGCCCAGGCCAGCGCCGTCAGCCGCGACACGCTGCGCTTCTACGAGCAGCGCGGATTGATCGCGGCGCAACGCAGCGCCAACGGTTATCGCGAATATCCGGATGACATGGTGCAACTGGTGCTCTACATCAAGACCGCTCAACGGCTGGGCTTTACCCTCGGCGAGATCGGCAACAGCGTCGCCGCGTTGTGGCGGTCGCCCGATCCGGACAGCGCCGTCACGCAATTGCTGCAAGACAAACTCAAACTGATCGAAACCCGAATGGACGAACTCGGCGCGTTGCGCAACGAGCTGCAACAACGGCTCGGGCAACGTTGTCCATTAAATCCGTGATCCTCATTCATCAAGGAAGCCACACATGTCCAAGGCAAAAACCGCACTCATCATCGGCGCCTCCCGGGGCCTGGGCCTCGGTCTGGTGAAAACCCTGCTGGCCGACGGCTGGCAAGTCACCGCCACCGTGCGCAACCCGCAGAACGCCGACGCCTTGCAGGCGCTGGGCAAGGTGCGGATCGAAAAACTCGACATGGATGATCAGCAGGCCGTCATTGCCCTGAGTCAGCAACTCAAGGGCGAAGTGTTTGATCTGTTGTTCGTGAATGCCGGCGTAAAAGGCCCTGACGTGCAGACGCCGGGCGGTGCGACGCTGGCGGAAGTGGGTCAGTTGTTCTTCACCAATGCGGTGGCGCCGATCAACCTGGCTCAGCGGTTTGCCGGGCAGATTCGCCCGGACAGCGGCGTGCTGGCGTTCATGAGTTCGGTGCTCGGCAGCGTGACCATGCCGGACGCGCCGGAACTGGCGTTGTACAAGGCGAGCAAGGCTGCATTGAACTCGATGACCAACAGCTTTGTGACGCAATTGGGCGATCAGAAACTGACGGTGCTGTCGCTGCATCCGGGCTGGGTGAAAACCGACATGGGCGGTGAAGGCGCCGATATCGACGTGGAAACCAGTGTGCGTGGGTTGGTGGATCAGGTGAATGCGTACACCGGCAAGGGTGGGCACCACTTCGTGAACTACAGGGGTGAAAACATTCCCTGGTAAACCCCGTCAATCCACTGTGGGAGCGAGCCTGCTCGCGATGGAGTGTCAGTCGACGCCGATGCAGCTGACCCACCATCGCGAGCAGGCTCGCTCCCACAGGTACGCGTTCCACACGAGGTTCAGTCGTCCGGCCGGACTTGCCTGCAACTGGGTTTTGTTTGAAACTGCGCACCTCGTCCTCGCGGCGACCCTGGATCAGCAGACAGGGTAATCACTGAGCTGGCTAACCTGAACCCAACTTTCAGAGGAGCCGGCCAACATGCCTGCGACCCGTACCTGGTTAAAAAATCCCCTCGCAATCTTCACTGCCAATGGCCTCGATGCCCGTGGCGGCCTGGTTGTGCAAGACGGCTTGATCGTCGAAGTGCTCGCCGCCGGCCAGCAACCGTCCGCCCCCTGTGGACAAGTATTCGATGCTCGCGAGCATGTGATCCTGCCGGGGCTGATCAACACTCATCACCACTTCTATCAAACCCTGACCCGCGCCTGGGCGCCGGTGGTCAATCAGCCGTTGTTCCCTTGGCTGAAAACCCTGTACCCGGTCTGGGCACGTCTCACCCCTGAAAAACTCGCCCTTGCCACGAAAGTCGCGCTGGCCGAGTTGCTGCTGTCCGGCTGCACCACCGCAGCCGATCACCATTACCTGTTCCCGAAAGGCCTGGAAAACGCCATAGACGTGCAAGTCGAAAGCGTCCGCGACCTTGGCATGCGCGCCATGCTGACGCGCGGCTCCATGAGCCTGGGCGAGAAGGACGGCGGCCTGCCGCCGCAGCAGACCGTGCAGGAAGGCGAAGTGATCCTCGACGACAGTCAGCGCCTGATCGCCGAGTACCACGAGCGTGGTGATGGCGCGCAAATCCAGATCGCCCTGGCGCCGTGCTCACCGTTTTCGGTGACCCCGGAGATCATGTCTGCCAGCGCCGAACTGGCAAACAAACTCGACGTGCGCCTGCACACGCACCTGGCGGAAACCCTCGACGAAGAAGACTTCTGCCTGCAACGCTTCGGCCTGCGCACCGTGGATTATCTGGACAGCGTCGGCTGGCTCGGCCCGCGCACGTGGCTGGCGCATGGCATCCACTTCAACCCGGATGAAATCGCCCGCCTCGGCGCGGCCGGCACTGGCATTTGCCATTGCCCGAGCTCGAACATGCGCCTCGCGTCCGGCATCTGCCCGACGCTGGAGCTGACCGCCGCCGGCGCGTTGCTGGGCCTCGGCGTGGATGGCTCGGCGTCCAACGATGCGTCGAACATGATGCTCGAAACCCGTCAGGCGCTGTACATCCAGCGGCTGCGTTATGGCGCCGAGAAGATCACGCCGGAATTGGTGCTGGGGTGGGCGACCAAGGGTTCGGCGAGTTTGCTCGGGCGCACCGATATCGGTGAACTGGCGGCGGGCAAGCAGGCGGACCTGGCGTTGTTCAAGCTGGATGAGCTGCGGTTTTCCGGTAGCCATGACCCGGTTTCGGCATTGCTGTTATGTGGTGCGGATCGGGCGGATCGGGTGATGGTAGGAGGCAAGTGGCGAGTGATCGACGGGCAGGTTGAGGGGCTGGATCTCAAAGGCTTGATCGCCGATCACAGCCAGGCGGCCCGGCAGTTGATCGCGGGCGTCTGATCGGACGCCTTCGCCGGCAAGCCGGCTCCTACAGGTTATGCGCGATAACTGTAGGAGCCGGCTTGCCGGCGATGCTTTTTAAAGCCCCAATGGCGATGTTGACCACCGACTGACTGCGGGCGTTTCGTGACACCTCAGCGCACCAGTGGATGGCAGCCGGTTTGGCCTGTGCACTTTATTGGCCTTGTGGGCCTCTTCGCGGGCAAGCCTCGCTCCTACAAAAGCAACGCCGACCTGTAGGAGCGAGGCTTGCCCGCGAAGGCCATCGCACGGCTTTGGATATTTGTTGTCCTGTTGGTCAGCAATTTGCATTACCCCCTCCAACCTCAAAACAAAATGGAGTGGGAATTCATGCATAAACGTCCGTTGAAGAAGCTGCTGTGCGCCGTCGCTGCAACCTTCGGTCTGAGCGCCAGCCTGACCGCCAGCGCCGCTGACCCGCTGAAAGTCGGCTTCGTCTACATCGGCCCGATCGGTGATCATGGCTGGACGTATCAGCATGAACAGGGACGCAAGGCGCTGGCCGAAAAATTCGGCTCGCAGATCACCACCCAGTATGTGGAAAACGTCGCCGAAGGCGCCGACGCCGAGCGGGTGATCCGCAACATGGCCAAGGACAACTACGACCTGATCTTCACCACCTCCTTCGGCTACATGAACCCGACCCTGAAAGTCGCGAAACAGTTTCCCAAGGTGACCTTCGAGCACGCCACCGGCTACAAGCAGGACAAGAACCTCGGCACCTACCTGGCGCGCACCTATGAAGGTCGCTACGTCGGCGGCTTCCTCGCGGCGAAAATGACCAAGACCAAAAAGATCGGCTACGTCGCCTCGTTCCCGATTCCGGAAGTGATCCGCGACATCAACGCCATTCAACTGGCCCTGAACAAATACAACCCCGGTACCGAGATCAAAGTGGTGTGGGTCAATTCCTGGTTCGACCCGGGCAAGGAAGCCGACGCCGCCAACGCGTTGATCGATCAAGGCGTGGATGTAGTGTTCCAGCACACCGACAGCCCGGCGCCGATCCAGGCCGCCGAGCGTCGAGGGGTGTATGCCGTGGGCTACGCTTCGGACATGGCGCACTTCGGGCCGAAAGCGGTGTTGACCTCGATCGTCAACGACTGGGCTCCGCACTACATTCAGGCGACCCAAAGCGTGATCGAGCATGCGTGGAAGTCGCAGGATTACTGGGGCGGCTTGAAGGAAGGCACGGTTGAACTACCGATCAGCGACCTCGTGCCGGCGCCGGTGAAAGCCGAGGCCGAACAGATCATCGCGGACATCAAGAGCGGTGCGTTGCATCCGTTTACCGGGCCGATCAAGGATCAGGCGGGCGTGGAGAAAATTGCGGCGGGCGCGACGGCGAGCAACGCGGAACTGGCCTCGATGAATTACTACGTTGAAGGCATGAAGGCCGAGATACCGAAGTAACCCTCAGCCCAACACAACCCCCTGTAGGAGCCGGCTTGCCGGCGATGAGGCCATAAAATTCAACATCAATGTTGAACAGGACGCCGCCATCGCTGACAAGCCAGCTCCTACAAAAGCTCATTCCATCTCAGGAACGCAGTATGAACAGCCTCCCCATCATCGACATCGCCCCGCTCTACAGCGATGACCAGACCGCCTGGCAATCCGTCGCCACACACATCGACCGCGCCTGCCGCGAGTGGGGCTTTTTCTACATCAAGGGTCACCCGATCAGTGCCGCACGTATCGACGCCGTGCTTGATCACGCCCGACGCTTCTTCGCCCTGCCCGCCGCCGAAAAGCTCAGCATCGATATCACCCAGACCCGACACCATCGCGGTTACGGCGCCATCGCCACCGAACAGCTCGACCCGAGCAAGCCCAGCGACCTGAAAGAAACCTTCGACATGGGCCTGCACCTGCCGGCCGATCACCCGCAAGTGCTGGCAGAAAAACCGCTGCGCGGTCCCAACCGTCATCCCTCGATGCCCGGTTGGGAAGCGCTGATGGAGCAGCACTACGTCGACATGCAGGCGCTAGCTCAAACCCTGTTGCGCGCGATGACGATGGCGCTGAACATCGAGCGCGACTTCTTTGACACGCGCTTCCATGAACCGGTCAGCGTGCTGCGGATGATCCACTACCCGCCGCGCCACACCGCCAGCTCCGCAGATCAGCAAGGCGCCGGTGCCCACACCGATTACGGCTGCATCACCCTGCTGTATCAGGACGCGGCCGGTGGCCTGCAAGTGCGCAACGTCAAAGGTGACTGGATAGACGCCCCGCCCATCGAAGGCACTTTCGTGGTCAACCTCGGCGACATGATGGCGCGCTGGAGCAACGACCGTTATCTGTCGACGCCGCACCGGGTGATCAGCCCGTTGGGTGTGGACCGTTACTCGATGCCGTTCTTCGCCGAGCCGCACCCCGACACGCGCATCGAATGCCTGCCCGGTTGTCAGGATGCCCTTCACCCGGCGAAATACCCGGTCACCACCTGCGCCGAATTCCTGCTCTCGCGCTTCGCCGACACCTATGCTTATCGGCGAGAGCAAGAGGCGGGGTAATGAACCTCTTGGTCAGGTTTTACCAATTGTTGCAGTCAGCACCTGTAGAATGCCGGCATTGCACCTGATGAGATTTCAACAATGTACGATTGGCTGAACGCCCTGCCCAAGGCAGAACTGCACTTGCACCTGGAGGGTTCGCTGGAGCCCGAGTTGCTGTTCGCCCTGGCCGAACGCAACAAGATCGCCCTGCCGTGGAGCGATGTCGAAACCCTGCGCAAGGCGTACGCCTTCAACAACCTGCAAGAGTTTCTCGACCTGTATTACCAGGGCGCCGACGTGCTGCGCACTTCGCAGGATTTCTACGACCTGACCTGGGCGTACCTGTTGCGTTGCAAGGCGCAGAACGTGATTCACACCGAACCGTTCTTCGACCCGCAGACCCACACCGACCGTGGCATCCCGTTCGAAGTGGTGCTCAACGGCATCGCCGCCGCACTGAAGGATGGCGAGCAGCAACTGGGCATCACCAGCGGTTTGATCCTGAGTTTCCTGCGTCACTTGAGCGAAGAACAAGCGCAGAAAACCCTCGATCAGGCGCTGCCGTTCCGCGATGCGTTTGTGGCCGTCGGCCTGGACAGTTCGGAAATGGGTCACCCGCCGAGCAAGTTCCAGCGCGTGTTTGATCGCGCCCGCCACGAAGGCTTCCTGACCGTCGCCCACGCCGGTGAAGAAGGCCCGCCCGAGTACATCTGGGAAGCCCTCGACCTGTTGAAAATCCAGCGCATCGACCATGGCGTGCGCGCCATCGAAGACGAGCGCCTGATGCAGCGGATCATCGACGAGCAGATCCCGTTGACCGTGTGCCCGTTGTCGAACACCAAGCTCTGCGTGTTCGATCACATGTCCCAGCACAACATTCTCGACATGCTTGAGCGCGGCGTGAAAGTCACGGTGAACTCGGACGACCCGGCGTACTTCGGCGGGTATGTGACCGAGAACTTCCATGCGCTGTACACCGATCTGGGCATGACCCAGGATCAGGCCAAACGCCTGGCGCAAAACAGCCTGGATGCGCGGTTGGTCAAACCCTAAGCCACACCGAAAAACCCTGTGGGAGCTGGCTTGCCAGCGATGACGGACTCACATTCAGCATTGATGTTGAATGTGAAGGCCTCATCGCTGGCAAGCCAGCTCCTACAGGGTCCACGTTTCGTCGACTACAACGCCATTTCCAGCTCGGTTTCCTTGGCGAAGCGATGGATTTCACGCTGCCCCGTCGCGGTGACGTGCAAGGCTCGCGAATCGTTCGGCAAACTCAGCCAGCCGGACTGCATGAACAATTGCAGCAACGCCGCGCCGAGTGAACCGCCCATGTGCGGACGTCTTTCGCTCCAGTCGGGGCAAGCGCAAGCGGCTCGACGGGTGCTGTGCGCCAGCGCCTGGACGTACACACCGCGCTTGGCCAATTGCGTGGCGCCCTTGTGGGTGATCGACACCCGCTGCTCGAACTGTTCGATCCAACCCGTATCCAGCAAACGCTGGTAAAGATCGGCGGCCAAAGTGCCCCCCAAATGATCGTCGCAGAGTCGTGCGCGCAACAGCGACGAAGGTGCCGCCTGAGGTTTGGAGAGAGGTGCGGCGCGTTTGAAAACGTCCGGCATGCCCCGGGGCGTGCTGGCAATCGTCGCACTGGCCAGTGCTTCTATCGCAGCGCCGACTTCGGGCGCGGCCAGGCGAAAAAACCGCTTGCGGCCACGGGTTTCGACTTTCAACAGACCTCCGGCGGACAAACGCCCCAGGTGTGCACTGGCCGAAGACGGTGACAGGCCGGCCAGCAAGGCCAGCTCTTCGGTTTGTCGCGCAGAGCCGTCCATCAAGGCCCACATCATTGCGCTGCGCTTTGGGTCAGCCAGCAACGTGGCGATCTGGCTGATGCAAGGTGCATGTTCCATGTATTCACTCCCTGTTGAATCGTTTCGTCTACTGCTCAGAGACATCTTGACCAGTAATGTGTCGTCGGCCAAGACGCGGAAACCGCGACAACCCGGGCAAAGCCACCCACTCACACAAGCCATTGCCTTGAGGGTTTTGCAAAGGCTCGGCGATCGACTGCGGGCCTGGCCGACTCGAACGCGGACTCGCCAAGGCGAGATCGACCGTGCGTACCTGAGGCGAGCGCTAGTATATGCGTGTTAACCGTCGGTTCCTGCCCTCTGAAAACCCTTGGTGGTGATAGTTCCTGAGTGAAATTTCGCTTTTTACCTGCGACTAATGATCGGTGACCGCCAATACCGGAAATTGACTACTTAAACCGGCGCATCGGCTGGCGAGCATTTCCCGCAAAAGGTTCACCGGCTTACTCAATTGTGCGCGATGGGCGCACAGCAAATTCAGCGGTGCGCGCTCACAGATCAGCTCCGGCATCAGCACTTTCAAGCGACCGGCCAACACATCGGCGGCAACATCCAGCCAGGATTTGTAGGCGATCCCGGCGCCCGCCACGGCCCACAGGCGCACCACATCGGCGTCGTCACTGAAACGGTCACCGCTGACGGTCAGGCTGACTTCGCGTTTGCCATCGTGAAAACTCCAGTGATCGTGAACCCGGCTGCCAAGCATGAACAGCAGGCAATTGTGCTGCGCCAGTTGCTCCAGTTGCCGCGGCTCGCCGTGTCGGGCCAGATAGCTCGGCGCGGCACACAGCACGCGGCGGTTGTTCGGTGCGATGGGCAGCGCCACCAGGCTTGAGTCTTCCGGCTCGCCGTAGCGCAGAGCGATGTCCACCGGCTGGCGGAACAGGTCGGCGATGCGGTCGCCCAGCAGCAGGCGCACCGTGAGCTTCGGATGCTCGCGCTGGAACTCGTCCAGCCACGGCAGCAACAGGTTGCGACCGAAATCCGACGGTGCCGACAGCTGCAACGCTCCGCTGACCTGGTCCTGACCGCTGGCCAGCAAGCGGCGACCCTCATCGAGGTTGCTCAGGGCCGCCCGGGCGTATTCGAGAAACCCCTCGCCCTCGGCGGTCAGGCGCAGGCTGCGGGTGGAGCGGGCGAGCAACCGCGCACCGAGTTGCTGTTCGATGCGCTTCAACGCCGCACTGGCCACCGCCGCCGACATGTCCATCCCCCGCGCCGCCGCCGACAGACTGCCCAGGTCCGCCGCCCGGACAAACAACTGCAAGTCATCGAAACGCAGCATTTCCAGCCTCGATTATCAAAAAAATATTGAAAGAGACTGCTCTTTTAGCGGGTTTTATCTTGCAGAGAAATAGCCAATCATCTGCCCCATCGAAATCACCCCGTTATCGGAGTCGAACATGTCCCAGCCGTTTACCGCCATCGCCACCCTGATCGCCAAAACCGGTCAGCAGGACGCCCTCGAACAACACCTGCGTGCACTGCTGGAACCGACCCGCGCCGAAGCCGGTTGCAGTCAATACGATCTGCATCAGGACCTGGCCAATCCGCAGGCCTTCTACATGATCGAGCAGTGGAGCAGCGACGAAGCGCTGCAAGCCCATGACGCCAGTGCACACATCCAGCATTTTCGCGCCACGGCCGGCGACCTGATCGAGCACTTCGATCTCAAACGCCTGCGCGTCGTGGCCTGATTCTCTTAAATACTTTTGCGGAGCCCCTCATGAAAGCCATTGCCTACTACGCCTCGTTGCCGATCAGCGACGCCAACTCCCTGCAAGACATCGAACTGCCAGAGCCGGTTGCCGGCCCGCGCGACCTGTTGGTGGAAGTCAAAGCCATCTCGGTCAACCCGGTGGACACCAAAGTCCGCCAGAACGTGCAGCCTGAAGGTGGCGCGGCCAAAGTGCTGGGCTGGGACGTGGCCGGTGTGGTCAAGTCGGTCGGCAGTGAAGTGACGTTGTTCAAGGCCGGCGACAAGGTGTTCTACGCCGGCTCCATCGCCCGCGCCGGCGGGAATAGCGAGCTGCACGTGGTGGACGAGCGGATCGTCGGCCACATGCCGAAAACCCTCGGCTTCGCCGAAGCCGCCGCGCTGCCGTTGACCGCGATCACCGCGTGGGAGTTGTTGTTCGAACGCCTGCAAGTGCGCGAAGGCAACACCGATGAAGGCCAGAGTTTGCTGATCGTCGGTGCGGCCGGCGGTGTCGGTTCAATCCTTACGCAACTGGCCAGCCAGCTCACCGGGCTGAAGGTCATCGGCACCGCGTCCCGTGCGCAAACCCAGAGCTGGGTGCGTGAGCTGGGCGCCGATCTGGTGATCGATCACAGCCAACCGCTGAGCGAAGAGCTCAAACGTGCAGGCGTGAACTCGGTGACCCACGTCGCCAGCCTGACCCAGACCGATCAGCATCTGGATCAATTGGTCGAGGCGTTGGCGCCGCAGGGCAAACTGGCGCTGATCGATGACCCGAAGGCGCTGGACGTGACCAAGCTCAAGCGCAAGAGCCTGTCGCTGCATTGGGAGTTCATGTACACCCGATCGCTGTTCGAAACCGCAGACATGATCGAGCAACACAAACTGCTCAACCGTGTGGCAGCGCTGATCGATGCCGGGACGTTGAAAACCACGGTGGGCGAGCACTTCGGAACGATCAACGCGGCGAATTTGCGACGTGCGCATGAGCTGCTGGAGAGCGGCAAATCCAAGGGCAAGATTGTCCTCGAAGGCTTCTGAAACAGATTGATACAAGTGTCGTCCGAATGGACGACACCGTCAGTCCGAAGGTTGACCGCTGTCATCATTGTGGTCGTATTCGGGTCTACAATCGTGTCCTCTGCGATGCAATCTTTTAACCGAGGAGGTCAGCAATGAAGATCCTGATAAAAGAATTGGCAAAATCCCAGTGGCAGGTCCGCCTGGACCAACACGCGGTGACGTTCCGTAGCGAAGCCGAAGCGCGCGAGTTCACCCGAACCCTCGAAGCACGATTGCACGCCCCTCATCAGATTCCCGTCCAGCAGCAACGCGCTGCCGGCTGAGACCTTCCTCACACCTGGGCTTTCACCAATGCCCGGGCATTTTGCAGACGCCGGGTGAGCATCGCTATGCTCACCACCAGAACTCCGCACAGGCTGATGACCATGGCCATCGGCATGGCGCTGCCGTCGTACAAAATACCCACGAGCGACGCGGCTCCGGCGGCGACGCTGAATTGCAGGCAACCGAGCATTGCCGACGCACTGCCGGCGCGCGCGCCCTGCCCGTTCATGGCGCAAGCCGAGGCGTTGGGCAGGATGCAACCGAGGCTGGCGATGCAGATAAACAGCGGAATCAGCAGCGGCCACAATTGCTCGGTGTGCAGCGAACTGACCGCGAGCAGCGTCAGGCCCGCCGCGAGGTAGATCCATACGGTGCGCGCCAGCAGGAACGCCGGGCCACGCTTGGCCAGCAACCGTGCGTTGACCTGCGCCACCAGAATGAACCCCGCCGCATTGGTGCCGAACAACCAGCCGAAGTGCTCGGCCGGCACGCCGTAGAGTTTGATGAAGACGAACGGCGAACCGGCGATGTAGGCAAACATCCCGGCGATGGCGATGCCACCGGTCAGGGCGTGGCCGAGGTACACCGGGTCCGACAACAGCCGACCGTACTGACGCAGCGCTCCCGACAAGGGCTGACGTGGCATATTCGCCGGCATGCTTTCCGGCAAGCCGAGCGCCACGGCCAGCCCGGCCAATGCACTGAAACCGGTCAGCACCAGGAAGATCGACTGCCAGCCCGTGGTGTTGACCAGCAACCCGCCGAGCATCGGCGCGAGAATCGGTGCCAGGCCCATGACCAGCATCAGTTGTGAAAAGACTTTCGCCGAGCCCACCGCATCGCATTTGTCACTGACGATCGCCCTTGAAATCACCATCCCCGCACAACCGCCCAGCGCCTGGACGAACCGCGCGCCGAGCAACCATTCCAGGTTCGGCGCATAAGCGCACGCCAGGGACGCGACGGTGAACAGACCGACACCCGTCAGCAACGGAATGCGTCGACCAAAACGATCCGCCACAGGGCCGTACATCAGCTGACCGATGGACAATCCGAGGAAATACGCCGCCAGCGTCAGTTGAACGTGCTGTTCATCGGTGCCGAACGCCAGCGCCATGGCCGGAAACGCCGGCAGATAGAAATCGATTGCCAGCGGGCCAAAAGCGCTAAGTGCGCCAAGAATCAAAATGGTACGGAAGTTCATCGGGTATCCAGTGGGACGGAGGTCGGCGGGCACACAGTCTAGCCGCGCATCGACGCCTTGAACATTCCGATAGCTCGCTAACTATTAAAAACCCCTGAAAAAACACCGGCCCTTGTAGGAGCAGAGCTTGCTCGCGAAGGCGGTGGGTCAGCCACGTCAATGCCGTCTGACAAACCGCATTCGCGAGCAAGCTTCGCTCCTACAGTGGTTTTGCGTGTTGCTTCAGGCGACTTTCACTTCGTAGCCTTCCTCGCTGATCGCGGCGATTACTTGATCCGCGGTCAACGCACTTTCGACGCCGACTTCCTTTGCCGCCAAATCGACCCGCACGCTGGCCGCAGGATCCTTGGCTTGCAACGCTTGAGTGATGGTTTTGACGCAGTGACCGCAGGACATGCCTTGAACGTTGAACACTTGCATGGAATGACTCCTTTAGTGAGGTTGCGAACAGTCTCGAGCTTGCCACCATGGCAAGGTCAAGTTCTGAAGTGAGCTGCCGGGCTGGCAATCGGCGTCGCGCTCGGCCAAGCTGCGTGCATCTATGACTCGATCTCAGGAGATTCAGCCATGCGCTGGTCAGCTCTCAGCCTGTTTGGCTTCCTCAGCCTTTTCGCCGCCGTGCCCTCGGTCAATGCTGCCGGGGAGGATTACGGCGTATTGATCATTTCCCGCGAGCGCCTGGAAGTGTCGACCAACTGCGAAATCGGCGTGTACATCCAGGATCAACTGTCGGCGCGGCTGTTTCAGGAACAAAGCACCTCCTTCAACCTGCCGCCAGGCAACGTTTCGCTGCGCCTGAAATTGCTACCGGGCCAGGCGCCGGGCTGCAACCCAGGCATGCTGGCGCCGGGCTCGCAGAACATCAGCCTCAAGGCCGGGGATGTGTTGAAGTTCCGGATTGCGATGACGCAGGAAGGCATGTACCTCAAGCCGACAGCCCTCGATTATTGACCCACCTCCAACCTGTAGGAGCGAGGCTTGCCCGCGAAGGCGGTATTTCAGACACATCCTTGTCGACTGATACGACGCCTTCGCGGGCAAGTCGGATCGCCGCACCGCTCGCTCCTACAAATATCACCACGCCAATCTTTGCGCTTGACCTTGCCAGCATGGCAAGGTTGATCCTGTAGGCATCTACTACAGGGAGTGCGACCGATGTCCGAATCCACCACGTTTGATCTGCCGATTGCCGGCATGACCTGCGCCAGTTGCGCCGGGCGTGTCGAGCGTGCCTTGAGCAAAGTCATCGGCGCCACGGCGGTCAGCGTCAACCTGGCCACCGAGCAGGCGCGGGTTCAAGCGCCCAGCGACAGCCTGCCGGCGTTGATGGACGCGGTGCAGCAGGCTGGTTACAGCGTGCCGCAGCAGAGTCTGGAATTGAGCATCGACGGCATGACCTGCGCGTCCTGCGTCGGTCGGGTCGAACGAGCGCTGGCCAAAGTGCCCGGCGTCAAAAGCGTCAGCGTCAACCTGGCCAACGAACGCGCCCACCTCGAACTGCTCGGGCAGATCGATCCGCAAACCCTGATCGCGGCCGTGACCAAGGCGGGTTACAACGCCAGCGTCTGGGAAGTCGAACACCCGTCAACCGACATGCAACATCAGCGCCTGCACCGCGAACGCTGGGTGTTGATCATGGCCATCGCCCTCGCCTTGCCGCTGGTATTGCCGATGCTGCTGCAACCGTTCGGCGTGCACTGGATGCTCCCGGCGTGGGTGCAGTTCGCCCTGGCCACACCGGTGCAGTTCATCTTCGGTGCACGCTTTTATGTGGCGGCATGGAAAGCCGTACGCGCCGGTGCCGGCAACATGGACTTGCTTGTCGCCCTCGGCACCAGCGCCGGTTATGGCTTGAGCCTCTATGAATGGGCCACCGCCGCCGGGCGCATGCCGCACCTGTATTTCGAAGCCTCCGCCGTCGTGATTGCGCTGGTGCTGCTGGGCAAATACCTCGAAAGCCGCGCCAAACGCCAGACCGCCAGCGCAATCCGCGCCCTCGAAGCCTTGCGCCCCGAACGGGCGATTCAAGTCATCGACGGTCGCGAACAGGACGTCGCCATCAGCGCTTTGCGCCTGAATGATCTGGTGCTGGTCAAACCCGGCGAACGTTTCCCGGTGGACGGCGAAGTGGTCGAAGGCCAGAGCCATGCCGACGAAGCACTGATCAGCGGCGAAAGCCTGCCGGTGCCGAAACAACCCGGCGACAAGGTCACCGGCGGCGCCATCAACGGTGAAGGTCGCTTGTTGGTTCGCACCCAGGCCTTGGGTGCGGAAACCGTACTGGCGCGGATCATCCGCCTGGTCGAAGACGCGCAAGCGGCGAAAGCACCGATCCAGAAACTGGTGGATAAAGTCAGCCAGGTGTTTGTGCCGACGGTGCTGCTGATCGCACTGGCGACCCTGATCGGTTGGTGGCTATACGGCGCACCGATGGAAACCGCGCTGATCAACGCCGTCGCGGTATTGGTGATCGCCTGCCCTTGCGCCCTCGGGTTGGCCACGCCAACGGCGATCATGGCCGGCACCGGTGTGGCGGCGCGTCACGGGATTCTGATCAAGGACGCCGAAGCACTGGAACGTGCCCATGAAGTCAGCGCGGTGGTGTTCGACAAGACCGGCACGCTGACCTCGGGCGCACCGCGTATCGCCCATTTGAACGCCATCGACGGTGACGAAGCCGCCCTGCTGCAAATGGCCGGCGCGCTGCAACGCGGCAGTGAGCATCCATTGGCCAAGGCGGTTCTGGACGCGTGCGCCGAACGCGGTTTGACCGTGGCCGATGTCAGCGACAGCCAGTCCCTGACCGGGCGCGGCATTGCCGGCAACCTCGAGGGTCGGCGCCTGGCGCTGGGCAATCGTCGCCTGCTGGAAGAAAGTGGATTGAGTGCAGGCCCATTGGCCGACGCTGCTACCGCATGGGAAACCGAAGGCCGGACCCTGTCCTGGTTGATCGAGCAAAGCCCCACGCCGACCGTGCTGGGTTTGTTCGCCTTCGGTGACACCCTCAAATCAGGCGCGCTGCAAGCGGTGCAACAACTCAGCGCCCGCCACATCAGCAGCCACTTGCTGACCGGCGACAATCGCGGCAGCGCCAAAGTGGTCGCCGAGGTATTGGGCATCACCGACGTGCACGCCGAAGTACTGCCGGCCGACAAAGCCGCCACTGTCGCCGAATTGAAAAAGACCGGCGTGATAGCGATGGTCGGCGACGGCATCAACGACGCCCCGGCCCTGGCCGCCGCCGACATCGGCATTGCCATGGGTGGCGGCACCGACGTCGCCATGCACGCGGCGGGGATCACCCTGATGCGCGGCGATCCTCGACTGGTGCCGGCAGCGCTGGACATCAGCCGCAAGACCTACGCGAAGATTCGTCAGAACCTGTTTTGGGCATTCGTTTATAACCTGATCGGCATTCCGCTGGCCGCGTTCGGCTTCCTCAATCCGGTGCTGGCCGGCGCGGCGATGGCGTTGTCGAGCGTCAGCGTGGTGAGCAATGCGTTACTGTTGAAAACCTGGAAACCCAAGGATCTGGAGGACAACCGATGAACATCGGCCAAGCAGCCCGCCAAAGTGGCCTGAGCGCGAAGATGATCCGTTATTACGAGTCCATCGGCTTGCTCAAGGCGGCTCATCGCACCGACAGCGGTTACCGGGTTTACGGCGCTGACGACTTGCACACGCTGGCCTTTATCAAGCGATCGCGGGATTTGGGGTTTTCCCTGGAAGAGGTCGGCAAACTGCTGACCCTCTGGCAGGACCGCCAACGCGCCAGCGCCGATGTGAAAGCGCTGGCTCGTCAGCACATCGACGAGCTGAACCAGAAGATCCTCGAACTCGGTCAGTTGCGCGACACGTTGCAGGACCTGGTCGAGCACTGCCAGGGCGATCACCGCCCGGACTGCCCGATCCTCAAAAATCTTGAGTCGGGTTGCTGCGCCGCACCCGCTCACCCCTGACCGCGAGCACCTTCACCATCAACAGCGTGGTGAGGGGAATGCCGTGGAACAACAACACCACCGCGCCGGGCGTCCACCATGAATAGAACGGCGCGGCGACCAGCATGCCAATGCCGAACCCGGTCATTTGCAGCAACGTCAGGAAGCTGAAAATCGGCAGGCGCAGGTTGTCCGGTTCACGTTGCAGACGCGACATCAGGCCGACTTCCGAGAAGCCGTCACCCAACCCTGCCGGCAGTGAGAACAGCAACAAACCGTAGAGCGTTTGCTGCTGGAACATCAGGATGAAGCCGCAGGACATCAGCAACACGCCGAAGAAAAACCGTCGCTCCAGGTTCACGTTGTCCGAGCCTTTCAGGCGACTGGCAATCCGTGCGCCGATCAATTTTCCACTGGCCCAGACCGCCAGCATCAGGCCCAACGTGGTGCTGGCCGATTCGGGTGTCAGCAGTTTTGAAATGATCGGCAAACCCACGTTGTGTGCAGCGCTGCCCAGAGTATCGGCCATGGTGACCGCGAGCATCGCGGCCACCACCGGTGTGGTGCGCAGACCTTGGCGCAGCGCTGACCATTCGCCTCGTTCATGATCGGGCCCTGCACTGGGAGATGGTCCGGCAAACCGCAGCGGCAGGATGAACAACGCGGCCAGCAGGTAAGTGACCACGTTCAGCGCAAAGACTGTTTCAAAGCCGAACGCCGCCACCAACAACCCCGCAACCAGACTTCCGCCGACCATCGCCGCTGACGATGCGCTGGTGATCCAGGCGTTGGTCTTGAGCAGTTGATCGCCTTCAATCAAGTGCGGCAACTGGCTGTTGAGGCCGATGGCGAACATTGAATTGCCCAAGCCCAGGCCAAAAGCGATCACCGGCAGCAAAAGCGCTTGCTGGCTGACTGGCAACACCAGCAGCAAACCCAGCAATCCGGCGCGCAGCAGGTCGAACGTGATCAACGGCAGGCGCCCGGCCCAGCGGCGATAAAAACTCGTGCCGATCAGGCTGGCGAAAATCCCTCCCCCCACGCGACTGGCGAGGAAGATCCCGACGCTCATGGCGCTGTTGCTGAGCAGGTAGACGTAGGTGGCCAGGGCGACCATGTTGAGGAACGCGCCGAAGTCCGAGACCAGACGGGCGGCAATGATCAGTCGGGCGTTGCGGGTGGAGGTGTTCACATTCAGTCCTTGAGTGTGGTGGGTATGACACATTTGGGTTGCCTGGGTTGACGTCTTCGCGGGCAAGTCGGATCGCCGCACCGCTCGCTCCTACAAGGACAGCGTTGAACCTGTAGGAGCGAGCGGTGCGGCGATCCGACTTGCCCGCGAACCAAACGACGCGGTCCCGAGTCTTCATCCCGAACAAAAAACCCGGCCGAAGCCGGGTTTTTCGTCAACCGATCACTGCATCCACGGTGGAGGCGGTTCTTCGGTTTTGCTCGGTGGCGCATCATCTGCTGCGCGTATCGCTTGTTTGCGTTCTTCATCCAGGCGTGCCGCCTCGATTTCGCGCATGATCCCGCCGACGTCGGCCAACTCTTCCGGTTCGTCGAACTCGCCGGTCAAGACACTGGCCGGGTGCAAGGTGCCGGCTTCGTACAAGGCCCACATTTCCTTGGCGTATTTGGTCTTTTTCAACTCCGGGGCAAACCGCCCGAAGTAGGACGCCATGTTGCCCACGTCGCGCTCCAGCATGCTGAACGCGTGGTTGTTGCCCGCCGCGTCGACCGCTTGCGGCAAGTCGATGATGACCGGGCCGGTTGGCGTCAACAGTACGTTGAACTCGGACAGGTCACCGTGCACCAGGCCGGTACACAACATCAGCACGATCTGCGAGATCAGGAATGCGTGATATTCGCGCGCCTGGTCCGGCTCCAGCACCACGTCGTTCAGACGCGGGGCGGCATCGCCGTACTCGTCGGCCACCAGTTCCATCAGCAGCACACCTTCAAGGAAGTCGTAAGGCTGAGGAACCCGCACACCCGCACCGGCCAGACGAAACAGCGCCGCCACTTCGGCGTTCTGCCAGGCGTCTTCGGTTTCTTTCTTGCCGAACTTGGAGCCCTTGGCCATCGCCCGAGCCTGACGGCTGTTGCGTACCTTGCGACCTTCCTGGTACTCGGACGCCTGGCGGAAACTGCGTTTATTCGCCTCCTTGTAGACCTTCGCGCAACGCAACTCGTTGCCGCAGCGCACCACATAAACAGCTGCTTCTTTACCACTCATGAGTGGGCGCAGCACCTCGTCGACCAGACCGTCCTCGATCAGGGGTTCAATGCGTTTTGGAGTCTTCATCAGCTTTTATTGTGGGTCCTTTATTACCAAACACGCGAAAGTCATTCGTTATACGGCAATCCACTCATTCGGGGGAGGGGTTACCGACCTATGAACGTTGCGGATGCACACAATGTGCCGAAAAAACCCGGCAAACCCGCCGATGCTCATCGACCGCCAAGGATCATAGCCGAGCCGGCAGCACTTGTTGGAGAAGGGATGCGAGGGGATTTGCGACAGAATCCGACATACCGGTCCCTACCGCTCGCAAGATTTTTTTCAACAGCCCTCAATTTCCTCCTTTAGCAGCCGAAGTCATCTGTAACAAAGTGAATTGTCCGACGATCGTTCCGACAGAAAACGATGGCGTGCCCAAGGGATCGGGTTCAACAAAACGTTTACGGCTGCCAATAAATCCGCGAGTCATCTGCACTGCGTGGGCCTACAAGAAAATCTGGAGCGCGGATGAACATCAAACAGAAGTTGACGTGGGCGTTTGCAATCATCGCCTGCCTGCCCGTGGTGCTGGTCGCCACCCTCGTTGTGTTGAACTTGCGCAGTGATGCCAAGGACGAGTTCGTCGACAACAGCGGTCGTGAAATCCGTCAGGTCAGCAATGCCATGCAACTGTTTTTCGACGGCATCAGCCAGAACGTTGAATACCTGGCCAAGCAACCGCTGATCACAAACTCCGACGACAGCCTCAAGACCTACATGAAGGCCGACGCCGCCAGCGTTCCCCAAGGCGAGGCGGACAAAAAAGTCTTCGGCTTCCTGCAGGACCTGGGCAACGCCCATCCGTCCTACGCCTACGCGATCCTCGGCACTGCGGCCGGCGGTTACGTGTCGTGGCCGGACGATGCCAAGCTGGCCAACTACGACCCGCGCCAGCGTCCGTGGTACAAGGCGGCCCAGGCCAAACCGGGCAAGCCGTTCCGTACCGAGGCCTATTACTGGGCCGAAAATGATACGTCCTACGTCAGCACCGTACGCACCATCGACAACAAGCTGGGCACCAACGGTGGCGTGGTCAGCATCGACGTGTCGCTCAAACAGCTCACCGAACTGGTTAAACAGATCAAGCTCGGCGAAACCGGCTACCTGATGCTGCTGGAAAACTCCGGCACCGTACTGGTCGATCCGAAACAACCGGAACACAACTTCAAGGCACTGGGCAGCCTCGGCGAGGGTTATGCGCAACTGGCCAAGGCCGGCAAAGGCCTGGTCGAAGTCGAGCTCAATGGCGAGCGCTACATGGCCAACGTCTGGCCTTCCGAGCAACTGGGCTGGACCTTCATCGGCCTGATCAAACAAAGCGATGTGATGAGCACCGCGACCCAACTGACCTGGTTGATCGCAATCATCGCCGCCGTGCTGGCAGTGGTCTTCGCCGTCGTCGGCGCCAGTTTCGCCAGCGTCATCGTGCGTCCGATCCGCAGTGTGGCCGATGGCCTGGAAGGCATTGCCCAAGGTGAAGGCGACCTGACCAAGAACCTGCAAATCCGTGGCAGCGACGAAACCGCGCAACTGGCCAACTGGTTCAACCAGTTCCTGGCGGCGATTCGCAACCTGATTCAAAGCATCGGCGGCGCCGCGACCAAAATCCTCGCCACCTCCAAGAGCTCGACCCAGGTCTCCAGCGACATGGCCGAAGCGGCCGGACGCCAGCGTGAAGCAGTGGACATGGTGTCGACCGCGTTCCACGAAATGGTCGCCACCGCCAACGAAGTCGCGCGCTCGTGCAGCCAGGCGGCCGAGTCGGCCGACAGTGGCCAGCGCCAGGCACGCGAAGGTCAGCAACAGATTGATGCCGCCGTGACCAGCGTTGATCGCCTGAGCCAGGAAATCGAACAGTCGGCGCAGTCGATGCAACAACTTGAGCGCGACAGCAACGACATTCAGTCGATTCTCGGGACTATCCGTTCAATCGCCGAACAGACCAACCTGCTGGCGTTGAACGCTGCCATCGAGGCCGCACGGGCCGGTGAACAAGGTCGCGGTTTTGCGGTGGTGGCGGACGAAGTGCGGGCCTTGGCCAAGCGCACCGCCGACTCCACAGCGGAAATCGACGGCCTGCTTGGCAACCTCGCCAAGCGCACCAGCCAGGTGACTCAGCAGATGCATGCGAGCCTGGAAGTGTCGCAGCAGTCGGTGACTCGCATCGGTGAGGCGCGCAGCAGCTTCGGGCAGATCCGTGAATCGGTGGACGTGATCCGCGACATGAACACCCAGATCGCCACGGCGGCTGAACAGCAGCATCAGGTGGCCGAAGACATCAATCGGCACATCAGCCAGATTCATGGCGATGCGCAGTTGGTGGCAGAACTGGCGAACTCGGCGCGGTTGGATTCGCAGAGCCTGGCCGGGTTGTCGAATGAGCTGGATGGGTTGGTTCGCCGTTTCCGTACCTGATCCAAAAATCCCGGTGGCCGCTTCGCGGCCATTCGCGGGCAAGCCTCGCTCCTACAGGGTTTTACGCTGTTTTTGTAGGAGCGAGGCTTGCCCGCGAAGAGGCCGTCACTGTCTGAACAACTCTCCAGGCGTAAACCCGAACAATCCTCTAAACGCCGCAATAAACGCCGACGTCGAGTCATACCCGCACGCCAACGCCGCATTCGTCACGCTGTCCCCCGCCTCCAGCAAATTCAACGACGACAGCAGCCGCATCCGTTGCCGCCAGCCACGAAAACTCAATCCCGTTTCCCGCTGGAACAAGCGCATCAGGGTCTTCTCCGACGTACCCAATCGTTGTGCCCATTCCTGCAGGGTCACGTTGTGTTCCGGGTTTTCGATCAATTCGTTGCACAAGCCCAGCAAGCGTTCATGGCGCGGCAGGGGCAGCGAGAAACCGACCTCCGGCAAATTCGCCAGTTGATCCAGCAGCACATTCACCAGCCGCGCCTCCGGGCTGTCACCCTGTGGATATTCCACCGGCAGCGCACAAAAACTCTTGATCAGCTCCCGCGCCAGCGGCGTCACTTCCAACACCCGGCAACGCCCGTCCGCCCATTGGCAATCCTCGCGACGCACGTAAAGGCTGCGCATCTCGGCGCGCATCGAGGTCACGACCTGATGTTCGAGATCCGCCGGAATCCAGATCCCCCACTGCGGCGGCGCAAAAAAACTGCCCTCGGCGGTGTGCACACCGAGGACGCCGCTGATGGCGTAGGAGAATTGCACCCAGTCGTGGCGGTGAGACGGCGTCCATGAACCGGCGTTGAGGCTTTCGGCACGTGCGTACAACGGACGCGGCAACACGGTCAGGGCCGGGATGGTCCGTTCGAGGGATTGTTGTCCGTTAGTCGGCATTGACTGGCCTTGTGTCGCGAGGTTGCTGATTAGGCGGACGTTAGGCCATGTCACCTCTCCAATCAACACCACAAATCCCCTGTAGGAGTGAGCCTGCTCGCGATGGCGGCGTGTCAGTTAACAAATTTGCCGACTGACACGCCGCCATCGCGAGCAGGCTCACTCCCACAGGTTCCCTGTTTCATCTGATGAAATCATCAACGTTCGATGATGGCGGTGACGCCCTGCCCGCCCGCCGCACAAATCGAGATCAGCCCCCGGCCCTTTCCAGCGGCATCGAGCAGCTTGGCCAGATTGGCGACAATGCGCCCGCCCGTCGCTGCAAACGGATGTCCCGCCGCCAGTGAACTGCCTTTGACGTTGAGCCGGCTGCGGTCGATGGAGCCCAGTGGCGCGTCGAGGCCGAGACGGGTTTTGCAGTACTCAGGGTCTTCCCACGCCTTCAAGGTGCAGAGCACTTGTGCGGCAAAAGCTTCGTGGATTTCGTAGTAATCGAAGTCCTGCAAGGTCAGGCTATTGCGCGCCAGCAAACGCGGGACCGCGTACACCGGCGCCATCAACAGCCCTTCGGCACCGTTGACGAAATCCACCGCCGCCGCCTCGCCATCGCGCAAATACGCAAGGATCGGCAAGCCGCGTTCCTTCGCCCATTCTTCGCTGCCCAGCAGCACCAGCGACGCGCCGTCGGTGAGCGGCGTCGAGTTGCCGGCGGTCAGCGTGCCTTTGGCGCTTTTCTCGAACGCCGGTTTCAGCGACGCAAGTTTTTCCAGGGTCAGGTCCGGGCGCAGGTTGTTGTCGCGGGTCAGGCCGAGGAATGGCGTCATCAGGTCGTTGTGCCAGCCTTCGGTATAGGAGGCCGCCATTTTCTGATGACTTTCCAGCGCCAGTTGATCCTGCTCGGCGCGCGCAATGTTCCAGGTCTGCGCCATCAGCTCGCAGTGTTCGCCCATCGACAGGCCGGTGCGGGGTTCGCCGTTGCGCGGAAATTCAGGGACGAGATGACCCGGTCGCAGCTGCAAAAAGGTTTTAAATTTGTCGGCAGTGGTCTTGGCGCGGTTGGCTTGCAGGAGGATTTTGCGCAAACCTTCGTTGATGCCGATGGGCGCGTCGGACGTGGTGTCGACGCCGCCAGCAATGCCGCATTCGATCTGGCCCAGGGCAATTTTATTCGCCACCAGCAACGCCGCTTCCAGCCCGGTGCCGCACGCTTGCTGAATGTCATAGGCCGGCGTGGTCGGCGACAGCCGCGAGCCGAGCACGCATTCGCGGGTCAGGTTGAAGTCCCGGGAATGCTTGAGCACCGCGCCCGCCGCCACTTCGCCCATGCGCAGGCCGTGCAGGTTGAAACGTTCGATCAGGCCTTCGAGCGCGGCGGTGAGCATCGCCTGGTTACTCGCGGTAGCGTACGGCCCGTTGGAGCGTGCGAAGGGAATCCGGTTACCGCCGATGATCGCGACGCGGCGCAGCTGAGTCATGAAAAAGCTCCTGATGAAAATCCAAATGCGCGCCCCCCCCTCTGTAGGAGCGAAGCTTGCTCGCGAAAGCGTTGGGTCAGTCGACATCCATGTAGCTGATATACCGCCTTCGCGAGCAAGCTTCGCTCCTACAAGGATCGCGCCATAAAAATCCCGGGATAAAACCAATCTGCAATGTCCAAGCGTAGGCCTTATCTCGTGGATCGAACGACTGATTGCCATTCGTGGTCCACACTTTGAACCCCAGCTGCTGGAGCGCGTTCCATGTCTGACCGCTATATCGACTTCGCCAATTCATCCATCGGCCATCGTCTGGTCGGGGCCTTGGGGCTGCCGTCGCCGGTTCGGCTGGAACGCTGGCAGGCGGGCCGGCTACGGCCTGTCGAGGGGGCGCTGCTGATCGGCGGCGGGCCGCTGGCGGAAAAAGTCAGCGCCTTCGCCAACCGCCTGACCGATGCGATTTACAGCTACGGCAGCGAACCTTCGATCGCCACCGCGTGGATTCCCGGCCACGGCCCGAAACTCAAGGCGGTGGTGTTCGACGCCAGTCATCTGGTGCAAACCGATCAGCTCAAGCAACTGCGCGAGTTCTTTCAGCCGCTGATGAAAAACCTCGATCACTGCGCGCACCTGGTCATTCTCGGACGCACGCCGCAGACGTTGAGCGATCCGTTTGCCGCCAGCGCCCAGCGCGCCCTGGAAGGCTTCAGTCGTTCGCTGGCCAAGGAACTGCGCAGTGGCGGCACCTTGCAACTGATCCACGTCGGCGAAGGTGCCGAGGATCAACTGGAAGGCCCGCTGCGGTTTTTCCTTTCGCCCAAAAGTGCGTTCGTCTCCGGGCAAGTGATTCACCTGAACCCCTGCGCCACGCCCGTGACGGACTGGACGCGTCCGTTGTCGGGGCGCAAGGCGCTGGTCACCGGCGCGGCGCGTGGCATCGGAGCATCGATTGCCGAAACCCTGGCCCGTGACGGCGCCGACGTGATCCTGCTCGACGTGCCACCGGCGAAAACCGATCTCGACGCCCTCGCCGCACGCCTCGGCGGACGCAGCATCACCCTGGACATCTGCGCCGAAGACGCCGCCACGCAGTTGATCGAGCAGTTGCCTGACGGCGTCGATATCGTGGTGCACAACGCCGGCATCACCCGCGATAAAACCCTGGCCAACATGACCCCGGAATTCTGGGACGCGGTGCTCGCGGTCAATCTCAATGCACCACAAGTGCTGACCAAGGCTCTGCTCGACAGCGGCACCTTGCACGATAACGGCCGGGTGATTCTGCTGGCGTCCATCAGCGGCATCGCCGGCAATCGCGGGCAAACCAATTACGCGGCGAGCAAGGCGGGGTTGATCGGTCTGGCCCAGGCCTGGGCGCCGTTGCTCAATGAGCGCGGCATCAGCATCAACGCGGTGGCGCCGGGGTTCATCGAAACACAGATGACCGCGCACATTCCCTTTGGCTTGCGTGAGGCCGGCCGGCGCATGAGTTCGCTGGGCCAGGGCGGCCTGCCGCAGGACGTTGCCGAAGCGGTGGCCTGGCTGGCGCAACCTGGCACCGGTGCGTTCAGCGGGCAAGCGCTGCGGGTCTGTGGACAAAGTGTCTTGGGGGCTTAGCGATGATCACCGATTGGCACACACTCAACCGCGAACCGAGCCTGCCAGGGTTGTATGTGCAGGCCGCTACGCGCCGCAAGATCACCGGCACCACGCTGCCCGATTCGGGTTTGCGTTGCTGGGTCGATATTGACCCGAAACGCCTGGCGGCCTATCGCAACGTCTGCGGGTTTGCCGACAACGGTTTGTTGCCGCCGACTTATCCACACATCCTGGCGTTCGCGCTGCAGATGCAACTGCTGACCGCCAGGGATTTTCCGTTTCCGCTGCTGGGGTTGATTCACCTGAGCAACCGCATTCGCGTCTTGCGGCCCATGGGCGGCGTGAACCGCGCGCGCATCAGCGTGCAGGTGCAGAATCTGCAACCCCATGCGAAGGGGGCGACATTCGAGCTGCTGACAACGCTCGATGATCAGTTGGGGCCGTTGTGGGAAGCTGAGAGCCGGATGCTCTGTCGCGGGGTCAAACTCGAAGGCGAACCGGCCGAGGACGTGCTGACACCGACGTTGCCGTTGAGCGAAGTCACCCGCTGGAAAGCGCCGGCGGACATCGGTCGGCAATACGCCAAAGTGTCCGGCGACTACAACCCGATTCACCTGAGTGCGGTAAGCGCCAAACTGTTCGGCTTCCCGACGGCCATTGCCCATGGGTTATGGAACAAGGCGCGAACGCTGGCTGCGCTTGCCGATCATTTGCCCACGGCGAACGTCGAGATTGCCGTGCAGTTTCGCAAACCGGTACGCCTGCCCGGCGAGGTGACACTGCTCGCCAGTGCGGCGGGGTCCAGTGGAGATTTTCAGCTGCTGGGCGCAGGTGATCTGGAGCATATGATCGGGCATTGGCGACCGGTTGCCTGATCGTTCGCATCAGCCTGATCAGTAGGACAAAGCACTGTATCGGGTAAAAAACGTCCGTTTTGGCTGAATGATTCTATGCTGACATTACATAGTGATAGTCAGGGTAGACGCACTCATGAAAACAAACCTCCCCCGCAAGCAAACAAATGCCGTGGCCACCACGGAACCGAGCCGGCAATTGGACTGGATTCCCGCCGAGCTGAATTTCAATCTCTCCCGCGCCACTTATGTGGGCGGGATATTGAAGCTCCCTGATCTGCCGGCGACCCTTGCCGCCCGTTCGAGCCTGCAACCTTGAGTTCCGGGGACAAGCTGTTCGGGCGTCTGCTCAACCGCCATCCACCGCCGCCACCGGAAGTCCCCAGCACCCTGAGCGTGCCAGGTGTCGGCTTACAGATGCGCCTGGACGCCGAAGGCCGGGTCATTCATCTGGCGGGCCCGCTGCGCCATGGCCTGGCCCAGCAGCACCCCGCCGCGCAGGCGCCGCTTCTACACGATTACCTCATGCCGCACAGCAGCCTCGCCGTCCAAGGCTCACCGGCCGACTGGCAAGGACAAAGTCTGGATCTGGACTTTTTCAGCCTCAGCGGGCAACCCTTGCACCTGCGCGGCTGGGTGCAGCCGTTGGCCGATGCCTGGCTGTTGCAGTTACTGGACATCGGCGATTTGTTGTACGAACGCCGGCAAGCGCGCAGCCGCGAACTCTGCCAGTTGCTCGCGACACAGATCGGCGACCAGTTGCGCCTGTGCAGCCTGGCGCGCCTGCCCGACGTACTGCTGGAACAACTGCAACATCTGGCGCGGCGTTTTCAAATTCCGTGCATGGCCGTGGCGTTGCTGGATGAACAGGAAGACGGCTGGCAGATCCACCAACATTACGCGGCCTTTGATGCGCCCCGGCTGTGGCAAAACGGTCAACGCCTGGGCACCGGGCTCGACAGTTTGAACGGCTCCGCCCCGCAGCATTTGACCCTCGGCGAGCACCCGCGCCTGCACAGCCTCTTCGGTAATGCCGAAGGGCTTGCGGTGCCTTACCACGATGCGCAAGGCGTGGTCGCGTGGTTGCTCTGTGGTTTTTACCCGGTGCAACAACGTGCACCCGACGTCGGAGAGCGCGACTGGCTGCAGCTCGCCGCCGCGCTCGCCGGGCCATTGCTGGAGCGTTTGCGTGAGCATCAGCACCATCTGCAACTGGAGCGACTGGAATCGCTGCAAGCCTTGCTCGGCAGCGGATGGTGGGAAATTTTCAGCGACAGCGCCGAGGTGCAATTGGCGTCGTCGCTGGCCAACACACTGAACCTGATCAGCACACGCATGCCGCTGCACGCCTGGCTCGAGCAAGTCCACCCTGTCGACCGCAAAGCGCTGCGCAGTCGCCTGCAAGACTTGCAGGACGACGGCACACCTTTATTGCTCTGCGTGCGCCTGCATCACCCCGACACGCCGACCTGGTATCGCCTGCAAGGGCAAGCCATGGGCGTCGGCAAAGACCGGCGGCTGGTGGGTTTCATGCTCGACATCAGCGACATCAAAAACCAGCAACAGGACGCCGCGACGGCCCAGAGCGCGAAAATGGCCACCCTTGGCGAAATGGCCACGGGCCTGGCGCATGAAATCAGCCAGCCGCTGAACGTGATGCGTCTGGCCATCGTCAACGTGCTCAAGCGCCTGGACAGCGGTGAAGTGCAGGTCGACTACCTGATCGACAAACTCAACCGCATCGATGCCCAGGTCCAGCGTGCGGCTCGGGTGGTGGATCACATGCGGGTGTTCGGCCGCCGCTCGGAGGCCGAGCAGCATCCCTTCAATCCGGTTGACGCCATCGGGGGCACGCTGTCGCTGCTGGCCGAGGAGTTGCGAGGCAAAGGCGTCGAGCTCAGGGTCAGCGAGACCGGTTTCCAGGTTCAGGTGCGTGGCAATGTCGATCAGCTGGAACAGGTGCTGATTAACCTGATGGTCAACGCGCGGGATGCATTGCTGAGCAGATGCGAAACGGATGGGGATTTCAAACCGTGGATTTCGCTGCACACCGAACGTGACGAGCATTCAGTGCGACTGTGGGTCGAGGACAACGGTGGCGGTATCGATCCGCAGTTGCTGGAGCGGATTTTCGAACCGTTTTTCACCACTAAACCGGTGGGTGTGGGTACGGGGCTGGGGTTGTCGGTGAGCATTGGCATCATCGAGAACATGGGGGGAACACTGCGTGCGAGCAACTCGGCCGAGGGCGCTCGGTTCTGTATTGAGTTGCCGATAGCAGTGGACGATCAAGTCACCCGATAGGCTTTGCCTTTAAGTCCAGACAACAGAAAACCTGTAGGAGCCAGCTTGCTGGCGATGGCGGTGCCATATTCAACATAGATGTTGAGTGTTGAACCGCCATCGCCGGCAAGCCGGCTCCTACAGGTTTATTTGGGTGGGTAATTGGCGAGTATCCGCCCGACCGTCTCACGTATCGCTGTGCTGCGGTCCGACGGGTTCGGCGTGCGGCTGAGGATTTGTTCGTCACTGCCGCGCCACACCAGTTTGCCGTCCTTGCCGTCGAGCAGGTCGATCTGGATGATCGCCACTTTGTAGCTGATGTTGCGGGTTTCGTTGTACATCGGCCCGCCCCAGTAGCCATTCCACGGGTTACCCCAAGCGCCGCCGTAGTTGGTGGTCACTTGTTGCTGACGGTCTTCGACGATCAGGTAGGTTTGCACACTCACATCACCCTTTTTGCCCGCAGCGGCAGGACGAAGGCCACGCTGGTCCAGCTGATCGGCCACCGATTGGCGGATGCGCTGTTCGGTCAGGTCGCTCTTGATCCGTGGGTCATCGGGGCGATATTGCAGGGCGGGGTCTTTCCAGCTCCAGCTGCGATAGGCGGCAAAATCGCGGCTGGCGTCGAAGTCATGATTGACCTGGTTGGCGGCGCAGGCTGTCAGGAGCGCGGCCACTGCCAGTAAAACGAGACGGCGGAACATGATGATTCTCCGATTGAAGACATGAACCTGTGAAACGCTTCTTTTTTACAGAAGCTAACTAGGAGGATACGCCGACATGGCCTTTTCCACAGCCTCCCGAATGGCATCGGCGCGTGCACTCTGGCTGCCTTTGTTGCTGGTTTCGGCGCTCGAACTCCAGACGGGTTGACCGCTTTGAGCATCGAACATGTCCACCTGTACCACCACGACCTGTTCCGAATAGGTGCGCACGATCGGCACCGTGTTGTACATGCCATAACCGCTGCCGTAGCGGTTGTAGCCGCCATACCCGCCGCCGTAGTAACCGTAGTCGTCCTGAACCTGCCGCAAGCGGGTTTCCAGATGCAGATTGGCGCTGACGAACAGGTCCGCCGGACGATTGTCGTGCAGCGGGCGCAAGCCGCGCTGATCGAGGGCGTTGCTCACGGCTTCGGCGACTTGCGCCGAGTCCGCCCACGCCGAACCCGGCGGCAGTTGCCCATTGAGCCAGGCCCAACTGTGGTAGCGGCCATAGTCACGCGGCGGGGCCGGATAGGCGCTGCGGTCGAACGTGTTGGCGGCCTCGGGCGGTGCCGGCGGCAAGGGGTTGGACGTCGCCACATAAGGGTTGCTGCCCTGGCAGGCAGCCAATCCCAGACAGATCACCAGTAACCCGGTACGACGTTTCATTTCGCCCTCCGATCAGATCGGCCGACAGATCCAGTGCAGGTAGCGTCCAAGCCCGGCAAAACTTGGGTGACGCCGGTGGGCCAGCTCCATTTCAAGCAAGTCCACCAGTTCGGCGCGAGCCTGAAATTCCACTGGCATGTAGTCGTGAAAAACACGAACCCCGCTCTGGGTTTCGACCTGCCACAGACCTTCAAGTTGCACCGCCAATTCACGCGGATCAAGGGGCTGTTGCGGCGTCAGGCTCTGCTTTTCGCCGGCCATGTCGTTCTTGCGCATTTTGCGGAAGTGGCCCTTGAGCAGGTTGCGGTAGATCAGTGCATCGCGGTTGTAAAACGCCAGGGACAACCAGCCGTCCTGCTTCGTCAGTTGATGCAGCACCGGCAGAATCGCGTGGGGTTCGGCCAACCATTCCAGTACGGCATGGCACAACACCAGGTCGTAGGGTTCGGTGAGCTGACCGAGCAGGTCCTGCCACGGCGCCTGAATAAAAGTGGCCGTCTGGCCTGCATCAGCAAAGCGCTGGCGCGCCCCTTCAAGCATGGGTTCGGCAGGTTCGGCCAGTGTCACGTCATGCCCGCGCTGGGCCAGCCACAACGACATGTGGCCCAGGCCGGCGCCGATGTCGAGTACGCGCAAGGGGCGGTCCGGCAGGGTTTCCGCCAGGTCGGCCTGAAGCACCGCCAGACGGATCGCACCTTTGGCACCACCGTAAATCTTTTCGGCGAAGCGGGTCGCCAGTTGATCGAAATGACGGTCGCTCATCAGCTGAACCTCCGTTCACTGTCCGCGAGTTTGCTGCGCACCACTTCATTCATGTCCAACCCCAACTCGCTGCACAGCAGCAGTAGATAGAGCACGATGTCGCCGACTTCCTGCCCGGCATGGGCGAGTTTGTCCGCCGGCAACTGGCGCGACTGGTCTTCGGTCAGCCACTGGAAGATCTCCACCAGCTCGGACATTTCCACGCTCGCGGCCATGGCCAGGTTTTTCGGGCTGTGAAATTGCCGCCAGTCATTGCGGTCACGGATGGCGTGCAGGCGTTCGGTCAGTTCAACAAGGTTCATCGGGCTCTCCTGAAGGCGTATAGCTTCGGGGGGATGGCCGGGGATGGCAAGTGGCGTTAGCTCCTGTAGGAGCTGAGCTTGCTCGCGATGGCGGTGTAAATGGCAGCATTTATGTTGGATGTTCCACCGCTTTCGCGAGCAAGCTCTGCTCCTACAAGTGCATCAACGAAGCAGAATCTTGCGTCATACTCATACGATTGCCGTATCGGGGAACTCGGCGCTGCGATGACTGGCCCAAGGCTCAACCACTTACATCAGGACGTTAACGACATGCAGGTAGACAGTTTTTTCGAATGGCTCGGCCAGGCGCTCGGCTCGGTCATCCGCTTTATCGTTGACGCCCTCAGCGGCCTGTTCAATCAGTTGAGCAACGCCGGTAGCAACTTCGTCGAAGGGTTGTCCAGCGCGCTGGGCATGGACACCTCGATCATCAGTATCATTGCGCTGATCCTGGGGCTGATGCTGTTGTGGTCGGCGATCCGGGCGTTCATGAATGCGTCGATCATCATGGGGATCATCTGGTTGCTGCTGGGGTTGTGGTTGCTTAGCTGGATAATCCACTGACACCACCAATCTCCTGTAGGAGCGAGACCGGCTTGCCGGCGATGGTGTGTCAGCTACGCAGGTGTCGGCTGACACACCATCGCGAGCAGGCTCACTCCTACATTCGATCGCTGCGGATTCGGATGTATCGCTACAATGCCCGCTCCCCAAGGAGCCTGCATGTCCAACCTGATTGCCGACTGGCGCGACCGCCCGACCCATCGCCGGGTCTGGGCGCTCGCCGCGCCCATGATTCTTTCGAACATTTCCGTGCCGCTGGTGGCGCTGGTCGACAGTACGGTGATCGGTCACTTGCCCCACGCCCATCAGTTGGGCGCAGTCGCGGTCGGGGCCAGTCTGTACACGTTTCTCGCCTGGGCCATGGGCTTTCTGCGCATGGGCTCCACCGGGTTTGCCGCCCAGGCCGCCGGACGCGGGGATGGCGCGGCGTTGCGGCAGATCCTGTTGCAAGGCCTGTTGCTGGCCATGGGGCTGGCCATTGCCTTGGGTGCGCTGGGCATTCCGTTGAGCGGTGTCGCGCTGCACTTCATGCAACCTTCAGCGGAACTGGATCAACTGACCCGCGAATTCTTCCACACGCGATTGTTCGGTCTGCCTGCGGCGCTGGCCAGTTACGCGTTGGTCGGCTGGTTCCTCGGCACGCAAAACGCCCGGGCGCCGCTGGCGATTTTACTGAGCACCAACCTGGTCAACATTGCACTGAACCTGTGGTTCGTCCTCGGCCTGGAATGGGGCGTGGTCGGTGCGGCCCGGGCCTCGGTGATCGCCGAATGGACCGGCGCGCTGATCGGCCTGCTGATGACCCGCAAGGCACTGCGCGCCTACCCCGGTCACATCGCCTGGGCCGCGCTGGCGCTGTGGCAGAGTTGGCGACCGCTCCTGGCCGTGAACCGCGACATCTTCATCCGCAGCCTGTTGCTGCAATCGGTGTTTTTCCTGATCACCGTACAAGGTGCGCGGCTGGGTGACGCCACGGTCGCCGCCAACGCGTTGCTGCTCAATGGTTTGCTGCTGACGGCCCACGCGCTCGACGGGTTGGCCCATGCCGTGGAAGCGCTGTGCGGGCACGCGATTGGCGCCCGCGACCGGGACGCACTGCGTCGTTCATTGGTCGTCGCTTGCGGGTGGTCGCTGTTGGCGAGCCTGGGGTTTGCCGTGCTGTTCCTGTTTGCCGGGCACTTGTTCATCGAGATGCAGACCGACATTCAGAACGTACGCGACACGGCGTTCGTCTACCTGCCCTACCTCGCCGCCCTGCCGTTGATCGCGGTCTGGAGCTATTTGCTCGACGGGCTGTTCATCGGCGCAACCCGCGCCCGGGAAATGCGCAACGGCATGCTGCTGACCGTGATCCTGCTGCTGCCATTTGCCTGGGCGCTGCAAGGTTTGGGCAACCACGGGCTGTGGATAACTTTCCTGTTGTTCATGGTGTTGCGCAGCGCGACCCTCGGCACAATCGCCTGGGTGCTGCGCAACAACGATGGCTGGTTCGCGGGTCGGGTTCATTGAGGCTGATTGTTCTGCCAGCATTTGCGCAGGCTATCGAGGCGCTCCTGCTGCGTGAGCCCCGACAACGGCTGCACCAGCGAAGCTCGGGGGTTCTGCAGGCGCAGCCATAACCAGCCATCGAGTACCGGCCGCTCGCTGAAACCCAGCGCCAGCCCTTCCTGCACATGGGACCACAGGCTGCTGAAATCGGCCCCGATGGATTGGCTCCAGTGCCAGGCATGCTGCTCCAGCAGGCAGGTTTGCAGGGTTTCGCGCTGACGTGAACTGAGGCTTTCTTCGACCGCCAGCGGGCTGACGGCGAGCCCCGGGTTGAGCAACTGTTGCCAGCCCTCGCTGCCGATCGCGTGATCGGCCCAGGTCCCGCCGAACCAGTGCAACTGGCTGATCGGGCCCAGCCAACGACTCAGTTCCCGGGCATCACAGGCATCGAAAAAGTAACTGGCGGTGTTCGGGTTGTAATAACTCAACAAGGCCCGATGGTGCAGCCCGCAAGAGACGATGAGCATGCGGCGCAAATGCTCCAGCAACTGTGAGGACGACACCTCGCTGACGATCAGCAAGCCACGCCAGACCTGCATTTGGCTGTAGCACAACTCGGCCAGTGCCGGGCACGTTCGAAGGTCGATGAGTACCGGGCCGTCTTCGCGCAGTGCCTGCAGTTCGGTGCCCTCGAACAACCAGAACCACTGGGCCTGCGCGAACACCTGATGCAGTGTTGCGCTCGCTTGAGCTGCACTCGGGACATCCAGCAACAGCCATTGCGGGGTTGCGCCAATCATGCCGCACCGCTCTGGCCAAACAGCGTCGCCGCCCGGCAGGTGCAAAGCGCCTGCGGGCAGTGACTGAAGCTGCCGCCGCCGGGCAACAGGCACAACACCACCAAGGGCTCGCCCGAGCGCAGGAGTTCCAGCAAGCCGTCATGGGGTGATCCGTCCTCAGTCGGGCTGGGCTCCTCAACCTCTTCGAGCGACGACAGCGCGTGAAGAAACCCGCAAATCAGCGGCTGATCCGGATCGCCCTCGATAAAGCTCACCACCACTTCGGTCCCTTCGCTCAGCGGCGAGGCGGTCGGCCCTTCCAGCTCAGCCGCCAACGGCAGCCAACAATGACTGGGCGCCGCGCCTTCGCCCTGATAGAGCCAATCAAACTGCACGGCAATCGGTCTGGAAGGATCGGGCCGTGGCTCATCGACGTCGACCACCCAGGCTCGTTGCAGGCTGTGCATCCGTGGTTTCACCGCGCAATGCGGCGAGACGAAAGGTAACTCCCAGTGAATCGCACGGATCTGGTTGCTGTACGGGGCCAATGGATCCTGACTGCCCTGATGGTCGACATGGGTCAGCAACCACAGATGATTCCAATCGGCGACCGGATGGCCAGACAAGGGCATCAACTGACCGCTGCGCAGCGTCGGCAGGTCCGTGCAGCCTTCGGCACTTTGCGCGGTGCGTTGCTCTGCCTGAAGCTGAAACCGGCGCACTGCAGGAGAAGCTTGCCCGACCGCGAACACCGCGTTTTCGCCGAGACGAAAATGCCCGTGGCCGTCACCGAACACCACGCAATGCCCATCACTCTGATGCTCGAAATGGTAGTGAAGGCGTTCCTGGGCACACAGACGCTGGAGAAACTGCAGATCCGATTCCCGATACTGCGTGCAGAAATCACGGAGCGGGTAATCGCCAGTCAATTCGAAGCGTCGGTCCCTGCCGGTAATGCCGTGTTCCTTGAGCACCTGGCTGAGGATCTCGGGCACCGACAACGTACTGAAAATCCGCTGGCTGAAACGCTGGGACAGGCACGTCAGCTTCGGCCCCAGACGCACGTGGCAAAGCCTCACGCTCGGACCATGGTCACGCTGGACCAGTTCATGCAGTTGGCCATGGAAAGCGCTGCCCTCTGGCCCGAAATGCAAAACGGCCGGGCGGTACAGCAGGCTCGCGAGGTCCAGCTTCGGGTCATTGATCAGCAGATCCACATCGAACACAAAGGGCTCGCTGATCGCTTCTCTACCGGTAAAGGCCAGGACTTCGAAAGGGTCGGGCAGACCGGCTACATCCAGACGAAATGAAGGTTCGTTGACTGGATCGAACATCGGCGATTCTCTACAGGAGGGGCGGCCGGGGATTCTCGCCGAGAGACATGGCCGAGTAGAGTGCCGAAGTACAACTTAGGAAATGGCCTACGCGAAAAGAAGACCATATGGCTTTGATAGCCGGGAGTGTGGGACGTTTCGCTTGAAAACAGAGAACCGCCGCACCAGGTCATCTGAAATTTCCGCAGCGTGCGGAACATTTTCAGACAACCTGGCGAGAACGGCGACTTACCTCAGGAAGACAGGTAAGACGAACGGGTCAGGCCCAGACGCAGGGCGTCGAGGAACTGGGTGCGCTCGGCCGCGGTGATGCGCGCACTGGCGCACTTGTCGCGGTAGTGGGTCATCAGCTCTTCCGGCGACAAATGCACGTAACGCAGCATGTCTTCGATGGTGTCGTGGGTTTCGATACCCGCGTGGTACACGCTGCCGTCGGCATTCTGGTAGATGTTCACCGAGTCGGTGTCACCGAACAGGTTGTGCATGTCGCCAAGAATTTCCTGGTAAGCGCCGACCAGGAAGATCCCCAGCAGGTAGTCTTCGCCCTCATTCAGAGCGTGCACGGGCAGGCTGGTCTCGATGCTCTGCTCGTCGACGTATTGCTTGATCTTGCCGTCGGAGTCACAGGTCAGGTCTTGCAACACCGCGCGGCGCAGCGGCTCTTCGTCGAGACGGTGCAGCGGCAGGATCGGCAGGACCTGGCCGATGGCCCAGGTGTCCGGCAGGCTCTGGAATACCGAGAAGTTGCAGATGTACTTGTCGGCCAGCTTGTCGTTGAGTTCGTCGAGCACCTGACGGTGCGAACGCTGACGCGCCTTCAACGAGTTGTGCAGGCGACGGCACACGGCGAAGTAGCATTGCTCGGCCAGGGCTTTTTGCGCCAGGGTCAGCTTGCCGTCGGCGTACTGGGTGGCCACGTCGCTCATGTAGTGAGTGGCGCGCCAGTAGGTTTCGGTGACCATTTCGATGTCGGTCGGGCCGAGCAGGTCAACCAGCCACTGCACGGTTTCCGGCAGCTCTTCCTTGTTGTCGATCTTCGGCACGTCGTCGTTGTGTTTTTCAACGTCGGTGACTTGCACCACCAGCATCGCGTGGTGGGCGGTCAGGGAACGGCCGCTTTCGGAGAAAATGTTCGGGTGCGGCAGGCTCTGCGCGTCGCAGAACTCCTTGAGCATCCCGACCACGACACCGGCGTAATCGTCCATGTCGTAGTTGATCGAGCTGGCGTTACGCGAGTGCGTGCCGTCGTAGTCGACGCCCAGACCGCCACCGACGTCGATGTGGTCAACCGGCAGGCCGAGGTTGCGCAGTTCGCCGTAGTAACGAATCGCTTCCTTGAAACCGTGCTGGTAGTCCGCCAGGTTGGCGATCTGCGAGCCCATGTGGAAGTGCAGCAGACGAATGCCCTGGTCCAGACCCGCCGCGCGGAAACGCTCGACCACCGACAGCAGTTGCGCCGCCGACAGACCGAACTTGGATTTCTCGCCACCGGTGTCCGCCCACTTGCTCGAAGCCAGGGACGACAGGCGCACGCGCAAGCCGACCTGCGGCTTGACCTTCAGCGAGGCGGCTTCTTCGATCACCAGGCCGACTTCGGATTCTTTCTCGATCACGATGAACACGTTGTGGCCAAGCTTCTGGCCCATCAGCGCCAGCCGAATGAACTCGCGGTCCTTGTAACCGTTGCACACGATGGTGCCGCCCTTCGGCGCCAGTGCCAGCACGGCCAGCAGCTCAGGCTTGGAGCCAGCTTCCAGGCCGATGGACACGTTCTGCGTGGCGATGATGTTTTCGATCACCGCTTCTTGCTGGTTAACCTTGATCGGGTACAGCGCGGTGTACTTGCTCTGGTATTCCAGGCGCTCGATGTTGGCATCGAAGGCGCCGGTCAGCTGACGCACGCGGTCTTGCAGAATGTCCGGGAAACGCACCAGCAGCGGCAAGGACAAGCCACTTTTACGCAGCTGGTCGACTTGCTCGAACAGGTCGATAGGCGAACTGGCCGGACCGTTCGGACGAACCTCGACGCGACCGGCGTCATTGATCGCGAAATACCCGGCCCCCCAATGGCGAATCCCGTAAACACTGCGGCTGTCCGCAACTGTCCATTGGCTGCCATCGTCTTTGCGTGTGCGTCGTACGGACATTGAAGTCCCCTATAAAGAAGTCATAGAGCGTCGCCTGGGTTCAGGCCGGCGCAGTCTAAAGGATGAAAATGACGGTTCGTCAACGAGGGGATAGACCTCGCTGACCGCAGTGAGTTTAGAAACCGGTCAGAACAGGCTCTGTGAAAACCATGTAGGCGACGCCAGGCCAGAAGAAGTCAGGACCGGGTCAAGCCGAGGGTGGTTTTCACAGAGGCTGCTAGCCGCCGGACTTCTTTGCCTTGAAACCGAGTTTGATCAGCTCGCCCAACAGCAGCTCGACATGATCGCCCTGGATCTCAATGATTCCGTCTTTCAACGCCCCACCGGTGCCACAGCGTTTCTTCAACGTGGTGGCCAGGTCCTTGAGCGCGTCTTCAGCCAACGGCACGCCGGTGATGGTGGTCACCGTCTTGCCGCCACGGCCCTTGCTTTCGCGACGCACGCGAGCGATGCCGTCGCCGGCCGGGATAACGGTCTGTTTGCAGATACAGGCGTCCACCGGCTTACTGCAATCCGGGCAATGACGACCTGCGTCGGTGGAAAATACCAGGCCACCAAGGGCGGCGAAGGATGCGGCTTTTTTGGCCACCGGCAATCCTCTTGGGAGGACAAAGACTGGTCGCGGCAACCTGGGCAGGTGCCATCGACCGCGAAGCCCCACTCAGGCAGGGGCAGCGCTACTGAACCGAAACAACCCTGTAGGAGCGAAGCTTGCTCGCGAAGAACGCAAGAACGATGCGTACAATCTGGATGCACGCGTTATCGTTAACGTCCATCGCGAGCAAGCTTCGCTCCTACAAAGAGCAATACGGTTCAGCTTGAAAAGGTCGCGCAGTGTAACGGCAAAAAGCCGACTTGCTAAGAGCCAATCGGCGCCAATTTATGCCTCTTTTGCGACGTCCTCGCCACGAGCCCGGAGATAGCGCTTCAACGCGGCCAGAGAGTCCGGGCAGTAAGGCTTTTCGTCGATTTCCCGAAGCACTTCATCGATTGGCAAAAAGCGCGCTTCGAGCACCTCTTCCGGTTGCAGGATCAACGGCCCGTCCCACACCGCCGAAAACGCCGAACACCACAAACGATTGCCGGTGTCTTCGAAGAAAAAATGGTCATGGGCAGTGAGTTCCACCCCGCTCACGCCCAACTCTTCTTCAAGCTCGCGGGCGGCCGATTCGGCGTAGGTTTCGCTGGCGAGCACCATGCCCCCCGCCGCCACGTCCCAGTAACCCGGATAAATCGCTTTGCTCAGGGTGCGCCGGTGAACGCAGAGTTCGCCAGCCGAATTGAACAGCATGATGTAGGTACCGCGTCCGATCAGCCCGCGCTCGCGCAGGTCCGAGCGGACCAGAGCACCGATCAGGTTGTCCTGCTCGTCGACCCAGGCGATCTGTTCGGCATCCGAGGCCGCGCGGTGGGCGGCCTCTCTGGCGTTATCGACCATGACTCAGCCCTGATTGAGCAGTTGACGCAAATCGATCACTGCGGCGTTGGCCCGGGAAATGTAATTGGCCATGACCAGCGAGTGGTTGGCCAGTACGCCGAAGCCGCTACCGTTGAGAATCATCGGGCTCCAGACCGGTTCCTGCGACGCTTCCAGTTCACGAATGATCTGGCGCACGCTGACGGTCGCGTTCTTCTTCGCCAGCACATCGGCGAAGTCGACTTCGATGGCACGCAGCAAGTGGGACAAGGCCCAGGCCTGACCGCGAGCTTCATAGAACACGTTGTCGATCTGCATCCACGGGGTTTCGACGATTTCCTCGTCAACCTGTGGCACCTGACCCGGCGCGACCACTTCAGTCTTCAGCGCGGTGTTCAGTTTGACCCGGCCAACGCTGGCCGACAGGCGTTGCGACAGCGAACCCAAACGAGTGCCCACATCGCCCAGCCAGTTGTTCAGGTTGTCGGCGCGGGCATAGAACAGCGCGTTTTTCTGCAAAGGATCGGACAGGCGCGCCTGATAGCGGCTCAGGGAATTGATGCCTTCCTGATACTCGGACTCGCTGGAGGGCAGCACCCAGCTTTTATTGTCGAAGTTGAAACGCGGCTCGGCTTTCGC
Source organism: Pseudomonas sp. FW300-N2A2 (assembly GCF_017351735.1). Classification (NCBI taxonomy): domain Bacteria; kingdom Pseudomonadati; phylum Pseudomonadota; class Gammaproteobacteria; order Pseudomonadales; family Pseudomonadaceae; genus Pseudomonas; species Pseudomonas sp. FW300-N2A2. The sequence continues at coordinate 426,682 of NZ_JACNDU010000002.1, read as the reverse complement.
CAGATCGGCGTCTTCGGCCGATTGCGACTGCGAACGGGCGAAGTCTTTGCGCAGCGCCCGCGTCAGATCGCGGACCTGGACCAGCACGCCATATTCCCAGCTCGGCGTGTTGTCCATCCACAGGCCCGGCGGGAAACGGTCGTTGGAGATGTAGCCGCCCGGTTTGGTCAGCAAGGTATCGGCGACGGTCTTGAGTGTTTCGACCGTGGTGTAGCCGATGACCATTTGCTTGCCTTCTTTCTCGGCCGCCACTTGAGCATTCTGTTGTACCGGGAACAGCGCCGGCTCCTGGCTCCAGTACCAGCCAAGCACAAAGGCCACAATCAGATAGAGGCCGATCAGCGTGGCCAGCGCCCGACTGAACAAAAGGCCACCGATGTAACTGCGGGTAGCCGATTTCGGTTCAGCGGCACGTTCAGGCGCGCTGCCCGCGCGGTTCTTCCAGTCCAGCATGGCGATATCCTTTCAATCACTTGAGTTCATCGGTTCGACCACAACCATACAACAACGTGCCTTTGCCCGGCACCCGTCGTCGGGTTATCCGCAGAAATTAGCGTCAGGTCTGTGACAACCGTACGCCGATGAATTCTAGTCGCCCTGCCAGGGTTAAACGCCAGCGACCTTCATTGAAATTTGCTGGACTTCAGCCGAAATAAAAAGATGCGCAATGCCCTTGCCGTCGGTCCTGCGTGGCGCCGTGTCCCCATCCACCGTCGCGATGTAGTGATGAAGCGCCAGCGGCTCACCCGTTACGCTGTCTACGAGGCGAAAGACCCTTGGCGTTCTCGACGGCTGAACAGGCGGATTTAGCATCAGCTCCATTACCTTTGGATCAAAGGTCCTCTCCGGCATTACCCAGTCAGCGTAATCGGCTTCAGGCCCGACCAACCGCCATTCTCCCCGCTCGATCGGGTCGAGCACCTCGCTCTCGATATCGATCAACAGGCCGGCACGCAACTCGTCCATTCCATCGATAAGCTGCCGATCTTGCAGCGCCTGGCGCACAAGCTCCAGCGCTTGCTCACTGGGCCAGGCATGTTGACGCTCCCATTCGGACAGATCGAGCTCGTTGACCAACCTCATCCCGACACCTCAGTGCTCCACTCATCGGAACCCATGGTTCGACTGACTTCATGCCGCCAGTAGATGCGCCGGTAACTGAAATGGACTTTCTCCACTTGAGTGAGGTGAGCGGTACCGGGATCCTGGCAATGCGGCATGAGCACTTCAGCGCCGATGATCACCGCGTCTTCCAGTTCCATCGTATAAAAGTGTTCCTGGATTCCCTGAGCCGAGGAGCGATACCACTCGACGCGGCATATTTTTAGCAATTCTCCAGAACATAAAGCGTTGTTGATCAGCGGAGTCGCTTTGTCGATGGCCTTGGTGACGATCAAGGGTTTGTGCATCCGACGACCTGCGCCCGACCCTTTCGGTACGAAGATCCCGTGGCTCAGGGCCTGGATCATGATTTGGTCCTCACGCCCCTTTTGATAAGTGTTACCCACCGATGCCTCAGTAAAAGCACCAGCGCTGATCAGGCCTTGGTGTTCGCCGTGGAGGGTCATGAAGGCGGGGGTTGGCATGGTGGGGCTCCTTTGGTTTTTTTGGGAAACAAGGGGGTGAGCGGGATGGATTGATCCAATTCGATTAGAGCGTCTTCATCCCCATCTTCTGCGAAAGGCGTCCACGGTTTGCTGATCGACAGTGTGATGAGGTAGCGCTCTTCATCAGGCCGTTGGTCGTATTTGAAACGGTGGACGTACATCAAGACTTGATATTTTTTGCCGGCCTTCCAGTAAACCGAGCCTCCTTTGTCTCGCAGCTGCGCTCGCCATTCAGGCGTGTCGGCAAAGGGTGGATAGCGTGTCCTACCGGCCACCCTCCATCCCCCTCCGCGCCACTGGTCTTGTAAATCCAGCGCTACTTCCAGGGCACCATCGAGCAGTAGTGGCTCGATCTGCGGGGACATGCGGATACCGAAAATGATGTTGTCGTCAAATCCGACACTAAAGAAGCGCGCGGCGGGAGTGGTGAACCCAAATTTCGGGTCGACGAACCGCAATTTCGCATCGGTCATGGGGATACCGGACCAGATATGTCCGCGTATCTCCGGACTAAAGGGGGCTGAAGAATTTCTGCGTAGATCTTCATACGTCCCGCCTATTTCCAGGACGATTTCGGGTTCATCCCACAACGGTTGCCTCAACTGATGTATGGCAGCCCATATCAAGGCACTCAGAAGTAGAAGGCAGGCACAGCAGCGCCAGCCGAATAACCGTGGTTGCAGAGTCATAGCCCGAGACTGCTCAATGCGATTTCGTTGATCGACCGTTCTAACGCATAACGGTTGTGGTCACCGAGCATCTGATCAAAACGCGCTGCAGCCTGGAGAACGAATGCCATTCGCTGCGTGATGTCGGACAAGTCCGCCAACGGGTTGTCGCCAAAATCGATGGTGCGCCCATCCTCGACACGTTGGCATTGACTGGTAAGCGTCAACTCAATTGCCTGCGCAACGCCTGAAGGAAACCCCGTGACGTAGGAAGCGTGGTTGGCACGCAGCAACGCCACCAATTGACGGTTCTGGTAAATCGTCGGTTGGAGGATATTGTTCTGCTCATGCCGCGCCAAATGCTCAACACTTGCGGCGATGTCTCCGTCCTCTATCGCCTCAAAGCCCAGCAAAATTTCGAAGTGAGCCACCCCGAACTTCAGCGTTTCCTCCCCCGCTGGCCACAACACCGGGAACTTCGGATGCCCGTAAATTCTCTTCCGGGCGTCCAGGCACTTCTTCAACTCCCTCAAACCCCGTTTCGCATAAAACTCATGCAACGGAAAAACATCCAGAAACAGCGTGGTATTCCCCAGCGCCATCATGTCGTGCACATGCCGGAACTGTTGTTGCACCAACGACAAATCCTCATCCGCAGAACGAAAATCCACAGAGGGCACCGGATTGCGCGCATCCGCTTCCTTATAGTCACGCAACTCTTGCGCCTGCCCGGCCATCCTGTCCGGCGTCAGCAAACCGTGCTCTCGACGACTGTCACGCATACGCTCCCGCGACTCATGCTCTTCACGGATCAGTTCGATGCTGTCCGCCGCGTGAAGCAACCCGCAGCCCACCTGCTTGGAGGCAAACGCCGCCAGCCCGGCCCATTGAAACCTGGAATCGTGCAACCAGAGTCGAGCGTACGCAGCGTTGATAACGCGGTTGCGCTCGACAGGGTCGGCAATCAATACCCCTCCAGGTGCGACGATGTCCTCCGCCTCCCGCTGGTAGTGTCGCCATAGGCACGCGCACGTCAGAATCGGGACGTCGGTAACAAAAGTCTTGCTCCCATAGAGCAGTTCCTCTTTGCATTCACAATCAGCAACGGGGGTGCTGTTGTGATTCAGGCGCTGCTCGTCGCTGGGATGTTCTTTGAAACACTGGGTCATGATGGGCCGATGGCATCTAAGGGTTTCCCTGACACCCTACCAGCCGAAAATCCGGTTCAAGTCTGCCGGCGAAAAATCAGAACTCCCTGACAAGTAACGCTCGCCGGGATGACAGACGATTCGCGAAAACAGGCAGGAGAGGCCCTGATCATGGGTAATGCCAGATCACCGACACACATTTTCAGACCCGCCAGTCAGAAACTGAATGACGTCGCATTGCAGATTATTGACATACGACACTCATGCGACTGAAAAGAGGTGCTAGCATAGAGCCACCAGTCGATCTCAGCATGCACCCTAACTAGTAGTCAGGATATGACCGAGCCAGAAGACCCCAGCCGTGAGCGCCTCAAGCACCACTTTGCCCAGCGGGTAATTCATCAGGCACGTCAAATTCTTGAGATCTGGCAGCGCCTGCAACGCAGTGAGTGGTCCACCACCGACTTATCGGAATTGAGTGAAGCCAACCTGCGCCTGCTGCGTTTCGCCGAGCGCTTCGAACAACCGGAACACACGCAACTGGCACGCCACATCGGCCAGTCGCTGGAGGCTGTCGACGCCAATCGCGGACGCCTCAGCAGCGGCCTGATCACTGACCTCAATCGCTTGATGCAGCGCCTGTCGCGTACCGGCCTGCGCCATGGCGATCAGCTCGAACAAACCTTCCTGCCGCCGTTGCGCAAGCCGATCTATGTGATGCTGCAGGATCACGACCGTGCCGAGCGACTGGCCAAACAACTGGAATTTTTCGGCCTCAGCGCCCAGTCCCTCGACAGCGTGTCGGCGTTTCGCTCCTCGATGGTCGAGCGTTTGCCTGCCGCGATTGTCATGGACGTGGACTTCAGCGGCCCCGGCGTCGGCCTGAAACTGGCCGCCGAAGCCCAGGTCGGTCTGGATGAACCGTTGCCGCTGCTGTTTTTCAGCCTGCTCGAAACCGACACCCCGACCCGCCTCGCCGCCGTGCGTGCCGGTGGCCAGGAATTTCTCACCGGCACCCTCGAAGCCTCGAGCCTGCTGGAGAAAATCGAAGTCCTGACCTGCGTCGCGCAGTACGAACCTTATAAAGTGCTGATCATCGACGATTCCCGCGCCCAGGCCTTGCACACCGAGCGCCTGCTCAACAGCGCCGGGATCGTCACGCGCACCTTGATCGAGCCGATCCAGGCCATGGCCGAACTGGCGGATTTCCAGCCCGACCTGATCATTCTCGACATGTACATGCCGGCCTGCACCGGTACGGAACTGGCCAAAGTGATCCGCCACAATGACCGCTATGTCAGCGTGCCGATCATTTACCTGTCGGCCGAAGACGATCTGGACAAGCAGCTCGACGCCATGAGTGAGGGCGGCGACGACTTCCTGACCAAACCGATCAAGCCCCGACACCTGATCACCACCGTGCGCAACCGCGCGGCGCGGGCGCGCAATCTGAAAGCGCGGATGGTCCGCGACAGCCTCACCGGGCTGTACAACCACACGCACATTCTGCAATTGCTCGAAGACTGCAGCTTCCGCGCCCGCCGCGAGAGCAAGCCGCTGAGCTTCGCGATGCTCGACATCGACCACTTCAAACGGGTCAACGACAGCCACGGGCACCCCATGGGCGACCGTGTGATCAAGAGCCTGGCGCTGTTTCTCAAGCAACGATTGCGCAAGACCGATTTCATCGGCCGCTACGGCGGCGAAGAGTTTGCCATCGTCATGCCGGACACCGATATCGAAGCGGCCTGTAAAGTCCTCGACGAAATCCGTCAGCGCTTCGCCGAAATCCATTACCCCGCTCAGCCCCAGGACCTCTGGTGCACGTTCAGCGCCGGGGTGGTCGAGCTGTGCGAAGACTCCGACGGCCTGATGATGGCCAGCCAGGCGGACGAGGCGCTGTACCGTGCCAAGCATGCCGGACGCAACCGTGTACAAGCCGCACGGACATCAAAGCAAAGTGCCACTTTTTCATCGGAATCGACCCATTCAGTCATAACCCTGTAACAGAAACGCAATAACTTCAGGCACTTACCATTTCGCCGTTGGTAGTCCCTTGATGCGTCTGAAGCTGCTGACCAATCTCAATACCCTCCTTCTAGTCGCCGTGTGCGTGGCCCTCGGCGCCACGCTTTGGTGGTCGCAAAAAGCCCTGGAGCGCCCCTATCTATTGATGGAGCGCTACCTCGGGTTGTCCCAGCAATTCCAGAATGAAGTGGCGCGCAACATCGAGGACTACCTGGCCAGCGGCGATGCCCTGCGCCTGAGCAGCGCCAGCCAAGCCATCGACGGCCTGCAAAAGGAACTCGCCGAGCTACCGCCGACGCTGGCCGACAGCTTGCGCCCGAGCCTGTCGAACCTGGATGAATTCAGCAAAACCGACCTGTTGGCCGCAGGCAAACTCGCGGGCGATCCTCAGGCGCTGTTGCTGCAAGCTGAACGCGAACTCGGCGCCAGCCTCGACCAGTTGAGTCAATACGCCAGCAGCAACGCGAACTATCTGACGCCATTGCTCGCGGCCTCCCAACACCTGGGCAAACTCTCTTTGGCGCGGGACAAACTGGTCAGCAGCGGCCGCAGCGAACTGGCCGCCGATGTCGAGCGCGAAGTCACCAACATCCGCACGCAAGCCGAGCTTCTGAACGCCTTGCCGCTCTTGGGCGTGACCAGTAAAAGTGAATCGGGCACCGACGATTTCGCTGCAATGATGGGCCTGGAGAACACCGAAAAAACCGTTGCGGAAGATGCCGGCGTCGGCCTCAAACGCGAGCTCAACAGCCTGCTCACGCGCTATCCCGCAGAGCTTGCGCGAACCCGCGAGCAGATCCAGAAACGCGCCGACCTCAGCGCCGCGACTCACCAGAAAATCGCTGCCGTGCAACAGTCCATCGCCGGGCTGGAACCGGTGGTCCGTGCCCAGCACGGGCAGATCCAGAGCGAAGTGCGGCTGATGCAAGGGGTGATGATCGGCCTGATTCTGCTGATCGCATTACTCATCGACACCCTGCAGCGGCGCCTGGCCCGGACGCTGACCAACCTCGCGCCGGCACTCTCAACCTGGGCCGAAGGCGACTTCAGCCGCGACATCGAATTGGGCAAGACCAATCGCGAACTGCATGACATCCAGGCCTCGCTCAATCGACTGCGCGCCTACCTCGTCGATCTGGTCGGAACCATTCGCCTCAACGCCGAGCAGGTTGCCGGCAGCAGCCGCACCCTGGCCGAGTTGAGCAATGATTTGCACAGCGGCGCCGAACATCAGGCGGGAGACACCGCGCTGATCCGCGACTCCCTCGGCGAGCTGGAAGCGACCATTCAACAAGTCGCCGGCGATGCCAGCCAGGCTGCCGACGCCAGCCGCCATGCTGGATTGGCGGTGGAACATGGACAGAAAGTCATCGGTTTGAGCCTCACCGGGCTGCATGCGCTGGTGGGCGAAGTACAAAGCAATGCACAGATGATCGAACACCTGGCCGAGGAGTCCGCCACCATCGGCGGCGTGCTGACGGTGATCCGCTCGATTGCCGACCAGACCAACCTGCTGGCCCTGAACGCCGCCATTGAAGCAGCCCGCGCCGGGGAAATGGGACGCGGGTTTGCCGTCGTGGCGGAAGAGGTTCGGTCATTGGCGCAGCGCACCGCAGGCGCTACGGCGGAGATCCAGAACTTGATCGCTGGCCTGCAGACAGCGGCCCGAGAGTCGGTGGAAGGCATGCGCGCGCAGGTTGAACACGCGGAGGCGACGGCCAACCAGGCCCAGGCGGCCGATGGCGCGCTGGATAAAATCGTCGGGGCGATCCAGACGATCTCCGACACCGCCGTACGCATCGCCGATGTCACGGCTCAGCAGAGCGGAGCCGTCAGCGAAATCCGCGATCACAGTGAGCGGATTCACCAATTGGGCGGGGATAACTTGCTGCGTATCGGTGAGGGACGTGAGCAAGGCGAGCATTTGTTGGTGTTGGGCGGGCGGTTGCATACGGCCGTTCAGGCATTCCGCGTCTGACAGACCGCCATCGCCGGCAAGCCGGCTCCTACAAGGACGCCGCCGTACCTGTAGGAGCCGGCTTGCCGGCGATGGCGCCAGAACAATCACCACAGAACTCCCCGCCCTGCACGCCCCGCAACTGTCCGCTATCATGCCCCCAATTCCGATACGCGAGATCGTCATGCGCCGTTTGCTCTGCCTGCTGCTTTTAGTGCTCGCCCTGCCGGCCACCGCCGCCGGTTTGCTGGAGAGTCGACCCAGTTCCACCCTGGGCTCGATCAACAACAGCGCCGACTTCCTGCCGGTGCGCGAAGCCTTTCAACTGAGCCTGATAGACAGCACGCCACAATCGATCAAGCTGCGTTTCGTCGCCACCGAGGGTTATTACCTCTACCGCCATCGCTTTCAGTTTCGCGCCGACCCCGCCGAGATCGTAGTCGGCCCGGCACAGCTGCCCAAAGGCGAGCAGAAACACGATGAATACTTCGGCGACGTCGAGGTTTACCACGGGATTCTCGATGTAGAACTGCCGCGCAGCGATCAACGCGCCTTCACGCTGGCGGTGACCTATCAAGGGTGTGCCGACAAAGGCCTGTGCTATCCGCCCGAGACCGAACGCCTGAGTATCGACGGCAGTGGCGGCACAACCACGAGCTGGAGCTGGCGGGAACTGGCATTGTTCTTCCTTGCGGGCCTTGGCCTGACCTTCACCCCTTGCGTGCTGCCGATGCTGCCGATCCTCTCCGGCGTGGTGTTGCGCGGCCAGGTGGGTGGCTTGCGCGGTTTCAACCTTTCGCTCGCTTACGTGCTGCCGATGGCCGCCTGCTTCGCCCTGCTCGGTGCGCTGATGGGGATGTTCGGCGCGCAGCTCAACCTTCAGGCGCGGCTGCAATCGGCGTGGGTGCTGGTGCCGTTCGCAATGTTTTTTGCGCTGTTTGCCCTGGCGATGTTCGGCGTCTTCGAACTCAAGTTGCCGCACGCGATCAGCAGTCGGCTGGACCGCATCGCCGGGCGCACCGAAGGCGGTTCGTTGTGGGGCGCTGCGGTGCTGGGCGTGGTTTCCAGCCTGTTGGTTTCACCCTGCGTCTCGGCACCGCTGGCCGGCGCGCTGCTGTACATCAGCGCCAGTGGCGATGCGTTGGGCGGCGGCTTGAAACTGTTCATGCTCGGCCTCGGCATGGGCGCACCGCTGTTGCTGGTGGCCACTGGCGGCGCCGCCTGGCTGCCGAAAAGCGGACCATGGCTGGTCTACGTGAAAAACGCGATTGGCGTGTTGTTGCTGGGTCTGGCGATCGGCCTGCTCAGCCGCGTGCTGCCGGGGCAGATCACTTTGTTGCTGATCGGCTTGCTGGCCGGTGGTGTCGGTTTGTTCATGGGCGCGCTGGAGTTCGTCTACAAACCTCCGCGAAAACGCCTGGGCCAGTTGCTCGGGATGTTCCTGCTGTTTTATGCACTGGCCTGTTGGTATGGCGCCTTCAGTGGCCAGACCGATCCGTTCAACCCGATCGGCCAGCCGCGTGTCGTCAGCAGCAACGAGCAATCGCAGAACACCAGCGACTGGCAAACCGTCACGACTCCGGCCGAACTCGATCGCGTCCTCGCCGAAGCCAAATCCTCCGGCACCCCGCTGCTGCTCGACTGGTACGCCGACTGGTGCATCAGCTGCAAAGTCATCGAACACAAAGTGCTTAACGACGCGCAGGTCGTCGAACGCCTCAAGGGTTATCGGCTGATTCGCTTCGACATCACCGCCAGCAACGCCGAGCAACGCGCCCTCCTCGACCGCTACACACTATTCGGCCCACCGGCGCTGATGTTTTTCGGCAAGGACGGTGTCGAACGCGCCGATGTACGAGTGATCGGCGAAATCAGCGCCACGGACTTCGCCGAACGTGTATCCAAAGCAAATGACCGGATTTAATCACCCGGTCACATATTTCGCGCAAACATCGGCCATCGTGCTGGCTATTGCATAGAACTGGACAGTCACAAAGGCTTTGCGGCATAGTCGCCGGGTTCTGACAAATGCACACGGATAACGAGGAACAGCAGATGGCGACCCTATTGGTTCTGCACGGCCCCAACCTGAACATGCTCGGCACCCGTGAACCGGGCACCTATGGCGCTACGACACTGGCGCAGATCAATCAGGACCTGGAACGCCGCGCTCGTGAAGCCGGCCATCATTTGCTGCACCTGCAAAGCAACGCCGAGTACGAATTGATCGACCGCATCCACGCTGCCCGCAGCGAAGGTGTGGACTTCATTCTGATCAATCCAGCAGCTTTTACACACACAAGTGTCGCATTACGTGACGCGCTGCTGGCGGTGAGCATCCCATTCATCGAAGTGCATTTGTCTAACGTGCACAAACGCGAACCTTTCCGCCATCACTCTTACTTCTCCGACGTAGCGGTGGGAGTGATCTGCGGCCTTGGCGCCAGCGGTTATCGACTGGCCCTGGAGGCTGCACTAGAGCAGCTTGAACAACAAGCTATACGCCCCTGACCGACCCTTGGGAGTTGATGATTCATGGATATCCGTAAAGTTAAGAAACTGATCGAACTGCTGGAAGAGTCCGGCATCGACGAGCTCGAGATCAAGGAAGGCGAAGAGTCCGTTCGCATCAGCCGCCATAGCAAAACCCCGGCTCAGCAATACTACGCTCCGGCGCCAATGCACGCTCCGGCTCCAGCGCCTGCCGCTGCTGCCCCGGTTGCCGCCGCTGCCGCTCCTGCTGCACCGTCCGCCCCTGCCCTGAACGGCGCCGTTGCCCGTTCGCCAATGGTCGGCACCTTCTATCGCAAATCTTCGCCAAGCTCGCCGTCCTTCGTTGAAGTCGGCCAGACCGTGAAGAAAGGCGACACCCTGTGCATCGTCGAAGCCATGAAGATGATGAACCACATCGAAGCTGAAACCAGCGGTGTGATCGAATCCATCCTCGTCGAAGACGGCCAGCCGGTTGAGTACGACCAACCGCTGTTCACCATCGTTTGAACCGCGGAGAAACTTTGATGACTGCGAAGTTGGAAAAAGTTCTGATCGCCAACCGCGGTGAGATCGCACTGCGGATTCTGCGTGCCTGCAAAGAGATGGGCATCAAGACCGTCGCCGTTTACTCCAAGGCCGACAAAGAGCTGATGCACCTGGGCCTGGCAGACGAATCCGTCTGCATCGGTCCGGCCTCGGCCGCCCACTCTTACCTGCACATCCCGGCAATCATCGCCGCGGCTGAAGTGACCGGCGCCACCGCCATTCACCCAGGCTACGGTTTCCTTGCGGAAAACGCTGATTTCGCTGAGCAGGTCGAGAACTCCGGCTTCGCTTTCATTGGTCCGAAAGCCGAGACCATTCGCCTGATGGGCGACAAGGTATCGGCCAAGCACGCGATGATCGCTGCTGGCGTTCCAACCGTTCCGGGCTCTGACGGCCCGCTGCCGGAAGACGAAGAAACCGCTCTGCGCATCGGTCGCGAAGTCGGTTACCCGGTGATCATCAAAGCCGCTGGCGGCGGTGGTGGTCGCGGCATGCGCGTTGTGCATAGCGAAGAAGACCTGATCTCTTCGGCGAAACTGACCCGCTCCGAAGCAGGCGCGGCGTTCGGCAACCCGATGGTCTATCTGGAAAAATTCCTGACCAACCCACGTCACGTGGAAGTTCAGGTACTTTCCGACGGCCAGGGCCACGCCATTCATCTGGGCGACCGCGATTGCTCGCTGCAACGTCGTCACCAGAAGGTTCTCGAAGAAGCGCCGGCACCGGGCATCGACGAGAAAGCACGCCAGGAAGTCCTCGCTCGCTGCGTCAAGGCGTGCATCGACATCGGCTACCGCGGCGCCGGCACCTTTGAGTTCCTTTACGAAAACGGTCACTTCTACTTCATCGAGATGAACACTCGTGTCCAGGTAGAGCACCCGGTTTCGGAAATGGTCACCGGTATCGACATCGTCAAGGAGATGCTCAGCATCGCCGCCGGCAACAAGCTGTCGTTCACCCAGGATGACGTGGTCATCCGCGGTCACGCGCTGGAATGCCGGATCAACGCCGAAGACCCGAAAACCTTCATGCCAAGCCCAGGCACGGTCAAGCATTTCCACGCTCCAGGCGGCAACGGCGTTCGCGTCGATTCGCACCTGTACAGCGGCTATGCCGTTCCGCCGAACTACGATTCGTTGATCGGCAAGCTGATCACCTACGGCGCAACCCGTGACGAAGCCATGGCGCGCATGCGCAATGCGCTGGACGAAATCGTTGTCGACGGGATCAAGACCAACATCCCGCTGCACCGCGACCTGACCCGCGATGAAGGCTTCTGCAAAGGTGGTGTGAACATTCACTACCTGGAACACAAGCTGGCTGGCGAAAAGCACTAAGCTTTTAGCCTGATCAACAAAGCCGCCTTCGGGCGGCTTTGTTGTTTCTGAAGGTTTCATCCAATGCTGGGCAGCACGTAATACCTGTGGGAGCGAGCCTGCTCGCGATGGCGGCGCCCCAAACAACATTCATGTAGCTGACACACCGCTATCGCGAGCAGGCTCACTCCCACAGTGAACTGCAGGGGCAAGCCACTCCCACAAACCCTTCGCGCTCGCGTAAACTTGCGCGCTTCTCGCAGCCCGCTAGGCTGCAATCAATATTTTTCAAAGGTGCCCGCCATGCCTTGGCTGCAAGTCCGTCTCGCCATCAGCCCAGAACAAGCCGAAACCTACGAAGACGCTTTCCTTGAAGTGGGCGCCGTGTCGGTGACTTTCATGGACGCCGAAGACCAGCCGATCTTCGAGCCGGAACTCAACACCACCCCGCTGTGGTCGCACACGCACCTGCTGGCCCTGTTCGAAGGCGGCACCGAAGCCGCTTCGGTCCTGGCGCATCTGGAGCTGCTGACCGGCAGCCCGCTGCCCGAGCATCACAGCGAAGTCATCGAAGACCAGGACTGGGAACGCAGCTGGATGGACGATTTCCAGCCAATGCGCTTCGGCCAACGCCTGTGGATCGTGCCGAGCTGGCACGCCGCGCCTGAACCCGACGCCGTGAACATTCTGCTGGATCCGGGCCTCGCGTTCGGCACCGGCACGCACCCGACCACCGCGCTGTGCCTGGAATGGCTCGACGGTCAGGACCTGAAAGACTGCAACGTGCTGGACTTCGGTTGCGGCTCGGGGATCCTGGCGATTGCCGCCCTGCTGCTCGGCGCCAAGGAAGCCGTCGGCACTGACATCGACGTGCAGGCGCTGGAAGCCTCGCGCGACAACGCCGGTCGCAACAACATCGCCGATGCGCTCTTCCCGCTGTATCTGCCGGAAGATCTGCCACAGGTTAAGGCCGATGTACTGGTGGCCAACATCCTCGCCGGCCCGCTGGTCTCCCTCGCACCGCAACTGTCGAGCCTGGTCAAGCCGGGTGGTCGCCTGGCGCTGTCGGGCATCCTCGCCGAGCAAGGTGATGAAGTAGCCGCCGCCTACGCGCAGGACTTCGATCTGGACCCGATCGCCAATCGCGATGGCTGGGTGCGCATCACTGGCCGTCGGCGCTAGAATGAGCGCCTGCATAATCCGGATCGCCGCATGACCGACAGCTTCGTCACCCAGTGCCCGCATTGCCAAACCAGCTTCCGCGTCAGCCATGCTCAGTTGAGCGTGGCCCGTGGAGTGGTTCGTTGCGGCTCGTGCCTGCAGGTGTTCAACGCCGCCAAGCAACTGCTTGAGCAGGCAGGCAAGGAAGTGATCCCCCCGGCGGCTCCGGCCATCGTCGAGACAGCCGAGCCAGAACCTCGGGCCATCAGCCAGAAGCAGTGGACTGCAGCCGAACTGGACCTGGACAGCCTGGACCTGGATGAAGAACTCGCTCGACTGGAACAGCGGGAAATCCAGCCGACCACCGAATTCGGTCGCCACCGCGAAGACAGCCTGAGCGCCCGCCGCGATAGCGCCGAGCACGACGAAGAGCCGTGGTCCGACAGCCTGTTCAGCGAATCCGCCGCCGATCGCGCCGAAGCGGCGCAAGCGACAGAAGCTGCCGAAGTCCCCCTCACGCCCGAGCCGGCGATCGAACCGAGCAAACCTTCGCGCACCGAACCCTCGCTGTCCCTGGAACCCGTGGAACTGGACGACGAGACTCTGCCGCCGCAACTGCGCCTGAACGATCCACTCGACGCCCCGCTCCATCACGAACGCCTGTCAGCCACCGACGCCAGTGACGATATCGACGACGACCTGCCTTCGATCGAGCCGCTGCGCAAACGCCGTGAACGCAGCGAACCGGGCGTACGTGCCGAGGTGCTGCAAGACCTGACCGATGACCCGTTGCAACTTGACTGGCAAAAACGCCGCTCACCCTGGGGCCGACGGTTTTTCTGGTTGCTGCTGATCCTGCTCGGCGCTGGCGCACTCGCGGGTCAATACATCGCTTACCATTTTGACGAACTGGCTCGTCAGGATCAGTACCGTCCGTGGTTCCAGCAGTTCTGCCCGCAAATCGGCTGCACCGTGCCGTCGAAAGTCGACATCGCGAAAATCAAGAGCAGCAACCTGGTGGTGCGCAGCCATCCGGAATTCAATGGCGCGCTGGTGGTCGACGCGATCATCTACAACCGCGCGCCCTTCTCCCAGCCGTTCCCGTTGCTGGAGCTGCGCTTTGCCGACCTCAACGGTCACCTGATCGCCAGCCGCCGCTTCAAGCCTGGCGAGTACCTCAACGGCGATCTCGAAGGCATGGCGGAAATGCCGCCGCAAACGCCGATCCACATCGCCCTGGACATCCTCGACCCAGGCGCCAAAGCCGTGAACTACAGCCTGAGCTTTCACTCACCCGAGTGAAACGCTTCAGTGTTACGGGTTTGACGGCACATTTCTGGCAGAGACCGCTCATACCAAACTGCTGGCAATAACAGAATAACTGTTCAGATTTTGTTCAATTCAGCCTTTATCCAGTCATCGAGAGCGGGTATCATGCCAACCCTTTTTCGAACTCTCATGATCCGGCCCCACAACTGGAAAGTCCTATGTCGGCGGTACGCATCGGTCCATACACATTGCACAACGGCTTGATTCTCGCCCCTATGGCGGGTGTCACCGACCAACCCTTTCGTCAGCTGTGCAAGCGACTGGGCGCAGGACTTGTAGTCTCGGAAATGGTCACCAGCGACATGAGTTTGTGGAACACCCGCAAATCGCGCATGCGCATGATCCACGAAGGTGATCCCGAGCCACGCTCGGTGCAGATCGCCGGTGGTGATGCACAGATGCTGGCGGATGCGGCCAGGGCCAACGTCGAACTGGGCGCACAGATTATTGATATCAACATGGGCTGTCCGGCAAAGAAGGTCTGCAACAAGGCCGCCGGTTCCGCATTGTTGAAGGATGAAGCACTGGTGACCGAGATCCTGCAGGCCGTGGTGGCTGCGGTTGATGTGCCGGTTACCTTGAAGATCCGTACCGGCTGGGACCGGGACAACAAGAACGGTCTGACGGTGGCGAAGATCGCCGAGCAGGCAGGCATTACGGCGTTGGCGGTCCATGGCCGCACCCGTGCCGATCTGTACACCGGTGAAGCCGAGTACGACACCATTGCCGCGATCAAGCAGGCGGTGTCGATGCCGGTCTTCGCCAATGGCGACATCGATTCGCCGGAAAAGGCCCGCTACGTGCTCGACGCGACCGGTGCCGATGGACTGTTGGTTGGACGGGCTGCCCAGGGGCGGCCATGGATTTTTCGCGAGATCGACCATTTCCTGCGTACCGGCGAGAAACTCCCGGCGCTGGAGCTGATCGAGGTGGAACGCATTCTGCTAGAGCATCTGGCCGCACTGCACGTCTTCTATGGAGATGTCATGGGTGTCCGGATCGCTCGGAAGCATGTGGGCTGGTATCTCGCAACCTTGCCGGGCGCCAGGGAGTTTCGCGCCCACTTCAATCGTTTGGAAGATACGGAAGCACAATGCGCCAACGTTCAGGGCTTCTTCGCCGAACGTTACAAGAGCCTGACAGGGGACGGAGAAGAGGTGGCCGCATGACGATGATGACCGAGACTTTAGTGAGTGGAACAACACCCGTGAGCGACAACGTGAATTTGAAACAGCACCTCAATACGCCGAGCGAAGAAGGCCAGACCCTTCGCGGGAGTGTCGAGAAGGCGCTGCACAATTATTTCGCCCACCTTGAGGGCGCTGCCGTCACGGATGTGTACAACCTGGTGCTCTCCGAAGTCGAGGCGCCCCTGCTCGAGTGCGTGATGAACTACGTCAAGGGTAACCAGACCAAGGCCAGCGAGCTGCTCGGGCTGAACCGAGGCACCCTGCGCAAGAAACTCAAGCAGTACGATTTGCTGTAAGCATTCAATCAAACCAGAAAGGCGCCCGCGTAAAAACGGTCGCCTTTTTTGCTGACTCCTTTGCTTTTGATGGAAATTGAAATGACCGACCAGACTACCCGCCTGCCGATCCGCCGCGCCTTGATCAGCGTTTCCGACAAGACCGGGATCCTCGAATTCGCCAAAGAGCTTGAAGCCCTGGGCGTCGAGATCCTCTCCACCGGCGGAACGTTCAAGCTGCTGCGAGACAACGGCGTTGCCGCAGTGGAAGTCGCGGATTACACCGGTTTCGCAGAAATGATGGACGGTCGGGTGAAAACCCTGCACCCGAAAATCCACGGCGGGATCCTCGGTCGTCGCGGTATCGACGACGCGATCATGAACGAACACGGCATCAAGCCGATCGATCTGGTGGCCGTCAACCTGTACCCGTTCGAAGCCACCATCAACAAGCCAGGCTGTGACCTGCCGACCGCCATCGAGAACATCGACATCGGCGGCCCGACCATGGTCCGTTCCGCGGCAAAAAACCATAAAGACGTGGCCATCGTGGTGAATGCCAGCGACTACGCCAACGTGCTGGAAAGCCTGAAGGCCGGCGGCCTGACCTACGCTCAGCGTTTCGACCTGATGCTCAAGGCCTTCGAACACACTGCTGCCTACGACGGCATGATCGCCAACTACATGGGCACCGTGAACCAGGCCGCTGACACCCTCAGCACCGAAGGTCGCAGCGAGTTCCCGCGCACCTTCAACAGCCAGTTCATCAAGGCTCAGGAAATGCGCTACGGCGAGAACCCGCACCAGAGCGCGGCGTTCTACGTTGAAGCCAAGCCTGCCGAAGTCGGTATCGCCACCGCGACCCAACTGCAAGGCAAGGAGCTGTCCTACAACAACGTGGCCGACACCGACGCCGCGCTGGAATGTGTGAAGAGCTTCGTCAAGCCGGCCTGCGTAATCGTCAAACACGCCAACCCGTGTGGTGTTGCCGTGAGCCCGGACGCCGAAGGCGGCATCCGTCAGGCCTACGAACTGGCCTACGCCACCGACACTGAATCCGCGTTCGGCGGCATCATCGCCTTCAACCGCGAGCTGGATGCCGAGACCGCCAAGGCGATCGTCGAGCGTCAGTTCGTCGAAGTGATCATCGCCCCGAGCGTCAGCGAAGAAGCCCGCGCCATCGTCGCGGCAAAAGCCAACGTGCGCCTGCTGGCCTGCGGCGAGTGGTCGGCTGACCGCGCTGCTGCCTGGGACTACAAACGCGTCAACGGTGGCCTGCTGGTACAGAGCCGCGACATCGGCATGATCAGCGCCGATGACCTGAAAGTCGTGACCAAGCGTGCACCGACCGAACAGGAAATCCACGACCTGATCTTCGCCTGGAAAGTCGCCAAGTACGTTAAATCCAACGCCATCGTCTACGCCAAGAACCGTCAGACCATCGGTGTCGGCGCAGGCCAGATGAGCCGCGTGAACTCCGCGCGCATTGCCGCGATCAAGGCTGAACATGCCGGCTTGCAGGTAGCGGGTTCGGTCATGGCATCCGACGCGTTCTTCCCGTTCCGCGACGGTCTGGACAACGCGGCCAAGGTCGGCATCACTGCGGTGATCCAGCCAGGCGGCTCGATGCGTGACAACGAAGTGATTGCAGCAGCTGATGAAGCCGGCATCGCCATGGTGTTCACCGGCATGCGCCACTTCCGTCACTAAGCACGACGATCAACTGTGGGAGCTGGCCTGCCAGCGATAGCATCCCCTCGGTTTAGCCGATAAACCGAGTTGTTTGCATCGCCGGCAGGCCAGCTCCCACAGAAAAGCGCCCTTGCGGCGCTCAACAGAATTAGCGTCATCCGAGGTTTTTGAAATGAATGTTTTGATCATTGGCAGCGGTGGCCGTGAACACGCCCTGGCCTGGAAAGTGGCTCAGGATCCGCGCGTGCAGAAAGTTTTCGTGGCTCCGGGCAACGCCGGCACCGCCATTGAAGCCAAGTGCGAAAACGTCGCTATCGATGTGCTCGCACTGGAGCAACTCGCCGACTTCGCCGAGAAAAACGTTTCCCTGACCATCGTCGGTCCGGAAGTGCCGCTGGTTGCCGGCGTCGTCGACCTGTTCCGCTCCCGTGGCCTGGACTGCTTCGGTCCGACCGCTGGCGCCGCGCAGCTGGAAGGTTCGAAAGCCTTCACCAAGGATTTCCTGGCACGCCACAAGATCCCGACCGCCGACTACCAGAACTTCACCGAGATCGAGCCAGCCCTGGCTTATCTGCGTGAAAAAGGCGCACCGATCGTGATCAAGGCCGATGGCCTGGCCGCCGGTAAAGGCGTGATCGTTGCCATGACACTGGCCGAAGCCGAAGACGCCGTGCGCGACATGCTCGCGGGTAACGCGTTTGGCGAAGCCGGTTCGCGCGTGGTCATCGAAGAATTCCTGGACGGCGAAGAAGCCAGCTTCATCGTCATGGTCGACGGCAAGAACGTACTGCCGATGGCCACCAGCCAGGACCACAAACGCGTCGGCGACGGCGACACCGGCCCGAACACCGGCGGCATGGGTGCTTACTCCCCTGCGCCAGTCGTCACCAGCGAAGTGCACAAGCGCGTCATGGACCTGGTGATCTGGCCGACCGTGCGCGGCATGGCCGAGGAAGGCAATGTTTACACGGGCTTCCTCTATGCTGGCCTGATGATCGACAAGGCTGGTAACCCAAAAGTCATCGAATTCAACTGCCGTTTCGGCGACCCTGAGACCCAACCGGTTATGCTGCGCTTGCAGTCGAGCCTGGTGTTGCTGGTCGAGGCGGCCCTGGCGCAAGCGCTGGACAAGGTCGAAGCCCAATGGGATCCACGTCCGAGCGTCGGTATTGTTTTGGCGGCAGGCGGCTATCCTGGCGACTACGCTAAAGGCGTCGCCATCAACGGTCTGGATGCAGCCGCAGCGCTGGAAGGCAAAGTCTTCCACGCCGGTACTGCGCTCAAGGACGGTCAAGTGGTGACGGCCGGCGGTCGGGTGCTTTGCGCCACTGCCATGGGTGCCAGCGTCGATGCTGCCCAGCAGCAGGCTTACAAGCTGGCCGCGAAGATTGACTGGGAAGGCTGCTTCTATCGCAAGGACATTGGCTACCGTGCCATTGCCCGTGAGCGTGGCGAAAATCAGGAATAAGCGATCCATTCGGCAGGGCTTGGGATTCAGGCCCTTGCCGGACTATTCCGGCGCCGCGCATAGTTATATTCTGGCATCAACCTACGAAGGGATTTCGCCGTGCGCTGGCTCAGGATTGCCATAGGTTTCACAGTCACGCTGCTGACGCTGCTCTGCATGCTTTCGGCCCAGGCCGCGCAAGGCAGTGGCTGGGCGCTATTGCTTGACGAACAGGGCGACCTGCAACTCAGCGACATCCGTTCCGCTCGTTTCACCAATCAATTCAGCCCCATCGAACTCGAACGCCTCACCGCGGCCGAGCCCGGTGGTGCACTCTGGCTACGCTTCAGGCTGGCACCCGGCAAGCATGAGCAGTTGCTGCGGGTGTTCGCTCCCGACCTGTCGCACCTCAATCTTTATGTGCTGGACGGCGACAAGCTGATCGAGCAATTGAACACCGGCACCGAACAGCCTCAGGCAGAACGGCCGTTACCCAACAGCGACTTCATGTTGCCGTTGCCGCAAAGCGACAAACCCCTCGACGTCTACCTGCGCCTGGTGTCCGACCACCAGATGCGGCCTTACATCACCCTGCAATCGGCAATCATGACCGCAGCCAATCAGAGCCAGACGCTGATTTACGGTCTGCTGTTCGGCTGCATCGGGATGCTGATCCTGCACAACCTGATCCGTTACGCTTACACCCGCTCGCGCAGCAGCCTGTGGCTGGCAGGTTGTGAAGCGCTGCTGATGATCAGCCTGGCGCTGCTGCTGAATCTCGCGGGCCCATGGCTGTCGGACTGGCATGCGGTGCAAACCCCGGGCGCTTACCTCGCCCTGCTGCTGACCGCACCGTGCGGGCTGATGTTTGCCTACCGTTTCTTCGCCCCGCTCGGCCCGCACCCGCTGAACAAGCTGCTGCTGGGCGACATCCTGTTCATTGTGGCTTGCGGTCTGCTGCTGTTGTTCGTCAACACGCTGCCGCTGAACATCATCACCTACGCGCTGGTCGCCCTCGCGGGCCTCACCATGTTGTTCGTCAGCGCCTGGCACTGGCAAAAAGGCTATCGCCCGGCCCGACTGTTCGTGGCCGCCATGGTGGTGTTCAACGTCGGCACGCTGATTATCCTGCCGGCGCTGCTGGGCCTGACGCTGGTAGAACCGCAAGGCCTGATCATTGCCCTGCTGGTGTTCATTTGCATCAGCGGCCTGTTGATGAGCATTGCCCTGAGCGAACGCCAGCGCAGCATCACCGAAGACCGTTTCAGCGTCAGCCGCGATCTGGCCGCCAGCAACGCCGAGATCAATGCCAAGGCCGAATTCCTGGCGAAGATCAGTCATGAAATCCGTACCCCGATGAATGGCGTACTGGGCATGACCGAACTGTTGTTGGGCACGCCACTCTCGGTCAAGCAGCGCGATTATGTGCAAACCATTCACAGCGCCGGCAACGAACTGCTGACCCTGATCAACGAGATTCTCGACATCTCCAAGCTCGAATCCGGGCAAATCGAGCTCGACGATGTGCAGTTCGATCTCAATGCACTGATCGAAGACTGCCTGAGTATCTTCCGCGCCAAGGCCGAACAGCAGAACGTCGAGCTGATCAGCTTTATCCAGCCACAAGTGCCGCGGGTCATCAGCGGTGACCCGACGCGCCTGCGCCAGACGCTGCTGAGCCTGCTGGAAAACGCCCTGAAGAAAACCGACGAAGGCGAGATCCTGATTGTCGTCGCCCTCGACGAGCGCACGGCCAAACCGCGTTTGCGCATTGCCGTACAAGACAGTGGCGAGCCGATGGATGCCGAAGAACGCGACGCGCTGATGCACGCCGAACTGCACAGCAAGAACTTCCTCTCGACCACCCGCCTGGGCGGCAACCTGGGGCTGGTGATCGCCCGTCAGTTGATTCGCCTGATGCAAGGGGAATTCGGCATCAAGAGCGGCGCCAGCCAGGGCAGCACCTTATGGCTGACCTTGCCGCTGGACCCCGACCGCCTCGAACACCCGACGTCCGACCTCGATGGCCCGCTGCAAGGCGCACGGGTATTGGTGGTGGACGACAACGACACTTGCCGCAAGGTGCTGGTGCAGCAGTGCAGTGCCTGGGGCCTGAATGTCAGTGCGGTGCCGTCCGGCAAGGAAGCCCTGGCGCTGCTGCGCACCAAGGCTCACCTGCGCGATTACTTCGACGTGGTCCTGCTGGACCAGAACATGCCCGGCATGACCGGCATGCAACTGGCGGCCAAGATCAAGGAAGACCCGAGCCTGAACCACGACATCCTGCTGATCATGCTCACGGGCATCAGTAATGCGCCGAGCAAGATCATCGCGCGCAACTCCGGGATCAAACGCATCCTCGCCAAACCGGTGGCCGGCTACACCCTGAAGACCACGCTGGCGGATGAACTGAATCAACGCAACAAGGGCCTCGCGGTATCGCAGTTCCCATCCACCGGCCCGACCCTGCCGGTCAAGGTTCCCAGCGACTTCCGCATTCTGGTGGCCGAAGACAACAGCATCTCGACCAAGGTGATTCGCGGCATGCTGGGCAAACTCAACCTGCAACCGGACACCGCCAGCAATGGCGAAGAAGCCTTGCAAGCAATGAAAGCCCAACGTTACGACCTGGTGCTGATGGATTGTGAAATGCCGATCCTCGACGGTTTCTCGGCCACCCAGCAATTGCGTGCCTGGGAAGTCGGCAACCAACGGATTCGCACCCCCGTGGTGGCATTGACCGCACACATCCTCGCCGAGCATAAAGAGCGCGCACGTCAGGCCGGCATGGACGGCCACATGGCCAAACCGGTCGAGCTGTCGCAGTTGCGCGAGCTGATCGAACATTGGGTTGCCCAGCGCGATCAGCAGCAACGGACGGCAACACAACCGTCCTGAGCCGACAGACCCTGCAACGCCTGATAGACTCCCCCACGACTTCTCTCGCCAGTGAGCCTGCATCATGCTCCACGTGTTGTTCAGCGTTTACCTGAAGATGCTGGTGCTCTACAGCCCGTTCTTCGTGTTGTCCTGTTTCATCAGCCTGACCCGCGGTTATTCGCGCAAGGAACAACGGCGGCTGGCCTGGAAAGTGGCAACGGCCACACTGATTTCCAGTGTCTTGCTGTACTTGTTCGGACGGTACATTTTCAGTGTTTTCGGCATTACCGTGGATGCGTTCCGCATCGGTGCCGGCAGCGTGCTGTTTATCTCTGCGCTGGGCATGGCCCAAGGCAAGTCGGCGGTCCAGACCGATAACGTGCAGCAGGACGTCACCATCGTCCCGCTGACCATCCCCCTGACCGTCGGCCCCGGCACCATCGGCGCCTTGCTGGTGATGGGCGTGAGCCAGCCCCACTGGGATGACAAGCTCACCGCCATCCTCAGCATTGCCCTGGCCAGCTTTACCGTCGGTGTGGTGCTTTACCTGTCGAACCGCATCGAACGCATTCTTGGCGACCAGGGCTTGCAGATTGTCAGTCGGCTGATGGGGTTGTTTGTGTGTGCACTGGCGGCGCAGATCATTTTCACCGGTGTGAAAGGGTATCTGGTGCCGTAGGACGATGGAATGCCAGAGGCTTGATGCCTCTGGCAACCCGGTTCTTTTAAACAGGCGAAAACTCCATGAACACAGCCTCGCGAAGATCGTCGAGGTATTTGATGCACTCAGCCTCTTTGCGCAAGTCCTCCTCATGAATGGTAAAGAGCGCTTTACCTTGATACATCTCAACGTCAGAGCTGTTCCATTCGACAAAAATAACTTTGGCATTGTTGACCGATGAGTCGTAACGCACTGTGCCTACGGCCATCGTAACTTCAGCGTCTTCGTCTTGTTTGCACACAGACACACCGAAGTTCGCACCACTGGATTCGACAGCATGACGTTCAAATAGCTTGACCGCATCAGGTTGCTTTTTCAGCGCCTCAATGGTTTTTTCCGCTACAACTTTCAACGCGCCCCCAGCAGAACCCGCAACGCCACCGGCGACAGAATAAACAATATCCAGCGCAACATTATCCATCGTCAACTTGGCAGTACTTGACTTGTACTGAGTGAACGCACTGTGATACTCAGTCCAGCCCGTGGCAAACAGCAATTTTTTAAAGCACTCGTAGCGAGCAACCTTCTCTGCCTTCCCCGGAAATAGAAGTTTTGAGGCAATATCGGCATAGGCGTAGGTGTTTTTTACAATGCGTTTGTTACGCCTCGACATCCCCTCCAGAAAACCAACGATGCCACTGCCCATGATGGCGGCATTCAATTCATCCCGATCAATCGGCAACTTTACTGCAGAGCGCGCCTGGATTTTCGGACCGGCAAGTTCAAGCTTGGCTCGACACTGTTCAAGACATTGATCGAAATAAAGACTGGCTTCTGCTTCATTCATTTTATTCATCTTATAAACCTTAAATTCAAATATATATAGAAGCCGAACTGGCTCCGTCGAAAAAACTATCGCACCCACCGGATAGATTCAACAGCACCAGAACTTATAAAAAAGCCACAAAACAATCTATAAATACCGAGATGTAACAACCCATAATCAATTACAACAAATCAATAAAAACCAAACAACGGCAAACCCCAATAGATCCGCACACGCCTGCACGCCCCATTAAAAAACAAGAACCAAACTTACACAGGAAGGTAAATAATCCGACTCACCAAAAGCGCTAGAAGATAAATACCCTCTATTCATTCAGGAATTAACCTACACCCTACGGCGAATGTTTTTTACGACAGCGCAAAGAAAAAGCCACGGCAAATCGAGTGGAAACCCGGCCGTGGCTTTTTTTAGCGAAGCGCAACGCTTCAGGTGGCAGGCTTTTCTCCATACCAACGCGGCGTGTACACCCAGTCACCGCCCCCCATACGCGAAAACACGCAGGTCGTAGACGAACCCACCAGGACCATGGTGCGCATATCCACCTGGTCCGGGGTCAACTGGCCAAGCGTCGTCACTCGTAGCGTCTGCCCCGGGCGACCGATGTCACGCCCTAACACCACCGGTGTCGCAGGTGTGCGGTATCGCGCGACGATCTCCAGCGCCCGGCCAAGTTGCCATGGACGGGACCGTGAAATCGGGTTGTAGAACGCCAGGGCGAGGTCGGCCTGTGATGCAAGGTCCAGACGCTTCTCGATGATCTCCCAGGGCTTGAGGTTGTCCGACAGCGACAACACACAGAAGTCATGCCCCAGCGGCGCACCGGCCTGAGCAGCCGTCGCCAGCGAAGCAGAAACCCCCGGAAGAATTTCCAGATCGACGTTGTGCCACGCGGCATTGCTGGACTCGTGAAGGGCTTCGAGCACCGCAGCCGCCATGGCGAACACTCCCGGATCACCGGAAGAAACCACCACCACCGACCGTCCTTGCGCCGCCAGTTCAAATGCGTGGCGCGCACGCTGCATCTCTTCGCGGTTATCGGTGCAATGCATGACTTGATCCGCACGGAACGGGCCGGCCATGCGCACATAGGTTTCGTAACCGAGCACATCATTGGCGCGCGCCAGTTCGGCCTTGACCGCCGGCACCATCAGCTCGGCAGCACCAGGGCCAAGACCGATCACCGCCAAGCGACCGCGAGGACGCCCGATCGACAATGGGTCCAGAGGTTGCCCGGCCACCGCGATTGCAAGGGTGTCATCGCCGAAGATCTTCACAGACTGACCGAGCGCGTTGCGTGCCAGCTCACTGACTGCGCCGACATCGTTGCCAAAACGCAGCGGCACACCCAGCTCAAGCGCCGCTTCACGCAGCGCCACACTCGACATTTCGCTATCGGCAGCCAGCAGACAGGCCACCGATTGCACGGCGATTTTTGCCTGATGCAACGCCTCGCGAATCGCACCCGGCAGATCCGCCACGCCGGTACCGACGGCCACCAACACGTTGCGCGGATAGATCAACAGCTCGTTGGCCGCCGGCGCACGCTCGGCATGACCGACGTGAACGGCCAGCCGCGCCTGCGGGTCCTCGGGCAACTGCGCCTGCGCCAACCACGGGGCCGCGCCTTCGATGCGCACCGTTTCACCGGCCAGCAAATCGGAAACGAAGCGCTTGCCCAGTTCGAGATCGCCCAGGGCATAACCGCTGGGTGGATTGAGCAGGCAGGTGCCGAAGCGCAATTCGCCACTGGTGGTGATCGCCGCCGCGACGTCCAGTGCAGCCGCAATTTCTCGCGCCAGCACGTTCACGCCGCCCAGACCGCCCAGCAACGGCACCACTGCGCTGCCGTCTTCAGCAACGGCCAGCACCGGTGGCTCGGCGCCCTTTTCCAGCAGCAACGGCGCCAGAGTGCGAATCACGATGCCAGCGGCGCACAGGGCAATGATCGGCGTGTCCTGCTGATAGAGCTCACGCAGGGTCGCGCCGAACTCGTGATAGATGCGGTCCGCGCCCTCGACCCGCTCGGCCAGACCGTGGATCAAGGCACCCGGGTACACCTGCTGAATCTTGCGCGCGGTCGCGAGGCTGCCATTGCCGAGAATGACAATCGCCGGAGCTGGACGAGTCATCAGCCTTGCCACCTTTCACCCGGAACGATGATCAGCGAGAAGTACGGCGAGGACATCGGCTCGACCTGATCCAGCGGTACGATCTTCTGATTGGCCATGGTCGCGCGTTCGACGTACAGCGCACGTTCTGCCAACCCGAGTTCTTCCAGCACCTGACGGACTTTGGGGAAGTTACGCCCCAGCTTCATGATCACGGCCGCATCCGCATCGGCGAGACGCCGCTTGAGGTCGTCGTGCGGCAATACGCCGGACAGCACCGACAGGCTTTGATTGCGATACACCAACGGCGCGCCAAGTACCGAAGCGCCGCCGAGCATCGAACAGACACCGGGCACGACTTCGGCCTCATATCGCTCGGCCAGACGATCGTGCAGGTACATGTAGGAACCGTAGAAGAACGGATCGCCTTCGCAGATCACCGCCACGTCTCGGCCCGCATCCAGGTGCGCGGCGAGTTCTTCGCCGGCCGCATCGTAGAAATCGCTGATCACCTCTTCATAGGACAACGGTGCCGGCAAGGCTTCGGTGGTCACCGGATACACCAGCGGCAGCAGGGTCTGAGCGTCCTGCAAATGCGCTTCGATGATGCCGAAGGCGTTGCCCTTTTTGCCCTTGGCAACGAAGTACGCCACCACCGGCGATTCGCGCAGCAGGCGCAGGGCCTTGACGGTAATCAGTTCCGGATCACCGGGGCCGACGCCGAGGCCGATCAAACGTCCAGGTTGCTGCATCATTCGATCTCCGTGGCGAGGGCATTGACGGCGGCGGCTGCCATGGCGCTACCGCCCAGCCGGCCTTGCATGATGACGAACGGCACACCGCGACTGTCGGCGGCGAGTGCGGCCTTGGATTCGGCGGCACCGACGAAGCCCACCGGGAAGCCAAGGATCAGCGCCGGTTTCGGCGCGCCGGCGTCGAGCATTTCCAGCAGATAAAACAGTGCGGTCGGCGCGTTGCCAATCACCACCACGCTGCCTTCCAGGTGCGGGCGCCACAGTTCCAGCGCGGCGGCGGAACGGGTGTTGCCCAGTTCACGGGCAAGCTCCGGAACGCTTTCATCGCGCAGGGTGCAGATGACTTCATTGTTCGCGGGTAAACGCGTGCGGGTCACGCCTTCGGAGACCATCCGCGCATCACACAGGATCGGTGCACCGGCGGCCAAGGCATCGCGCCCGGCCTTGCCCGCACCTTCCGAAAATTGCAGGCCGTCAATCGCATCGACCATGCCGCAGGCGTGTATCACCCGCACCGCGAGTTTTTCCAGATCGGCCGGGATTCGCTCGAGGTTGGCCTCGGCACGAATGATCGCGAAGGAGTTGCGATAGATCTCCTGACCGTCGCGGATGTAATCAAGCATCAAGGGGGCTCCGTGAGCGGGCGTCGAGCAAGGCGTCGACCGCTTCAATAGTAAGGTTGCGTGCGTGCAGGGTGCCGAAACCCGGCTGCCCCGCTTCGCGAAAATAGAGGTCGTAATGACCGGGGGTGACGGCCAGCAAAGTGACCGGCGCACTGTGCGCGGCGGCACAGGATCGCGGGCAACCACTCAGATGCACACTCAGCAGTTGGCCATGGCGTTGCAGCAACGCGGCCAGTTGCAGAGCGTCCTGCTTGGTATCGGCCAGGCCCTTGGCGCAGCCCGTCGAGCCAGTGCAGGCAATCAACCGCGACAAGGCCTGACCGGCATCGCAGACCAGGCCCAACGCGTGCAGGCGGCGGATGACTTCATCGGCGTTGTCGTGGTGAATGTTCGGCAACAACAGGCTTTGCCATGGCGTGAACCGCAGCGTTGCATCGCCGTATTCCTGCGCCAGTCGAGCGGCGCCCCGAAGCATGGTGCTATCGAGTCGTCCGAGAGGCGGCACGCCCCCGACATAGACATGACCGGCTTGCGCCTGCGGGTGCGCGCCAATGTGCAGCACCTCGTTACTGACTGAACGTTGCCAGATGCTAACGGGCTGGAAAGGCAGTCGTTCGGCGAGGCGAGCGAGAAATTCGGCTTGAGGGACGTCGACCAGCAAGTGGCGCATCCGCGTGTGTTCAGGTCCCGCCAGTTCCAGGAAAAGCTCCAGCACGGCGACCACCAGCGCGTGGCCATCTTCCAGTGGAACACGACCGGCCGGTTGATCGGTGGGGCATCCCGCCAGACCGAAAGCCAGCCATCGCTCGCCCTCTCGCTCGACCGCGGACAACCACAGATCGTGGGGGTGTTCGAGCATCGCCAGGCGTTCGCCGCCATCCAGTTGCACGGCGAATTTGGCGCTGAGGTCGTGAAAGCGTTCTTGCCCTTGCAGGGTGGCGAGGATCTGAGCGGCCAATTCACGCGTGTCGAACAGCATCTGCCGATCGATACCCGCGCTCGGGCTCAACATCAGATTACGCACATCGTCGCCCGCCGCATGCGAAGGGCCAAGGCCTGCGGCGAGCAGACTTTCGATCAACGCTTCCTGCTCTTTGACGATGCCGCGAATCTGCAGGTTGGCCCGGTTAGTGGCCTCGATCACTGAGCCGGCATAACGCTGTGCACCTTCGGCGACAGCGTTTGCCTGCTCGGAAGTGAGGGTGCCGCCCGCCAGTTTTATCCGGCAGATACCGCCGTCTCTGGCCTGGACGATACGCAGCAGCCCCGGACAGGCCGAGGGGCGTAAAGCGCGGGACATAGGGAGTTCGTTCAAAGGGATGACCGGATCTGAAGTGGGAGCGCCCCCCGTCGGAGGCGAGCGGTATTATGCCTGCTTTGCCGCGCAGCATCATAAGACCACGTGTCGCATTTGCTCCGACCTTGAATCCATCAGGCGGCCTCCCTCACAGGCGCTCTGAATAAAACTCGAAAATGGCGTCAGCGATCCGGTCGAGCCGATCGTTCAACTCCGGGCGGACTTTATCGAAGCGTGCCCTGTTCAGGGTGAAAGGGGCGGCTCGATGCGTGAGCGTCACGTTGCCCTCCTTCCAGTCCCAAAACAGAAAATCTTCCCGTTGCGCCAGCGCCCGAAGCGAAAAGTCATTCAGGTCCAGTGATAATTTCCCTTGTTTGTCGTATTCAGCGGGGGCAATGGAAAACTCCCTGCCACGCAGACTTTCGGTGGCCAATGACCAAAGCGCCGACGAATTAGCCAACAATGAATCAAACATGTTTTTTGTAACTATCGCCATCTGACTATTAACAGCGGCAATTCTGTTCAAATAAATCTGAGTAACTTTTCCTGCAAAGTTACTGTAACTTTTCTCGACAACCCTGCGTTCGTCAATTTCCCAACCCAAGTCCCATAACACCACGGCAAACAAGGAAAACCAGCCCTGGGGATCTGTGTCCCTATTGCGCTGCTGACTCGCATACCACTGCGCATAACGCACGCTGGAGTTGACGTCACGCTTGTCCTGACGCGACACGCCCCTGGCCGTGCTGATCAGGTTGCCACCCGATAGCGACCCGGCAGCGCCTTGCTGATCCTGCGCGACGTAAAGTCGAGAGCTCTTTGTTTGCCGTGGTGCGAAGTCTCGGTCGAACGCATCGGAATAAGCCATCAAGTCCAGGCTCCCTGTTTTATCAATAACCATAGTCAATTCCTTTTAAACCATAATCAAGTTAGTGCACGAGCATTCAAACTACATAACTTAACCATGACCAGCTACAGACTAACAAAACCAACTTAAAACATTCTATTACTCGCCTCCGCGTCTGCCGCGTTATCATGTGCCGCTTTATGCAGATGAATAGAGATCACACATGGCTCGCTGGCTGACCGTGACAGGCATTGGTGAAGACGGCTTCAAGGGTTTGGGCAGGAATGCCCGGCATGCGTTGCTGGCTGCCTCGAAGATCTTCGGCAGTCAGCGCCAACTGGACCTGCTGCCGCCCTGCATCCGTGGCGAACGCAAACTCTGGCCGACGCCGTTCTCCCTCGATGCGTTGTTGGCCTTGCGGGGTGAGCCGGTGTGCGTACTGGCCAGCGGCGATCCGATGTTCTTCGGTGTCGGCGCCAGCCTCGCCCGGCAATTGCCCAGCGCGGAAATGCTGATCCTGCCGGCGCCCTCTTCCTGCTCTCTGGCGGCCGCGCGAATGGGCTGGCCGTTGCAGGATGTGGTCACGCTGTCGGTGGTCGCTCGCCCGGTCGCGGCGCTTAACGCGCAGTTGTTCAGCGGTGTTCGCTTGCTGGTGCTCAGCAACGATGGGCAAAGCCCCGCCGCAATAGCGGCGTTGTTGCGCGAACGTGGTTTCGGGCCGAGCCGCCTGAGCGTGCTGGAACATTTGGGTGGCGAGGCTGAGCGACGCATCGACGGTGTCGCCAACGACTGGGCCGACCCGGCAATCGCCGACCTCAATCTGATCGCCATCGAGTGCATCGCCGACCCCGACACGCCGCGCCTTTCGCGACTGGCCGGCCTGCCGGATTCGGCGTTCAGGCACGACGGTCAACTGACCAAGCGTGATGTGCGTGCAATCACCCTCGCGCGCCTGGCCCCGGTTCCCGGTGAACTGTTGTGGGACGTCGGCGCCGGCAGCGGTTCGATCGGCATCGAGTGGATGCGCGCCCATCCGGGTTGCCGGGCGCTGGCGATCGAGGCCGATGAAGGTCGGCAACTGTTGATCGAGCACAACCGCGACGCGCTCGGCGTGCCCGGCCTGCAATTGGTTCGCGGCAGTGCGCCGCAAGCCCTCACAGGTCTGGAGCGCCCGGACGCGATCTTCATCGGTGGCGGCGTCACCCGCGAAGGCGTGCTGGACACTTGCTGGGCGGGGCTCAAACCCGGTGGCCGACTGATCGCCAACGCGGTCACGCTACAAAGTGAAATGACCCTGATGGCCTGGCGCGAGCAACATGGCGGCGAGCTGACGCGTATCCATATCGCCCAAGCGCAACCGCTGGGCGACTTCGATACCTGGCGCCAGGCCTTGCCGATTACTTTGCTGGACGTGGTCAAACCTTTCGATGCGTGACGAAACCGCCGAACAACCCGCACCGCTGCGCAGCGGCCTGACCACCGGCAGCTGCGCCACCGCCACCAGCCTGGCGGCCGCTCGATTGCTGCTCGGCGGAACGAGTGCAGACGCCGTGGACATCGTCCTGCCCAAAGGCAAGCGCGTGCAGATGCGCCTGGAATTCTGCCGGTTGCTGGATGACGGCGCCGAAGCTGGAACGATCAAGGATGCGGGGGACGATCCGGACGTGACCCACGGCGCGCTGCTCTATTCCCGAGTGCGACTGAGCGCAGAACCGGGCATTCGTTTCTGTGCCGGTCGTGGTGTCGGCACCGTCACCCGACCGGGCCTGGTGCTGGGTGTCGGCGAGCCGGCGATCAACCCGGTGCCGCGCAAGATGATCAGCGATCATTTGACCTCACTCGCGCAAGAGCTCGATTACCCCGGCGGCTTTGAGGTCACGGTGAATGTCGAGGGCGGCGAGGCGCTGGCGTTGAAAACCATGAACCCACGGCTGGGCATTCTCGGCGGCCTGTCGATTCTCGGCACCAGCGGCATCGTCCGGCCGTTTTCCTGTGCGGCGTACATTGCCTCGATCCATCAGGGCATCGACGTGGCGAAAACCAACGGTTACCTGCACATCGCCGCGTGCACCGGCAACGCCAGCGAAGACACCATGCGCCGAGTCTACGACCTGCCGGAAATCGCCCTGATCGAAATGGGCGACTTCGTCGGTGCGGTGCTCAAACACCTGCGCAAAGTGCCGGTGGCCAAACTCAGCATTTGTGGTGGTTTCGGCAAGATCAGCAAACTGGCGGCCGGGCACATGGATCTGCACAGTCGGCATTCGAGCATCGACCTGCCGCAACTGGCCGAATGGGCGGCGGCGGTCGGCGCGGACGAAGCGCTGCAGCAGGCAATACGTGAAGCCAACACCAGTCAACAGGCCTTGGCCATGGCCAGCGCCGCCGGCATCGCACTCGGCGACGCGGTATGCCGGCACGCACTGGATTTTGCCCGCAGTGTGGTGCCGGCGCAGGTTCAGGTCGAAGTGTTTGCCATCGATCGACAAGGCGGGATTGTCGGCCACGCAGGAGCTTTTCAATGAAACGCCTATTGCTGCTCGGCGGTGTGACGGAAGCGCTGGCCATCGCCCGCACGTTGGGGCCGGAACACATCTACAGCCTGGCCGGCGTCGGTCGTGTGCCGACCGATCTGGCCTGTCGGGTTCGCGTTGGCGGTTATGGCGGCGCGGACGGCCTGGCGCAGTTCATCCGCGACGAAGGGATCGATCTGCTGCTGGACGCGACTCATCCCTACGCTGCGCAAATCAGCCAGAACGCCGCGACCGCTGCGCGGATGTCCGGCGTTCCCTGCTGGGCACTGCGCCGCCCGGCCTGGCAACCACAAGCCGGGGATGACTGGCGCGAAGTCAGTGACTGGGCCGAGCTGATCGAAGCACTCAAACCGTTCCGCCGACCACTGTTCACCCTCGGCCGCGAACCCTTGCAACACCTGCATGAAATCCCTGCGCAGCAATTCTGGACGTTGCGCGCCCTGGACGTTTATCCGGGCAACGAGCGCTGCGAAGTGATCGGCGCACGCGGGCCGTTTCTGATCGAGGATGAGCGTGAGTTGTTCGAGCGCCGGCAGATCGATGTGCTGATCAGCAAAAACAGCGGCAGCACCGCCACCGAGCCGAAACTCGAAGTGGCGCGGGAGCGTGGAGTGCCGGTGCTGGTGTTGAAACGGCCGGTGTTGCCGGGGGTGGAGCGGGAGTTTGGGTCGGTAGTGCAGGTGTTGGAGGCGCTCGCCGAAATACTCTGACCGATCAGTAATTATTCCCGGGCCAGCCCCCGGCATTTCAAATGGGAGCCGCTACACTCATTTGAAACACGCTGCGACACCAAACCGCAGGCCGCGTTTTTACTTATCGGCACTGATCAGGCTAAATAGCCGCGCCTGATCTCCCACCCAACCGGATCTGTCCCATGTCCCGACAACGGCTCGCAATTGCCTGGATAGCCTGCTTCGCAGTGCTGTTCAACATGCTCGCCATGCCGATGACCGGAGCGATGGCGCAGACGGCGAAATCGCCGGCCGAACAGGTGTTGTGGGGCAGTTTCTGCTCGTCCACCGGCACGAAGATGGTGGCGATTTCGCTGGGGACGCTTGATCAGAAAGCGCCGCAGAACGACGTTCATTCCAACATGCAGCATTGCTGGTGCTGTTCCGGTTCTGCGCCGTTGGTGGCGTTGCCCGGGCATGTGCCGCAGTTGTATTTCGCGCGTTTCGAGTCCCATCGAAGCCTGCCCGCCACCGCTCTCGACACTCCCACTCCGCGCCAGCAATGGCCGAATCTCAACCCCCGCGCATCCCCTCTGGTGTGATTCCTTCTCGCAATTGACCTGCGTTTTGAATCGTTCTGGAGAACTGCCATGTTGAACAAACTCATCGTTCTGGCTGCATTGCTGCTGCCTGCCTGCTTTGCCAATGCCCATGAATACAAGGCTGGCGAACTGCAAATCGCACATCCGTGGTCGCAGGAACTGCCACCGAACGCGCCGACCGTTGCGGCTTACTTCGTGATTCAAAACCCCGGCAAAACCGCCGACAAACTGCTCAGCGTCGACTCACCGATTGCAGGCATCGCCCAGTTGCACGAGCACGTGATGCAGAACGATCTGATGAAAATGCAGCAGGTGCCAACCGTCGAAATCCCGGCTGGCGGCGACGTCACGTTTGCACCGATGGCGTACCACGTGATGCTGCTGGACCTGAAAGACCGCAGCCTGCTGAGCGACGGCAAGCGGTTCCCGCTGACGATGCATTTCGAAAAGTCCGGTGATGTGACGGTCGAAGTCTCGGTGCAGAAAACCGCACCGGGCGGCGTGCAAGTGCACGCACACAATCCGTAACTGCCAGAGCTGAATACGCCCATGCGCCCGCTTAGCGCCAGGCCATCCGCGCCCCGTCGTCAGCCATTGAGCCTGACACGCGGCAGCTGGATCAGCCTGTTCGCCATGTTGATGATCTTCATCGGCCCGCTGATTTCTCAGTCGATGCCGATGGATCAGCGCGCCTCTTCGATGTCCATGAACATGTCGATGGACATGAGCATGGACATGTCAGCGATGGCGCACGGCGAGCACGGCGCGACACCCGCCGCCGAGCACTGTCCACCCAAAACCTCCCATCATGCGATCTGGGAAAAGTGCGGCTATTGCAGCCTGCTGTTCAACTGCCCGGCGCTGACGGGCGGCCAGTCTTTCGTTGCATTCGACGCCCCAAAAACCAGCACCTTCAGTACACCCGCCACCCGCCTGGGCCACGCCCGGCAAACCTTCTTCCCCGGTGCCCGCACCCGCGCACCACCCATCGTCGCGTAAACATCTCCCCAATCTCACACGGTTAGAAGACAGCAAAGCAACCTGTGGGAGCGGGCTTGCTCGCGAAAGCGGTGGGGCTGACCCACCCACATCGCGAGCACGCCCGCCCCCACAGGCATTGCGCAGGCTGCCGGCCGTGTCGTTTACGACTGTTCGATGGAAATTGTCATGTCCAGGTTTTCTGCTGACACACGCTTGAGCGCCGCCCAAGCTTCTTTTGCCCTGAACGAAACGCGCGTTCGTTTCAGGCAAGCCACCGCCGTTCTTTGCGGCGCACTGCTGACACCGATGGTGCTGGCCGATGATCATGCCGGCCACAGTGAAGAACTGAGCCCGACGGTGATCACCGCCATCGCACCGAGTTCACCGCTGACCATCGTCACCAACCCCAAAGACCCACGCCAACCGGTACCGGCCAGCGACGGTGGTGACTACTTGAAGACCATCCCCGGCTTCGCCCTGGTGCGCAATGGCGGCACCAACGGTGACCCGGTGCTGCGCGGAATGTTCGGCTCGCGCCTGAACATCCTCACCAACGGCGGCCAGATGCTCGGCGCCTGCCCCGGCCGGATGGACGCGCCGACCTCCTACATCTCACCGGAAACCTACGACAAACTCACCGTCATCAAAGGCCCGCAAACGGTGCTTTGGGGGCCGGGCGCATCCGCCGGCACCATCTTGTTCGACCGTGACCCGGAAAGCTTCGGCGAACTCGGCACCCGAGTGAATGCCAGCATATTGGCCGGCTCCAACGGCCGTTTCGACAAAGTAGTGGACGCCGCTGCCGGCGGGTCATTGGGCTACGTGCGAGTGATCGGCAACACCGCGCATTCCGACGATTATCGGGACGGCAACAACGACACCGTGGCCTCGCGTTACGACAAGTGGAATGGCGACGTGGCACTCGGCTGGACCCCGGACGCCGACACCCTGCTGGAGCTGACCGCCGGCAAAGGCGATGGCGAAGCCCGTTACGCCGGACGCGGCATGGACGGCGCGCAGTTCAAGCGCGAAAGCCTCGGCCTGCGTTTCGAGAAGTCCAATATCGGCGACGTGCTCGACAAGGTCGAAGCACAGATCTACTACAACTACGCCGACCACGTGATGGACAACTACACCCTGCGCACGCCGTCCGGCACCGGGATGATGGCCGGCCCGATGGCTTCCAGTGTCGATCGCCGAACCCTGGGCGCACGGATCAAAGCCACGTGGCGCTGGGCCGATGTGCAATTGATCAGCGGCATCGACGCGCAGACCAGCGAGCACCGCAAGCGCAGTGCCATGGGCATCGACACCTACAAGGATCTGCCGCGCAACAAGGACGCCGATTTCCATAACTACGGCGTGTTCAGCGAACTGACCTGGTACGCCGCCGACCGTGATCGACTGATTACCGGCGCGCGACTGGACCGTGCTTCGGCCAAGGATTTTCGGCAGACCACTGGCTCGGGGATGATGACCCGCGCCAACCCGACCGCCGACGACACCCGCGCCGACACCCTGCCCAGCGGCTTCGTCCGTTACGAGCATGATCTGGCAGACAGCCCGACCACGCTGTACGCAGGCCTCGGTCACACCCA
Organism: Pseudomonas sp. FW300-N2A2; assembly: GCF_017351735.1. Lineage (NCBI taxonomy): Bacteria > Pseudomonadati > Pseudomonadota > Gammaproteobacteria > Pseudomonadales > Pseudomonadaceae > Pseudomonas > Pseudomonas sp. FW300-N2A2. The sequence goes on along the minus strand of NZ_JACNDU010000002.1, from coordinate 391,421 downwards.
GCGTTTCCCGGATTACTGGGAGCTGTTTTCGCCCAACTCGGGACCTGCCGGCTCGGTAAACGCCTTCGACTCGATCAAGCCTGAAAAAACCACCCAGCTCGACTTCGGCCTGCAATACAAGACCGAAGACCTCGAAGCCTGGGCCTCGGGTTACGTCGGACAGGTGCGCGATTACATCCTGTTCAATTACAAGTCGGGAATGATGGGCACGACCTCGCAAGCCGAGAACATCGACGCGCGGATCATGGGCGGTGAACTCGGGGCGGCCTACAGGCTGACGTCGAACTGGAAGGCCGACGCAACCCTGGCCTACGCCTGGGGCAAGAACAGCAGCGACGGCAAGGCATTGCCGCAAATGCCGCCGCTGGACGCGCGATTCGGCCTGACCTACAGCGAAGACAACTGGAGCGCCGGCGCCTTGTGGCGGGTGGTCGCGGCGCAAAACCGCATTGATCAGAACAAGGGCAACGTGGTCGGCAAGGACTTCGACAAGTCCTCCGGGTTCGGCGTGTTCTCGCTCAATGGCGCCTATCGGATCAACAAGAACTGGAAGGTCAGCAGCGGCGTCGACAACCTGTTCGGCAAGGCGTACGCCGAGCATTTGAACCTGGCCGGCAACGCCGGTTTTGGCTACCCGGCCAATGACCCGCAGGCCATTAAAGAACCGGGGCGAACGCTCTGGACCAAGGTGGATATGAGCTTCTAAAAGCTTCGCGGGCAAGCCTCGCTCCTACAAAATTCGCGTCGATCACAATCGGTGCGAACGCCACTGGACCTGTAGGAGCGAGGCTCGCCCGCGAATGACTGCGCAGCAGTCACCAGACAACAACAAAAGAACCAAGCCAAGCGGAGCACAACCGATGAAACAGCCCAAACCGAATTTCTATAACCTGGCCTGGCGCTGGCATTTCTATGCCGGTCTGTTCGTCGCGCCATTCATGGTGATGCTGGCCCTGACCGGTGTCATTTACCTGTTCAAGCCGCAACTCGACTCGTTGATGTACGACAGCCTGATGAACGTCCCGGCCGGCCATCACAGCGTCCCGGCCGACGACTTGCTCAAGCGGGTGAAAGACGCGTATCCACAAGCGACGATCAAGCAATACCTGCCACCGGTCAACGCCGAACGCAGCGCGCAATTTGTCGTACTCAATGGCGGCAATGAGCTGAACGTTTTCGTCGACCCGTACCACGGCGACATCCTCGGCGAGCAAGACGCCAAGAAGAATCTGCAAGCGATAGCGCGAGCGATTCATGGCGAGTTGATGATCGGCACGGTCGGTGACCGGCTGATCGAACTGGCCGCTGGCTGGGGCATCGTGCTGGTGGTTTCCGGGGTCTTCCTGTGGTGGCCACGAGGTCAGGCGGCCGGCATTTTATGGCCGCGCCTGAGCAGTCGCGGTCGCGTGCTATGGCGCGACCTGCATGCCGTCACCGGGTTCTGGGGCGCCGCGTTTCTGCTGGTGATGCTGCTCAGCGGCATGACCTGGACCGGGTTCTGGGGCAAGCAATACGCCGGGGTCTGGAACGTGTTCCCGGATGCCATGTGGAATGACATGCCCAAGTCCGACGTCGAGGCCCGCAGCCTCAACACCGCCACGCGCCAGACCGTGCCATGGGCGATGGAAAACACGCCGATGCCGATGTCCGGCGACCACGCCGAACACATGGCCCACGACAGTGCGCAACCCGGCCCCGCCGCACCGACCATCAGCCTGCAAGACGTGCAGAACATCGCCGTGGAACGCAAGGTCGAGCCGGGTTACAGCATTACTTTCCCGACCACGGCCACCGGCGTATTCACCATCGCCGTGTTCGCCGATGACCCGCGCAACGACGCGACCCTGCACATCGATCAGTACACCGGCAACGTCCTCGCCGACGTGCGCTGGGAACATTACGGCCCCGTGGCCCGCGCCACGGAAACCGGCGTGATGTTGCACGAAGGCAAGATGTTCGGTGTGCTCAACCAGATCATCGTGCTGCTGATCTGCCTGATGATTCTGCTCAGTGCCGTCAGCGGCGTGGTGATCTGGTGGAAGCGTCGGCCACAAGGCAAGTTCGGTGTTCCACCGCTGCGCCACGACCTGCCGAAATGGAAAACAGGGGTAGCGATCATGCTGGTGCTGGCGGTGGCGTTTCCGTTGGTGGGCGCTTCGCTGGTGGTGGTCTGGTTGCTGGACCGAGTGCTGTTGTCGCGATTCACCCGACAAACTGAATCAGCCTCATCTTCATCATGAAACAGCCGAGATGCGCGTATTAGAGGGATCTGTAGACTTCGGGCGCTTATCGCACGGTCATTTTTAGTGTTACTGTATAACGCAAATGCACCGCCCAACCCGCAGCCATTGCTGCGGGTTTTCTTTTGGAAGAAGTGTCACCCACCCGATGAACAAGTACCTCTTGTCCGGCCTTTGCCTGCTCGCCCTGAACAACAACGCCCACGCGCAATCGTTGACGCTGCCCGCCGGCACCATCACCGCACCGGCCGTTGACGACGAAACCGTCAACCTCAACACGCCGACCACCGCCGGTTCGCGCCTGAACCTCACGGCACTGGAAACACCCGCCAGTGTGGAAAGCCTGACTGGCGAACAGATCCGCGCGCGCGGTGACCGCAGCGTGCAGGACGCGGCCTCGCGCAGCACCGGGATCAGCCGCACCGGCACGCCGGGCGACGGCGGGACCTCGTTGTCTGCACGAGGCTTTACCGGGCAGAACTCGGTGATGCAGTTGTATGACGGCAACCGGATGTACACCGGCATGGGCACCGTGACCTTCCCGGTCGACACCTGGTCGGTGGAGCGCGTCGATGTGCTGCGCGGCCCGGCTTCGGTGTTGTACGGCGAAGGCGCGACGGGTGCGGTGGTCAATGTGATCCCGAAAAAGCCCTTCGAAGGCGAGATCGAAAACCACGTGCGTCTCGGTTACGGCTCTTATGACAGTCAGCAACAAGCGTTCGACAGCGGCGGTTCGCTGAGCGATACCCTGAGTTATCGCTTGAACCTCAATCGCCTGCGCAGCAACGGTTGGGTCGATCGCGGCGATTCCTCCAGCGACTTCGTCAGCGCGGCCCTGCGCTGGCAGGCCACGGACGATCTGGCATTTACCCTCGCCCACGACTACGGCGACCAGAACCCGATGAACTACTTCGGCACGCCATTGATCAACGGCCGATTCCACGAAGGTTTGCGCGACAAGAACTACAACGTCAGCAACGACAAGCAGCACTACAACGATCAATGGACGCGCCTGACCAGCGACTGGCAAATTTCCGATAACGTCAGCGCGAGCAACGAGCTGTATTACCTCAAGGCCCAGCGCCGCTGGCAGAACGCCGAAAACTACAACTTCGACCGCAACGCACAGCAGCTCAGCCGCAGCGGCTATTTCGGCATCGGCCACCGGCAGGAACAGGTGGGCGACCGTCAGACCTTCACCTTCAAGCACTCACTGTTCGGCCTCGATAGCCAGACCGTGACCGGTGTCGATTACAACCGCATCCGCTTCCAGCTCGACAGCAACTCGCCGTTCAATGACGTGTTGCCCGATGGCCAGCCGATCGATTTGTATCATCCACAACGTGGCAGTTTTGAAAGTGCCAATCCGTATCGCGACCAGTTCCAGAGCACCACCAAACAGATGTCGGCCTTTGCCGAAAACCGCACGCAGTTGAGCGAGCGCTGGTCGCTGGTGACCGGTGTGCGTCGCGACTACGTGCACGTCGATCGCGACAACCTGGTCGATGGCAGCCAGAGCGACAAGACCCTGACCGGCAACAACTGGAAGGCCGGGCTGGTGTTCGCCGTGACCCCGGACACTTCGTTCTACGGTCAGTACGCCACCAGCACCGACGGTGTCGGCGGCCTGATTTCCCTGAGCCCGAGCCAGCAGCAATATGACCTGGCCACGGCGAAACAGACCGAGATCGGTGTGAAGCAGATGTTCTGGGATCAACGCGGCGAGTGGACACTGGCGGCTTATCGCATCGTCAAAAAGAAACTGCTGACCGACGATCCGGGCAACCCGACGCTAAAACAACAGGTCGGCCAACAATCGTCCAATGGCCTGGAAGCCAGCCTCGACCTGCAACTGCCACACGCCTGGCAACTGCAGGCCAACGCGGCCATCGTCAAAGCGAAGTACGACGATTTCGAAGAAGTGGTCGGTGGCGTGCCAGTGTCGCGCAACGGCAATCGTCCGGTGGATGTGCCTAGGCGTACGGCGAATCTGTGGCTGAGCAAAGCGCTCAACGAAGACCTGAAGGCCGGGGCTGGCGTGCGTTACGTCGACGCGCGTTATGCCGACATGGCCAACCAGAACGAGCTGCCGAGCTACACCGTCGTCGATGCCACGTTGTCATGGAAAGCGCTGCGCAATACGACGCTGGGGTTGCAGGTGAACAATCTGTTTGACCGCCAGTATGCGCAAAGCCAATACAATGAGGGGCAGCAGTGGATCCTGGGGGAGCCGCGCTCGTTCTTCGTCACCGCTGATTATCAGTTTTAAACCGTGTCGCTCCCATCGCGAGCAGGCTCGCTCCCACATTTGATCGCATTCCAATGTGGGAGCGAGCCTGCTCGCGAAGGCGTCATCCGCATCACCGTAAATCTCCGAGTAAATGCATGACCTCGCTGAACCTCACCAACCTCGCCTGGACACCCCTGGGCCACGGCCACTGTCATCACCAGTTCCAACTGCGTGATGCCTCGTTGCACGTGGCCGCCGGTGAGTTTGTCGGGTTGATCGGCCCCAACGGCAGCGGCAAGACCAGCCTGTTGCGGTGCGCCTATCGCTTCAGCAAACCGGAAAACGGTGAGGTCCGGCTCGACCACCACAACGTCTGGAAACAATCCTCGCGCTGGTGCGCGCAGCGCATCGCCGTGGTGCTGCAGGAATTCCCCGACGCCTTCGGCCTGACCGTCGATGAAGTGGTCGCCATGGGCCGTACACCGCACAAAGGCCTGTTCGACGGTGACACCCTCGAAGACCGGAATCTCGCAACGCAAGCACTGGAATCCGTCGGCCTCAACGGTTTCGAAGACCACGCTTTCGCCACGCTCTCCGGCGGCGAAAAACAACGCGTGATCCTCGCCCGCGCCCTGGCCCAGCAACCGCAAGTGTTGATCCTCGACGAGCCGACCAACCACCTCGACCCGCGCTATCAGCTGGAACTGTTGCAACTGGTCAAACGCCTGCGGATCGGCACCCTGGCGAGCATCCACGACCTCAATCTCGCCGCCGCGTTCTGTGACCGGCTGTACGTGCTCAATCACGGCCGCATCGTCGCCAGCGGCACACCAAAACAAGTCCTGACCGCCCCGCTGCTGCGTGATGTGTTCGGCGTCGAAGCGCTGATCGATGAACACCCTTTGCACGGCTACCCACGAATCACCTGGATAACCCAACCATGACTTTGCGTTCCCTGCTGTGCGTTGCTCTGTTGCTGGGCAGTAGCCAAGCGTTTGCCGAAGCAACGAAATATCCGCTGACGATCCAGAGCTGCAACCGCGACGTGACCTTCACACAAGCGCCGAAACACGCGGTCAGCCACGACATCAACATGACACAGATGATGCTCGCCCTTGGCCTCAAACCGAGCATGGCCGGCTACAGCGGTGTCAGTGGCTGGAAGTCGGTCACGCCCCAGATGCAGGCCATCCTCGATGGCCTGCCGGAGCTGGCGGCCAAATACCCGTCAGTAGAAACCCTGCTCAACGCCAACGTCGATTTCTTCTTCGCCGGTTGGGATTACGGCATGCGCGTGGGCGGTGATCTCACGCCGCAAACCTTGCAGCCGCTGGGCATCAACGTCTACGAGCTGACCGAGTCCTGCGCCTTCGTCATGAAACGTCCACCGGCCAGCCTGGAGGACACCTACAACGACCTGCGCAACCTCGGCAAAATCTTCGACGTGCAGGATCGCGCCAATGCATTGATCGCCGACATGCAGGCGCAAGTCGCTGATGTGCGCAAGGATCTGCCGGCCGACAAACCACGGGTGTTCCTCTATGACAGCGGCGAAGATCGCGCCATGACCTCGGGTCGCCTGGGCATGCCGCAAGCGCTGATCGACGCGGCGGGCGGGCGCAACATTCTGGATGACGTCGAAGCGAGCTGGACCCGCGTGAATTGGGAGAACGTGGTCGAGCGCAATCCGCAGGTGATCGTGATCGTCGATTACGGTGAAGTGACTGCCGAGCAGAAGACGCAATTCCTGCTCGATAACAAGGCGCTGCAATCGGTTGACGCAATCAAGAACCAGCGCTTCATCGTCATTCCGTATGTGCAGGCCACGCCGGGGATCGACAACGTGCTGGCGGTTGAAACCCTGGCCAAAGGTTTCCACGGCGAATGATCAATAGTCGCTACGCCCTGTTGCTGATTGCCCTCGGCGCGTTGTTGCTGGTGTCGTGCGTGGTGTCGCTGGGCTTCGGCCCGGCGCGGGTGCCGGTGGACGTGGTGTGGCGGATTTTGCTGCACAAGGTGTTCGGTTTTGGCGAGGTGAGCTGGACGGCCGGGCAGGAACACATCGTGTGGCTGATCCGCGTACCGCGCATGTTGCTCGGTGCCTTGGTCGGTGCCGGCCTGGCGCTGATCGGCGCAGTGCTGCAAGCGGTGACGCGCAATCCGCTGGCCGATCCGCACCTGCTCGGCGTGACCTCCGGCGCCACCCTCGGTGCGGTGATCGTGGTGCTGCATGTCGGTGAAATCGTCGGCCTGCTGACCTTGCCCATCGCTGCATTTATCGGCGCGCTGCTGAGCATGCTGATCGTGCTGATGATCGCCAACCGCAACGGTCGGCTGGACAGTGATCGGCTGCTGCTGTGCGGTGTGGCGGTATCGTTCGTGATGATGGCCATCGCCAATCTGCTGCTGTTTCTCGGCGATCATCGCGCCAGTTCGGCGGTGATGTTCTGGATGCTCGGCGGGCTCGGGTTGGCACGCTGGGAATTGCTTGCGGTGCCGGCTGCCAGTGTGCTGCTCGGGCTGGTTTTATTGCTTGGCATGGCCCGACCACTGAACGCGTTGATGGCCGGTGAACAGACGGCCGTGACCCTTGGGCTCAACGCCCGCACCGTACGGTTGCGGGTGTTTTTGATTGCCTCGTTGATGACCGGAGTGCTGGTGTCGATCAGTGGGTCGATCGGATTTGTCGGGCTGATGGTGCCGCACATTGCGCGGCGACTGGTCGGGGCCGAACACCGGCGATTGCTGCCGGTGTGCGTATTGTTGGGCAGCGTATTTCTGGTGTGGGTCGATGTCGCTGCGCGCACGCTGATCGCCCCCGAGGACTTGCCGATTGGCGTGGCCACGGCGGCGATTGGCGGGTTGTTTTTCATCGGCCTGATGCGACGTCGCTGAGCACTTGAGGACGTCAGTTTCTCAGGCTTCCATCAGTGAAAATACGATCCTCTACAGTTCGTCATGACCAGGCAACGCAGGTTTCCAGTTGGCGCTCACAAGCCCGCGACGGCGCCAGTAACCATCGGTGTCCACTACTTCCAGCCGTCCCACGCTGGCGAGTCTGGCGAGGTATGCAGCGACTCCGTCCTTTGCTTCCTCGCTGAAAAACTCCGTTTCCTGAGGCGAGAAGCTGGGGGTGAATTTGAACAGCGCCCCGCCTCGCCCGGTGAAATAGCAGCTGCCGCCGGAGACCCCGCTCTTTTTCACCACGTCCCTGCTGAACCAAAGGTCCGCCAGGGTCAGGTTGTCCAGTAGCAGTTGTTCAGACGCACTGGGGTCCTTCACGAACAGGTTGAAGCGTTTGTAGAACTGATGAACAGCCACCCATTTGAAATCCCGCGGAAAAACCGGCAATGGCAACGGCTGCTCGCCTGGTACCGCGACCGGGGCAATCGGCCCTCCCGGCCCTGAGTAAAACAGTGCGCTGGCAGCGCCACTGTCGAGGCCGTCCTCAAGCGGCTCGACCGCAACGAACGAAGACGATGCCTGGTGTATCAGGACGCCTCCAAGATATTGCTGGCCGACGTACTCGCCAATCAGTCTTTGGGCCGAACGAGCCGCATCATCGGCATGCGCAAATACCGGCCCGAGGGCAAAGCGGTTATCCGGCGCCCATCTCACCAGCCCGATGCCGGTTTTGACACCCTTGGCATCCACCCTGAACGGCGACCAGAAAGTGCTGCGCACCACTGCCTGCAACTCACCGTTCGCGATCACCTTGCGCAGATACTCGAACAGCGTTTCGTGCCCTGATTGCAGCACCTTTTCGTAGGCGAGCGCGACCTGTAACCGGGTCCACTCCGGTGCGCCGGCCTTGGGTTTGTATCGCAACAAAGCGCCATCAGCACAAGACACAAAAACGTTGAGAAAAGTAGTCACTGCCCCGGTGCGCACACGGACAGCGTCCAACCCATACATCAGATCCCGAGGCGAGATGAAACTCTGATTCACGTCGTGCGGCAGTCGCCCCGGCCCGGTCGACGGGCACAGATAGATTCCCTCAACGCTGTATCCCAGAGGTAATAGCCCATCGGGAAATACCTTCTCGACGGCGAGACTTCCTTGCCGCCCGTCGATCGGCATCGTAGTCATATACCGCTCGGCGTTCAGCGACTTGAGCACGAACCCGAACCTCAATCCGGTTCGAGCGCCCACCGCACGGTGGACATGCCGTACGGCGTCGTTCAATTGCGTGAAGACCGGACTGAGCGCCGGATCAGCGATGGCCGACCGATGCACTTGCGATGGACCACCCTCGAAATAAGCGCTCCATGCTGACAACTGCCTGACCTTGCCCCACAGCCGGCTACCCTTGATCACTTGCAACCTGCCGGCGCTTGCAACCTGATTGACATACTCACTCGGGGTTAGCGTGCCATTGCGCATTTGCAGTTCTATCGGGGTGTGCCTGCGCTGCAATTGACTGGGGGGTGCCAATGATCGCGCGAGTTGTTTTTCGGCAGCACTGGCGCTGAGGGTGTAGCTGATCAGGCTGCCATCGAGCCCCAACAGGTATTCCTTGCCAGGCGACAGCGATGGGGAAAGCCCTGAAACGGGCAGGATGCCCGCCATAAAATCGGTGGAAAACATACCGAGATACACGTCCCGTTCGCGGTTCGACAGCGCAAAAACCGGTTCGACCTGCATTCGCGAATGGTAGCGAGCGACAACCGTGCTTCCAGCCAGAAACAACCCCTGTTCGGTCAATTCGTCCAGGCGAACCCAGCTGGCAGGGAAGTTTTCGACCTCGACGGCCACTGGTAACGTCGCAACAAATAAACCATCGAGCCGACGCAGCACCAGGCCACCGTAGATCCGCTCACGCCGCGAGTCCAACTGCGTCAGCGCATAGCGCACTGCATCATCCTGCGACACAAAGACCGGGCTGAGCGCTCGCCGCTGGATCTGCGCGTAGGGTTTCCAATCCGCACCGACAATGCCCGCCTCGTCCCACAGTTCACTGGTGTGCAACACCTTCAGCTCGCTGGCCTTGGCGATCAATTGAATGACGTCGGCATAGGGAGGTGTGCCGTTGACCAACAGCGACCTCAATTGCTGCAAACCTTTCGTGTCGAACCGGGTTGAGGTGGCCGAAAATTGATACCGCAACAAAGCCCCATCCAGTGTCGCAAAAAAAACGCTCAGGTCTTGAAAATGCGTAAGACGTTGCGTGCCCTTGTCGTCATAGATGGCCGCCGCCAGATCGGTCACGCAAGCAAAATGTCGGGCAAACCAGGCATCCGCTGTCGATAACCCGCCGGGAACCCAGCTTGCCGAGTAGTAGAGCGCGAAGGTGCGAAACTCGTCGACCAATACGGGAGCACCAAAGTCACTCGCCTGGTTCAATGCCCCCAGGCGCCCGACCGGCACCGTTTCGGTCGCCACATACTCATCGCGATCCTTGCGCTTGAGAATGAATCCCCAACCTGCCGCAGCCGTGCGGTAATCGAGCCTTGCGCGATGACGGGCGTTCAGTACGGCTGCTTCGGCGCTGGTAAAAATCGCCCCGAGCAACGGAGGGGAAACGCCTACGGGAGTTGACTCATTACCCAGCACCGTTCCTCGCGGCCCCCACACATCATTGCCGGCTACCACACGCAATCGGCCGGTTTCGGCCAGTTCGTCGACAACGGTATCGGGTGCAAGTGTGCCAGACGCCAGCGCCCGGTCGATCAGGGTGGAGCCATCGGCGAGCAGGGCAACTCGCTCGTGCACTTTGTTGCGGGCGGCCACTTTCGATAGATCGGGACTGTAAACCAGCAGGCTGTCTGGCGAACCGGAGAGGTAAAAGTCGACAACATGCGCGCTCTTGTCGAGCACCGAGCGAATGTCTTCGGTGGTGAACATCTGCGCCTGCGTCAATTGCTCTTGTTCGTCGGCACGCACAATGGCGCTTGAGTCAGCTTGCCAACGCGAAGCGTACAGCCCATGAAACGAGTATCCCTCGAGCAACATGATCGGTGCGCCGGTGGCATCGAGGGGGCACAGCCTGTCCAGCACAAACCGTGGTTTTGCGGAAAAAACCGGTTCTGTGGCAACGAAGCGTTTGTTTTGATCCTGCAAAATCATCCCGGCGAAGCCTTGTTCACGCCGGCTGCCGATGTACTCGTGCGCAAAACGTGCGGCATCGTCCGCCATGAGAAAAGCGGGACTCAAACGCCTCGACCTGGCATAGGGCTGCCAGTCGGCACCAACGTTCCCGACAACATCCCATAACGCGCTGTCCTTCAGCACCGTCAGCTCGCCAGCTGCTGCTACCTGCTTCACGTAATCCGCAGGCTTGAGCGTGCCCGCCTTCAGTCGAGCGTTGATATCCGCGCTGTCATCCAACGGAGCTTCACGGATGTGCCCCGAGGGGCGGTATTGCAACACGGCACCATCCCGGGTTCTGGTGTACACATTCAGGTAGTCAGGGTATTCCTGCCGATAAACATCCCAAAGCGAAAATTTGATTCCCGCAGCCAACTCATCCGGTGAAATAAAGTGCTCATAAAGCCATGGGTCGCTGGCACTCTGCGCGCCATCACTGTGCGACAGGAAGTAAACGCCATGCAGGTCGAAATCGAGCAACCTCTCCAGCTTGTGATCGGGTCTCCTCGGAAAGGTATTGAACAACTCGATGGCCACATTCAGTTGGCTGGAGAGAACCGGATAGGTCGCCATGCATTCCGAACTTCCGGCAGACGTGACGACAAAACCCAGATACACACTACCGGAGACTGTGGATACGCTCGTTGCCGCGTCTTCGATAGCCTTGTCCACTTGATCGGAGACGGCACAAAAAAAAGGCTGTGAGACGGGCCGGCTGTGTCCCAGGGCGGTACCAAGGGTCCAGTTCGCCGGCACGTTTCCTCGTACGCCACCCCACTGATCATTGGGCACCAGTACGCTCAGCGTGCCGATCGAGGCCAGTTTCTGAATCAAAAGTTCAACATCGGTGAACGGCCCGAAAGACTTGAACCCCTGTTCAAAGAGTTTTTTCTCCTCTGCCGGCTGAGTGGACTCGTACTTGATCAACGAGTCATCCGGCCCCGACAGATAGTGGCGCTGGCCATAGGCGCCCGGGTCCTGCATGTGGGTCAGGATATGCCCTCTCGAAAAAAAACCGAGGTCTAACTTGATCTGCTCGGCTGTCCACTGCGGATGAGCACGCAGAACTTCAGCGTGGCTGGCCGAATGGGACAGGTAATACGCCGCACCACTGTAGCCCGGTGGGGCAAATAGCTCTCCGACGCGGCCGGTAGACAGCAAGGTGTCAAAATCGAAATGCCCCATCCTCCCGGCCACAGGCAACGTGGGCTGAAATTTTCCATCGCCACGCTGCACGATCACGCCGCCGTAGGCTCTGTCACGACGCGCGCCGATCTGTCGGTGTGCCCAATAGGCTGCATCATCGGCGCTTATGAACGTCGGTCCCAGTGCGGGAAATTTCGCCGGTTCCTGGGGGATTGAAGGTGTGTTGCCAGAGGTGCTATCCATGCGCTACTCACTTGATTTCGAAACCACGATGATCAAGATTTCGCAGCACAGCAGGTGGTACATAGTTATCGCCTGCCGGGTTTTGGCACTGAACTCCCTCGGCACCAATGCTGCGCACTCAGGCGCACCCGCCTTGCAAACAGGCCCCAGTCTGGTGCGCGCTCCAGCCTGCCAATGGCTCTATCACGAGATTTACCGGCCTTTACCGAACAGGCACACCCCTTGCTAAAGACCCTTCAGTAGTCCGCATCTGCCAACCAAGAAAACTCATAAGTTCATGGAGATCGCACAATGAAGCGTCGCAGCTTGATCAAGGCTTTTACACTCACGGCAAGCATTGCCGCGATGGGCATGACCTGGACTGTCCAGGCCGCCGAGACCATCAAGGTCGGTATTCTGCATTCGTTGTCCGGCACCATGGCGATCTCCGAAACGTCCCTCAAAGACATGGCGTTGATGACCATCGACGAGATCAACGCCAAGGGCGGCGTGAACGGCAAGATGCTGGAACCGGTGGTGGTCGACCCGGCGTCGAACTGGCCGCTGTTCGCAGAAAAGGGTCGTCAGTTGCTAACCCAGGACAAGGTCGCCGTGGTGTTCGGTTGCTGGACCTCGGTGTCGCGTAAATCGGTGCTGCCGGTGTTCGAAGAGCTCAATGGCCTGCTGTTCTACCCGGTGCAGTACGAAGGCGAAGAGATGTCGCCGAACGTGTTCTACACCGGCGCCGCGCCGAACCAACAGGCGATCCCGGCCGTGGAATACTTGATGAGCGAAGAAGGCGGCGCCGCCAAGCGCTACTTCCTGCTCGGCACTGACTACGTCTACCCGCGCACCACCAACAAGATCCTGCGTTCGTTCCTGCACTCCAAAGGTGTGGCCGACAAGGACATCGAAGAGGTCTACACCCCGTTCGGTCACAGCGACTATCAAACCATCGTCGCCAATATCAAAAAATTCTCGGCCGGTGGCAAGACTGCGGTCATCTCCACCGTCAACGGCGACTCCAACGTGCCGTTCTATAAAGAGCTGGCCAACCAGGGCCTGAAAGCCACCGATGTTCCGGTCGTGGCGTTCTCGGTCGGTGAAGAAGAACTGCGCGGCATCGACACCAAACCGCTGGTGGGCAACCTCGCGGCGTGGAACTACTTTGAGTCGGTGGAGAACCCGGCGAACAAGAAATTCGTCGCCGACTGGAAAGCCTACGCGAAGAAACACAACCTGCCGGGCGCCGACAAAGCGGTGACCAACGACCCGATGGAAGCCACCTACGTCGGCATCCACATGTGGGCGCAAGCAGCGGAAAAAGCCAAGTCCACCGACGTCGACAAAGTCCGCGAAGCCCTCGCTGGCCAGACCTTTGCTGCGCCGTCCGGTTACACCCTGACCATGGACAAGACCAACCACCACCTGCACAAGCCGGTGATGATCGGCGAGATCCAGGCGGACGGTCAGTTCAACGTGGTGTGGCAGACAGAGGGGCCAATCCGTGCCCAGCCGTGGAGCCCGTTCATTCCTGGCAACGACAAGAAGCCGGAGTATGCGGTGAAGAGCAACTGAGGCACCTGACTGCACTCACACGAAACCTGTAGGAGCGAGGCTTGCCCGCGAAGCTTTTAGCGGCCGTGAGGTCCCCTTCGCGGGCAAGCCTCGCTCCTACAAGGTTCCTCATCGCCTTTCAGGACGTTGCCATGTCCCTTTATCGTCTATTTCTTGCCCTCGCGCTGCTATTGCCGATGGCAGCCCATGCCGGCGACGCCGAAGACTTCGTCGCCGCCAACCCTGTGCAGCAAGCAAAACTGCTGGAAGCCTGGGCCGCGCAGCCCGACCCGGCCCGAATCGAACTGATCAACGCCCTGCAACAAGGCGAGTTGACGGTCGACGGCCAACCGAAAACCTTGCGCCTGAACAATCGCCTGCGGGGTCTGATCGACACCGCACTGGCCAGCCATCAATTGCTCGCCACCGACGCCAAAACCCGTCTGGCCGCCGCGCAGCAATTGCAGAAAAGCGCAAAACCGGCGCAGCTGAAATTCCTCGACCAGCAACTGGCTGGCGAACACGACGAAAATGTTCACGCCGCGCTCAGCCTCGCGCTGGCCAACCTGCAACTGGTGGACACCGACCCGGCCGTACGCCTTGCCGCTGTGCGCCTGCTCGGTGAAACCGGCGATCCACTGGCTCGCACTCGACTGGAGAGTTTGCTGGAGCCGGGTGTCGAAGCCGACGCCAATGTGCGCACGGCTGCCGAAACCAGTCTGGCCCAAGTCAAACGCAAACTGCTGATCGGCGAGATGCTCGGTCAGGCCTTCAGCGGCATGTCCCTCGGTTCGATCTTGCTGCTTGCGGCGCTCGGGCTGGCGATCACGTTCGGCCTGCTCGGCGTGATCAACATGGCCCACGGTGAGATGCTGATGCTCGGCGCCTACTCGACCTACGTCGTGCAGTTGCTGTTCCAGCGCTTTGCCCCGCAAGCCATCGAGTTCTACCCATTGATCGCGTTGCCGGTGGCGTTTTTCGTCACGGCGGCGATTGGCATGGCGCTGGAACGCACAGTGATTCGCCACCTCTACGGCCGCCCACTGGAGACCCTGCTCGCCACGTGGGGTATCAGCCTGATGCTGATCCAGCTTGTTCGATTGGTGTTCGGCGCGCAGAACGTCGAAGTGGCCAACCCGGCGTGGTTGTCGGGCGGGATCCAGGTGTTGCCGAACCTGGTGCTGCCGTACAACCGCATCGTGATCATCGCCTTCGCCCTGTTTGTGGTGGTGCTGACCTGGCTGCTGTTGAACAAGACACGCCTGGGCCTGAACGTGCGCGCCGTCACGCAGAACCGCAACATGGCCGCCTGCTGCGGCGTGCCGACCGGGCGTGTGGACATGCTCGCCTTCGGCCTCGGCTCGGGCATCGCCGGCCTTGGCGGCGTGGCGCTGAGTCAGATCGGCAACGTCGGCCCGGACCTCGGCCAGAGCTACATCATCGACTCGTTCCTGGTGGTGGTGCTCGGCGGCGTCGGGCAGTTGGCCGGTAGCGTGCTCGCCGCGTTCGGGCTGGGCATCGCCAACAAGATTCTCGAACCGCAGATCGGCGCCGTACTCGGCAAGATCCTGATCCTCGCGCTGATCATTCTGTTCATCCAGAAACGTCCGCAAGGCCTCTTCGCACTGAAAGGACGGGTGATCGACTGATGAACCAGCCCCTGATGCTCACGGCCAGCCAAAAGGCCGGCCCCAAAGTGACGATTGCCGTCGGTGCGGTGATCCTTGTTTTGCTGTTGACGTTGCCGCTGCTGTCGCTGTTGTCGCCAGACAGCGCCTTCCATGTCTCGGCTTACACGCTGACCCTGGTGGGCAAGATTCTTTGCTACGCCATCGTCGCCCTCGCCCTCGATCTGGTCTGGGGTTACGCCGGTCTGCTGTCCCTCGGTCACGGTCTGTTCTTCGCCCTCGGCGGTTACGCGATGGGCATGTACCTGATGCGCCAGGCCTCGGGCGATGCCTTGCCGGCGTTCATGACCTTCCTGTCGTGGACCGAATTGCCGTGGTACTGGACCGGCACCAGCAGCTTCCTCTGGTCGATGTGTCTGGTGGTGTTGGCGCCGGGTTTGTTGGCGTTGGTGTTCGGCTTCTTTGCCTTCCGTTCGCGGATCAAAGGCGTGTATTTCTCGATCATGACCCAGGCCCTGACCTTCGCCGGGATGCTGCTGTTCTTCCGCAACGAAACCGGGTTTGGCGGCAATAACGGCTTCACCAACTTCCGCACCATTCTTGGCTTTGGCATCACCGAACCGGGGACGCGCGCGGTGTTGTTTTTCGCCACGGTGGTGTTGCTGGTGGCGAGCCTGTTTATCGGCTGGCGACTGGCGCAAAGCAAATTTGGCCGAGTGCTGACCGCCCTGCGCGATGCAGAAAACCGCCTGATGTTCTGCGGTTACGATCCACGCGGTTTCAAGCTGTTTGTCTGGGTCTTGAGCGCCGTGCTGTGCGGTCTGGCGGGCGCGCTGTACGTGCCGCAAGTCGGCATCATCAACCCGAGCGAAATGTCACCGACCAACTCCATCGAGGCCGCCGTCTGGGTCGCACTCGGTGGTCGCGGCACGCTGATCGGTCCGTTGCTCGGTGCCGGCGTGGTCAACGGCATGAAAAGCTGGTTCACCGTGGCGTTCCCCGAATACTGGCTGTTCTTCCTCGGCGCGCTGTTCATCGTCGTGACCTTGTACCTGCCCAAAGGCGTGATCGGCCTGCTGAAGAAAAGGAGTGACCAATGAGAGTGACTGCGACGGCTGAATTCATGCTCGAGCCGGCTTTCTATCCACCGCAGCCGAACAAGGACGCCGGCACCAGCCGCGACGCCATCGGCCTCGGGCAACGCGTCGGCCCCGGCCTGAATACCCGCCACGGCACCATCCTGACCCTGGAAGACATCAGCGTCAGCTTCGATGGTTTCAGGGCACTGAACGATTTGAACCTGTACATCGGCGTCGGCGAATTGCGCTGCATCATCGGTCCCAATGGCGCGGGCAAGACCACGCTGATGGACGTGATCACCGGCAAGACGCGCCCCAGCCATGGCAAAGCCTGGTTCGGTGAAACCCTCGATCTGACGCAGATGAGCGAAGTGCAAATTGCTCAGGCCGGCATCGGGCGCAAGTTTCAGAAGCCGACGGTGTTTGAAGCGCTGAGCGTGTTTGAAAACCTCGAACTGGCGCAGAAAACCGACAAGTCGGTGTGGGCCAGCCTGCGGGCTCGCCTGAGTGGCGAACAGAAAGATCGCATCAGCGAAGTGCTGGAAACCATTCGCCTGACCACCTCGGTCAATCGCCCGGCAGGCTTGTTGTCCCACGGGCAGAAGCAGTTCCTGGAGATCGGCATGTTGTTGATGCAAGACCCGCAATTACTGCTGCTCGACGAGCCTGTGGCGGGCATGACCGATGCCGAAACCGAGTTCACTGCCGAGCTGTTCAAGAGCCTGGCGGGCAAGCATTCGCTGATGGTGGTGGAACACGACATGGGGTTTGTCGGCTCGATTGCCGACCACGTCACCGTGTTGCACCAGGGCAGCGTGCTGGCCGAAGGGTCGCTGGAGCAGGTGCAGGATAACGAGCGGGTGATCGAGGTGTACCTAGGTCGCTGATTGTGGCTTTTCGCTTATTTGCTTTTTGTAGGAGCGAGGCTTGCCCGCGAAGCTTTTGGCGGCCTTGAGGTCCCCTTCGCGGGCAAGTCGGATCGCCGCACCGCTCGCGCCTACAGGGATTGAGGAGATTTCAGAAATGCTGCAAGTCGACAAGCTGCACCAGTACTACGGCGGTAGCCACATCCTGCGCGGCCTGACGTTTGACGTGAAGGTCGGTGAAGTCACCTGCCTGCTCGGGCGCAACGGTGTGGGCAAGACCACGCTGCTCAAATGCCTGATGGGTTTGCTGCCGGCCAAAGAAGGCGCGGTGAACTGGGAAGGCAAACCGATCACCACGTTCAAGCCACACCAGCGGGTGCATGCCGGGATCGCTTACGTGCCTCAGGGCCGGGAGATTTTCGGTCGGCTGACGGTGGAGGAAAACCTGCTGATGGGCCTGTCGCGGTTTCCGGGCAGCGAAGCGAAAGAAGTCCCGGCGTTCATCTACGAGCTCTTCCCGGTGTTGCTGCAAATGAAGCAACGACGCGGCGGTGACCTGTCTGGTGGCCAACAGCAGCAACTGGCAATCGGCCGGGCGCTGGCCAGCCGTCCTCGGCTGCTGATCCTCGACGAGCCGACCGAGGGCATCCAGCCGTCGGTGATCAAGGAGATCGGCGCGGTCATCAAGAAGCTTGCGGCACGCGGCGACATGGCGATTCTGCTGGTGGAGCAGTTCTACGATTTCGCCGCTGAACTGGCCGATCAATACCTGGTGATGTCCCGCGGCGAGATCGTGCAGCAGGGTCGCGGCGAAAATATGGAAGCCGAGGGTGTGCGTGGCTTGGTTACGATCTAATCTGTAGCGTCCTAACGATAATTAGACATCATGAATTTACCTGCCCACACAACGCTGTTCACGCCTAGCTGGCACGCCGAGCTGGAACTGGGCTACGCCCGATTCGGCGACAGTACACGCCCGGTTCAGCGTCGGCATAAAGGGCCGCTGCGGGTGCAAAAGCATCTGTACGCCGAAGGGCCCGAGGTTTGCCAGCACATCATCGTGCATCCGCCCGGTGGGATTGCCGGCGGTGATCGGCTGGACATCAGCGCCAGCGTTGGCCGCGATGCGTGGGCACAAATCACCAGCCCCGGCGCGGCCAAGTGGTATCGCGCGGCAGGGCCGGCTTATCAGACACTTGATCTGAAAGTGGCCAACGGCGCGACACTGGAGTGGTTACCACAAGAGACGATTATCTTCAGCGCCGCCCAGGCAGAACTCAACACATCCATTGATCTGGAAGGTGATGCGCGGTTGTTTTACTGGGACGTGGTGGCACTGGGTCGTCCGGCCAGTGGCGAGCGCTTTGACCTCGGGCATTTTCAGGCGCAGCTGGATATCCGCCGCGACGGCCAGTTGCTCTGGCACGAACGCCAGCGCATTGTCGGGGATGACGGGTTGCTCGATTCGCCGATTGGCCTGGATGGGCAACCGGTGTTTGCGACGTTGTTGGTGACGGGGGAGATTGACAGTGAACTGCTGGAAACCTGTCGCTCGCTGCCCAATGACGTACGCGGGGATTTGACCCAGTTGCCGGGCCTGTTGGTAGCTCGGTGCCTGGCCAGCGAGGCGCTGTTGGCGCGAGGCTGGTTGATTGATTTGTGGCGATTGCTCAGGCCTGCGTTGCTCGGTCGAGAAGCCGTCCCACCCAGAATATGGAGCACCTGAACACAATCCCCTGTAGGAGCCGGCTTGCCGGCGATAGCGGTGGATCAGTCGACATATTTATCGACTGAAAGGACGCCATCGCCGGCAAGCCGGCTCCTACAGGGTTATGTATTTACAGAGTCGAATTTTTTTAATCTGCCGATTATGGATTCCAAACGATGGACCTGACCCCACGCGAAAAAGACAAGCTGCTGATCTTCACCGCCGGCCTCGTGGCCGAGCGGCGTTTGGCGCGCGGCGTGAAACTCAACTACCCGGAAGCCATGGCCTACATCTCCGCAGCGCTGCTCGAAGGCGCGCGTGACGGCCAGACGGTGGCCGAGCTGATGCACTTCGGCACCACCCTGCTCAGCCGCGAACAAGTGATGGAAGGCATCCCGGAAATGATCCCGGAGATCCAGGTCGAAGCCACCTTCCCCGACGGGACCAAACTGGTCACCGTCCACCAACCCATCGCCTGAGGCCGTGCCATGACTTACCACATCCGCGATGCGGTGCACGCCGATCTGCCGGCGATCCGCGACATCTACAACGACGCCGTGCTCAACACCACGGCGATCTGGAACGAACAGGCCGTGGACCTGGGCAACCGCCAGGCCTGGTTCAGCACCCGGCAAGCCCAGGGCTATCCGATCCTGGTGATCGTCGACGGCGATAACAACGTACTCGGCTACGCTTCATTCGGTGACTGGCGACCGTTCGACGGTTTCCGCCACACCGTCGAGCACTCGGTCTACGTACGCAGCGATCAACGCGGCAATGGACTGGGTCCGCAATTGATGGACGTGTTGATC
This sequence comes from Pseudomonas sp. FW300-N2A2, assembly GCF_017351735.1. Taxonomy (NCBI): domain Bacteria; kingdom Pseudomonadati; phylum Pseudomonadota; class Gammaproteobacteria; order Pseudomonadales; family Pseudomonadaceae; genus Pseudomonas; species Pseudomonas sp. FW300-N2A2. Next base: position 371,846 of record NZ_JACNDU010000002.1, on the reverse strand, counting down.
GAGCGTGCCAAAGGCTGCGACAAGCATGTGATGGTCGCTGCCATCGAAAGCGGCAATGCCGCTTCCATCCGCCTGCATGAACGCGTCGGCTTCGTGACCACCGGGCAGATGCCGCAGGTGGGCACCAAGTTCGGCCGCTGGCTGGACCTGACCTTCATGCAACTGACCCTCAATCCTGGCGCGGAGCCGCCGCCCGCCAACAAGGAGTAATGCCCGATGAACGCCGCCCAACTGCGCCGCGTCAATGTTGAAAGCTTTGCGCACTATCGTCAGGGTTTGATTGATCTGCTGCTCGACGCTGTCAGCTATGGCGCCAGTGTCGGGTTCATGGCCGATCTGGATGCCACACAGGCACGCGCCTGGTTCGATGGCGTTCAAGAGGAGCTGAACAAGGGCAACGTGCTGCTGTGGGTGGTGGTCAAGGACGAGCAAGTGCAGGCCAGTGTGCAACTGACCTTGTGCCAGAAGGCCAACGGCCTGAACCGCGCCGAAGTGCAGAAGCTGCTGGTGCGTGAACACGCGCGCCGCCGTGGGTTGGGCCAACAATTAATGAGCGCCCTGGAACAGGCCGCGCTCCAGCACAAGCGCGGCATGCTTTACCTCGACACCGAAGCCGGTTCCCCGGCCGAGGATTTCTACAAGGCTCTGGGCTACACCCGTGCGGGAGAAATCCCCGACTACGCCTGCGACCCGAGCGGTCGTTACAAGCCGACCGCCCTCTACTACAAGATTCTCCAAGGAGCCCATTGATGATTCCCGGTGAATTCCAGATCCAGCCCGGCGACATCGAACTCAACGTCGGCCGCCGCACCGTCAGCCTGAAAGTGGCCAACAGCGGCGACCGGCCGATCCAGGTCGGCTCGCACTACCATTTTTTCGAAACCAACGACGCCCTGACCTTCGACCGCGCCGCCAGTCGCGGCATGCGCCTGAACATCCCCGCCGGCACTGCCGTGCGCTTCGAACCGGGGCAGAGCCGCGAGGTCGAGCTGGTTGACCTGGCCGGGCATCGCCGGGTATTCGGGTTTGCCGGGCGGGTCATGGGTGACCTGTAAGTAATACGTCGTTTGCACTGGCCCCATCGCTGGCAAGCCAGCTCCTACAGGGGATCGCATTCCACCCCACATTCTGCGGCGGATGCGATTCCTTTGTAGGAGCCGGCTTGCCGGCGATAGCGAGCACCGCGAGCGATCTCGAATCCAATTGAATCTCAAGGCGAACGAATGAAGATTTCCCGTCAAGCCTACGCCGACATGTTCGGCCCCACCGTCGGTGACAAGGTCCGTCTGGCCGACACCGAGCTGTGGATCGAGGTGGAAAAAGACTTCACCACCTACGGCGAAGAAGTGAAATTCGGCGGCGGCAAAGTCATCCGCGACGGCCAGGGCCAAAGCCAGCTGCTGGCCGCCGAAGTCGTCGACACGGTGATCACCAACGCGCTGATCATCGACCACTGGGGCATCGTCAAGGCCGACGTCGGCCTCAAGGACGGGCGCGTGGCAGGCATCGGCAAGGCCGGCAACCCGGACGTGCAGCCGAACGTCACCATCGCCATCGGCGCCAGCACTGAAGTGATCGCCGGCGAAGGCATGATCCTCACCGCCGGCGGCATCGACACCCACATCCACTTCATCTGCCCGCAGCAGATCGAAGAGGCGCTGATGAGCGGCGTGACCACCATGATCGGCGGCGGCACCGGCCCGGCCACCGGCACCAACGCCACCACTTGCACCTCCGGCCCATGGCACCTGGCGCGGATGCTTCAAGCGGCGGATGCGTTCCCGATGAACATCGGCCTGACCGGCAAAGGCAACGCCAGCCTGCCGGAGCCGCTGATCGAGCAGGTCAAGGCCGGCGCCATCGGCCTCAAGTTGCACGAAGACTGGGGCACCACCCCGGCGAGTATCGACAACTGCCTGACGGTGGCCGATCAGTACGACGTGCAGGTGGCGATTCACACCGACACCCTCAACGAATCCGGTTTCGTCGAGACCACCCTCGCCGCCTTCAAGGGCCGCACCATCCACACTTACCACACCGAAGGCGCGGGCGGCGGTCACGCACCGGACATCATCAAGGCCTGCGGTTTTACCAACGTGTTGCCAAGCTCGACTAACCCGACCCGGCCCTTCACCCGCAACACCATCGACGAACACCTCGACATGCTGATGGTCTGCCATCACCTGGACCCGAGCATTGCCGAAGACGTGGCCTTCGCCGAAAGCCGCATCCGCCGCGAAACGATTGCCGCCGAAGACATCCTCCACGACCTCGGCGCGTTCTCGATGATCAGCTCCGACAGCCAGGCCATGGGCCGCGTCGGTGAAGTGATTACCCGCACGTGGCAGACCGCCGACAAGATGAAAAAACAGCGCGGCCCACTGCCGGGGGATGGCCAAGGCAACGACAACTTCCGCGCCAAACGCTACATCGCCAAGTACACCATCAACCCGGCGATCACCCACGGCATCAGCCATGAAGTGGGCTCGGTCGAAGTTGGTAAGTGGGCGGATCTGGTGCTGTGGCGCCCCGCGTTTTTCGGGGTCAAACCAACATTGATCCTCAAGGGCGGGGCCATTGCGGCCAGCCTGATGGGTGATGCCAACGCCTCGATTCCGACGCCGCAACCGGTGCACTACCGCCCGATGTTCGCCAGCTACGGCGGCTCGTTGCACGCCACCAGCCTGACGTTCATCAGCCAGGCGGCGCAGGAGGCAGGACTTCCCGAAGCACTGGGCTTGAAGAAGAAAATCGCTGTGGTCAAAGGTTGCCGCGATGTGCAGAAAACCGACTTGATCCACAACGACTACCTGCCGAGTATCGATGTCGACCCACAGACGTATCAGGTCAAGGCCGACGGCGTTCTGCTTTGGTGCGAGCCAGCGGATGTACTGCCGATGGCCCAGCGTTACTTCCTGTTTTAATCGGCCAAATCACCGGAGCCTGGCGTGCCTGGCTCCGGTGTAAAACAGAAGCGATCAACTGTTCGGCTGTACGGCGAAAGGGATTTCTACCCGTTGCAGTTTTGCCCGTTCGATTGCCTGGCGTGTGAACGTTTTGATAAAGGCTTTCTTGTCTTCGTCGATGACTTCCAGTTCGGCGGCGTATTCCGCTTCGGTCATGACCCGTCCCGGCGCAAACTCACTTTCCGGTTTGTTCAACTCAGCGCCGAGCACCCTGAGCTCTTCCTTCAAGCGAGCCTTTTGCTCAAGGGAAAGCGTTGTGTCGGTTGCTCGTTTTTCAAGCGCTGAGTAGAACTCGATCGTGGCTTCAATCCGGCGTCTGAAACCTTTGATAACCCCCCGGTTGGAACCCTCGACATAGGATGACCAGAACGGCTGCTCGATCAGCAAATCGTCGAGCAATTCACCCGCCTCAAGGTTCAGTACACGATGGAATGCATCTTCGATCATCGCGTTCGTGACGCCGGCGATTTTTCTGAACTGCATTTTTCGCGACTGCCAGGGCAGGTCCAACCGGTCGGCAAGATCCGTCATGAATGCCAGGTGAACTTCAACCTCATCAATCGTGCCGGTGACCTCGCCCGTCGCATTGACGCGCCTGAATTCCTCACCCATCGCCTCACGCTCGGAAATCGTTTTGCGGGCAATCCTGCTCAGCTCATCCAGACGTGACTTGCCCTGCGCCAGCGACACCAACTCACCCTCCACCAGCGCGGGATTGGCCAGTTCATAGGCCTCATGAATCAGCACCTCCATCCCCATGGCGTTGAACAGCTGCGCGCCGGCATCGACACACGCCGTGGGCACGGTGGTCAGGGTGAAGAGTTTTTGCCGCAGTTCGGTATTTTTCGACATCGCATCGAGCATTCGCCAGACCTTGGCGGTCATGTCGACCCGAAACCCGAGGTCGTGCTTGAAATGCCCCGATTCAGTGAGTTTGCGAATCTCGTTGAAAAAACCGACCGAACCGATCTCGTCCTCGACGCTGTTCCACACCTCCTGTTTGGCCACCCATTCCGGCCGGGTCATGCCGGTTTCCCAGTCCAGACTGTCGCGCACGCCGCGAGGTGGATAGGGTCGATCGGGGTCCATGCCGACGGACGCGATGTACTCCCTGAGCGTCTGCAGATTGAAGGCCGGCAAAAAATCCGTTTCCCGGCTCAACACCGTGCGCGCCAGCAATTCCGCCTGAACGGAGCCTCTCGTGACCATGGGCACGTAGGTGATTTCGTTGCGCTGCATGTCCAGGTAAAAATGCCGGAACCGCGGCTGCGCGAATAACCCGTCCGGCCAGCTCCGAATGCCGGTGTCGGCCAGGATCAGCGTATGCAACATGCGCATGCTGCCAATATCCGGAACCTGGCCGAGGGGATTGCTGTGCAGGTCCAGGATCTGAAGCCGCGTCAGGTTGCGCAAGTCCGCGACGCCTTGTGCATCCAGGACAATGCGGTTTGCTCGCAGGTTCAGCTCCGTCAGCGCACGCATGCGGCCGATGGCACGAGGAAACCGGGTGAGCGAATTGCCGTTGATGTTGAGCGAGCGCAATCGCGGAAAATGATCGAGCAAGGAAACCTGCGCGTCGGTCAATTCGGTCAGGGTCAGATTGAAGCGGGTGACGTGATCGAAGTTGCCCTCCAGTGTGGGCATGGTGCGCAGACGCCCCCCCAGCGGCAGGTTCTCAAGGTCGAGCACGAAGCCTCGCAACTCGCCGTACGAGTCCACATCGCGCAAGCCGGTGTGCTGCCAACATTCCCTGACCGCTTTGTACACCGCGTTTCTGGACTGCCATTCGGCGATGCCGGCGGGCGTGAAGCGGAATGCTTCGGTCGGTGATTTCAGCCAGCGTTGGAAGTTGGCATTGAGCCGATTGAACTCCTCTTCCAGGGCACTCGCCCTCTGCTCAAGACTGACGTCGCTGTCCCCCGCTTGCAGATAGGACTGAGCTTCGGCCTCCGTCCATCCTGGGCGAACGACGCGGACCCGCTCTTGCGGCGTTACTTGCCCCTGAACTCGACGCAGACCTTGGGCCATCCCGCGCATGCCGCCACGCAGACGCATCGTGGCTGGATCGTACGCAGGTTTTCGAACAGGGTTATCCGCCAGAAGCGCGTTGAACCTGTCCCGTGGCAATGGCGTTTTTTGAACGGCGTGCTTGAGCGTCGCGCCTTGATTGATCTGGTACCCCAACGCGTTCCGCTCAGTATCAGGCAGGGCATGCAACACCGAAGCGTAGAGGTCATCGGCCCCATGCAGGTGAAGATCATCGGCATCGCGGGCCTGGTACTGACCGTCCTCGCTGACAAGGATTCTGCGAACGGCGGCATCTGCCGGGCCCACACTGTCGCGCAGTGGTCCGTCGAATGAGTATTCGCGGATTTCGATCCGCACGTTTGCGGGCCAGTCGGGCAACGCTTGCAACGAATGCAACGCCAATCGCTCGCTATCGACACCGTACGCGGCATCGAGGTAAAGACCTTCGTAAGCACGTGCGGCGCGTAACGTGCGCAAGGCCAGCCGCGTGCGTTCTCTGAGCGGCAAGGGAATGCGCGAAGACTCGGTGATATTGAGCAAGTCCTGCGGTTCGATGTCGGCCAGCAACTCACGGGCGATCACCGTCGGGAGGTTGCTGAAGGCGTCCTGGAGCACCCGCACTTGCCGATTGTCTGTCTGCTGCAAACGGCGATTGAGCGCGTCAAACAAAGGTCCCGGATGACTGCCTGCCCGCCCCGCGAGCCTGTTTTTCAAGGCGTCGATGCGGATACGCTCGTCTGTGGAAATACTCTGTCCGAACAACGAATGAATGTCGGCTTCATTGACAAACTTCACAGCCAGCTCCGGAAGTTTTCCGGCACCGACCTCGGCACGACTTATCCTCAGCGTATTGGCCGGCGATGCGTCGAGATTGCCGTACTTGATCGAGCGGCCCGACTGTCCGGCGCCGCCAAAAAGCTCGATGCTTTTTTGCTCAGACCAGCCCGGCAGCTCCACCAGCAAACGGGGCACCTGCTCGATGAACGCTTCGGGAACCTCATCGAGCACTATCTGCCCGGGCAGCTTTTGCACATCAGCCCAGGTCTTGAAGCGTTCGATCGTGTCGGTCAGCAGCGCGGGCGGTGGTTCGTTGACGACATGCAGCCGTCGCAACAGGTCTTCTTCGACACCGCTGGCGATACGAATCTGCTCCAACGTGGCCTCGGACAAATCCTCAACCGCCAACCCCAGACGCCGCATGAGCGTGATTTTGCCCCACTCGACGGGTCGGTCGAGCTCGGTCTTCCACACACCGGCACCGTCGTGTTCGAGTGTGGGTTGATACGCCTGCGGCCGATCCGGATGTTGCAGGCGTGGCTGGCCCGTGAGTGGGTCGTTTCTGACTTCGAAGTATTTGTTTTCATGCTTCAGGATGGTTTTTTCGCTGTGCCGGAACAGCCCCTGCTCACCTGGCGTCACCGTTTTCGGCAACGTCAGGTCATGGGCGTAGGGCGACAGGTCCGGCTTCCAAAGGCGCGTCTTGCCGTCAGGCAACTCAACCTTTTGCAACCGATCGATAAACGCCGACGGTTTGACCGACGCCGCCGCACCGGCGGGCAAAACATGCCCCGCCGCCATGATTGCCAGTTGCGCGAAATTGATCATGACACCGGTCAGATGGGCCGCCGCTTCGTCCCTGTCACCCTTGCTCCACGCCTCGATACCTTCCATGGTTTCGAACAGCATCTGCCCGACCATGACCGCCAGCATCGCTTCGCCCAGCCCGGGAACCAACATGGAGCCGAAGTTGAACACGTTCCAGCCGATGCTCAGATAGCTGGTCAACCGATTCCAGCGAGTGGTCGCGTCTTCATCGTCGGTCGGCACCGCGATGTGCCGCGCATCCGCAATCGCCTTATCCCTGCGCCAGCGACCGATTTGCGGCCAAATATCGCCAGTAATGATGTTGGTGATGGGCTCTGCGTTGGCGTTTTCAACCGCGGTCTCTCGCCACCACGGCCCCATGTCCAGCGGCTCACGTTGCGTCCAGGTGAACGTGGTGAAACGCTCGCGAACCCGGGCAAAGAATTTGCCATGGTCTTTTTGTGCCACGAATCGGCTGAAAAACTGTTGATAGTCCGGCGAGCGCAACTGGCTCGTCAGCGCCTTCATGAAGTCCGTTAGGGACGCATACTCTTTGAAGGGGTGGTCAGGATCATCCGGGACATAAACGATCAACGTCCCGTCGAGACGGCTTTGTTGAAAACCATCTTCCCTTTGCAAAGTGGCGTCGACAAGACCGTTGGGGCCATTGGCGAAAAACGCCTCGAGTAATTCGAACTGCTCAAACTCCTGGCCCGGTAGCAGCATCAGACGTCTGGACCATTCCATCAGTGTGCGTTGGTGCCGGGGAACCAGACTGTCGTAAATTCTTTTAACTTCAGTGGGGTCTGCCACTGCACTGAACAACAGGATGCCGGACAACCTGAAGCCCATTAACGAAAGTCGATGGCATTGCAAAGGACGATGATTCCACGCAATGCCTTTTTCATTGTCACGAATTTGCTGAAGTTTCCCGTAGCCATAGGAACTGATGTCGTTTTTCAAATACGCAATCAGCGCAGATTCGTTGAAGATGGCTTTTTCACTGGCCATGCAGTGCCGCTCGATTATTGCCTTGGCCGCGATATCTTCGGGCATCAGTGCTGCCTTGATGTGACGCTGATAGTGCGCGCCGATATCAAGCGTCCGGCACAGGGCCGCGAATTGTTCGACCGTCAGCGCATGCCGCTGTAACTCGTTTTCGTGGTCCCGGGTGAAGATGCCGGAGCCATCGCGAAACGCGCCGGCCTGCGTTTCAGGCGCCTCGAAATTGTGTAGCGCCGCTTCCAGCAACGTCGATTGCCTGAGCCGACTGGCATTGGTATCAATGCCAAAGCCCAGTTTTGCCGGGATGTACAGGCGAATGAGCGTCGCATTGACGTCCAGATCCAGATTCAGCTGGTCCTTTAATGCTTTAACGAGCAAAGGTTCGGCAAAGGCAAGAATGTCCCGCTGTACATTCTCCAACACGTCGTCCAACGGGACCTGAAGGCGCCAGCGCTCATCCGTCAGTTGCTTGAGGTACTGACGGTCGATGGCGCGTGCATTCAAATACCACTGCGCAAATTCCACGGTCGAATCGGCCATCGTAAGCAGTCGTGAAACAGGTGCGTCTTTTAGCGGCGAAGGCAGTTTGCCCAGCAAATAATCATGATGAACATTGTCTTTGCTTCTTCCATGCCCGGTAATAACTTGCAACGCCGGAGCGTCCGATAGTTCGTTCATTTCGCAAATCCTTATGCGATGAAAAGAACCACCAGACTATTGAGTGCGATTAAAAACAAAAGCTTAAAAAACCACTTGAAAAACCGCGCCAGCCCAACAATGCATTTAATTTCAGGATCTAAAAAATATTTAATTAGCACCCTGGGGCCACTAAAGAATGGTCGCCGGCGCAGTGGTAGTTTTTAGGGGGTGCCAAAGGGGCTAAGATGCCTCGGATTGCCATCAGGAAACCGACCATGCGCCTATCCGAATTCATCAGGCAACACGTAGACCGTATCGTCGATGAATGGGAGCAGTTCGCCAGAACGATTACCCCGGCGGCCGAAAATATGGATCGAGTGGCCTTGCGTGATCACGCCAGGGAAATCCTGTTGGCGGCAGCGCGGGACATGACCACCGCGCAAACCGCCAGCGAGCAACTCGCCAAGGCCAGGGGCGAAGGTCCGGAGAAAACCCCGAGCCTGGACAAAGCCGGCGCCAGTCATGGTGAACTGCGCCACACCGTGGGCTTCGATCTGTTGCAGATGACCAGCGAATTCCGTCACCTGCGTGCCTGTGTGATCCGGTTGTGGGTCAACAGCCTGGAATCACCGGACCTCGCTTACTTCCAGGACATGATCCGTTTCAACGAAGCCATCGATGAAGCCCTTGCCGAATCCACGGCGGCCTATGCCGAACAGGTCAATCATTCGCGGGATATCTTCCTGGCTATTCTCGGCCATGACCTGCGTGCCCCCTTGCAGGCCGTGAGCCTGTCCACCGAAATGCTGATGCGCAAAACCACGCTTGAAGGCGATGCCCTGGCTTGTGCGATCAATATCAAACGCGGCGCGCGGCACATGGCGGTGATGGTCGGCGATTTGCTGGAACTGGTGCGCAGTCGCCTGGGCAAGAGCCTGCCGATTGAACCCAAGCCGATGGACCTGGCCGATGCCGCTCACGCAGCGATTGCCGAAGCCTGTGCCGGTAATCCCGAATGCGATCCGACAGTTCATGCACAGGGCGACACGACAGGCGTGTGGGATGCCGGACGCCTGGCTCAACTGCTGCAAAACCTGATCGGCAATGCGTTGCAACATGGGTCGAACAAACGTGATGTGACGGTGACCCTCACCGGCGAACCTGACACCGTTCGTCTAACGGTGCATAACTTTGGAGCGCCGATACCCGAGGACGCGATCGGCACGATCTTCGATCCGCTGGTACGCAGCGCCGATGAAGAACTCGGACAGCCGTCCACCAGCCTTGGCCTGGGATTGTTCATCGTCAAGGAAGTGGTCGATGCGCACGGCGGGACGATCGAGGTCAGTTCGAACGAAACTGATGGGACGCTGTTTACCGTGGTGTTGCCGAGATAGACCGCCGTGCACGGTCATGAACTGTAGGAGCCGGCTTGCTGGCGATGGGGGCAACGCGGTCTGTCTGACTCACCGCATCATCGTTCATCGCCAGCAAGCCGGCTCCTACAGGAATCGAATTGGCTTCAGCTATTCGACAACCAACCGCGCCAACCGCTGCTTGAGCATCCGGTTCTCGGCCCGCAGTTGCTGCACCTCTTCAAGCAGGTCGAGCGCCAGGGCGACGCCTTCCCACTCCAACTCCAGATCGTGCCGCAGCTTGGCGGCACGCTTGGCCAGCGCCAGCTCATAATCGGTGAAACGCCAATCCTTGGGCTGCTTGCCCTGAGGTTCGAGGATGCCGTGCTCGACGATTTCGATCACGTAGACGTCCGACAAATCGGTCGCCTCACAGAATTCTGCCATGTCCAGTTGAACGATCAGGGGGTTGCTCATGATGGGCTACTCCGTCTCTTGGATCAGAAGTTTTCTCTCGGGTCGAATGCGGCTTTTTTCGCCAGTTCCTGCCACAACGCCTTGACCTCGTCGCTCGAGGTTTTCGGCATGACCGCCTTCAATTGCACGAACAGATAACCGCGTTGACCGGCCTTGTTCAGCAAGCCGTGGCCCTTGGCACGCATACGCTGGCCGTTCTGGCTACCGGCCGGCACCTTGAGGTTGATCTTGCCTGTCAGTGTAGGCACGGCCACTTCGGTGCCCAGCGCCAATTCCCACGGAGCCAGCGGCAGCGTAATGATCAGGTTCTCGCCTTCGACGTCGAACTTCGGATGCGGCGCAAAGCGAATGATCAGGAACAAGTCGCCGTTGGCGCCACCACCGATGCCCGGTGCACCCTGGCCTTTGAGGCGGATGCGCTCGCCGTCGGTCACGCCGGCGGGGATTTTCACGTTCAGGCTTTTGCTGGTGTTGCTGACGTGCTGGCCGGCAGCGTTGTACTGCGGCACCTGGAACGTGACCTTCTTCGATTCGTTCGAGAGGGTTTCTTCCAGAAAGATCCCAAGTTCCATTTCCACGTCTTGCCCTCGACGTCCGGCACTGCGGCGCGACTCTCCACCACCAAACCCAGGACCACGGTTACCGAAGATCGAACTGAAGAAGTCCGAAAAATCGCCCGAGTCCTGACCGCCACCAAAACCACCGCCGCCACGCCCCTGCCAACCTGGCGGGCCCTGGAACGGTTGGCCGTGCTGGCCGTATTTGCGCAAGTCGTCGTATTCGGCGCGCTTGTCGGCGCTTTTCAGCGCTTCATAGGCTTCGGACGCGTCCTTGAATTTGGACTCGGCGTCCTTTTCCTTGCTGACGTCGGGGTGGTATTTGCGCGCCAGCTTGCGATAAGCCGCCTTGATCGTCTTATCGTCCGCGGTCGGTTCCACACCGAGAATCTTGTAATAGTCTTTGAAGTCCATCGTGGAATCACCATCCATTATCAAAATCGCGCCATCAGCCTCAGCATGCTCTTAATTGCCGCACGAGGTTTGACCGATCTCAAGTTTGTGACCGGACAGCGCATTAGAAGTTTATCGGCAGCGGCGGGCGGTTCTTTTGTCCGTCCCAATGGCTGCCAGGGCCAATGCAGACAAGTTTGGGGCATGGGGCCGTCTTATCAAGGCGCTAATTACCGAGATTTAGCGGATAGTCGGCCTTCGAATCTGCGCCGCACTGGCATACACTGCGCGGCCGTTTTTTAACCGGAACCTGATAGACATGAAAAACGCATCTCCAGCCCGTGCCTGTGGTATCGACTTCGGCACGTCCAACTCCACCGTCGGCTGGCTGCGCCCCGGCATGGAAACGCTGATCGCGCTGGAGGACGACAAGATCACCCTGCCCTCGGTGGTCTTCTTCAATATGGAAGAACGCCGCCCGGTGTACGGCCGTCTGGCGCTGCACGAGTACCTGGAAGGCTACGAAGGCCGGCTGATGCGCTCGCTCAAGAGCCTGCTGGGTTCCAAGCTGATCAAGCACGACACCAGCGTTCTCGGCACGGCGATGCCGTTCAAGGACTTGCTCGGGTTGTTCATCGGTCAGTTGAAGAAACGTGCCGAAACCGCCGCTGGTCGCGAGTTCGACGAAGTGGTGCTGGGTCGTCCGGTGTTCTTCGTCGATGACGACGAAATGGCGGACCAGGAAGCGGAAAACACCTTGGTGGACGTGGCCCGTGCCATCGGTTTCAAGGATGTGTCGTTCCAGTACGAGCCGATTGCGGCAGCGTTCGACTATGAGTCGACCATCGAAAAGGAAGAGTTGGTACTGATCGTCGACATCGGCGGTGGTACGTCTGACTTCTCGCTGGTGCGCCTATCTCCTGAACGCCGCAACCACGACAACCGTCACGAGGACATCCTCGCCACCGGCGGCGTGCACATCGGCGGGACCGATTTCGACAAGCAGTTGAGCCTGCAAGGCCTGATGCCACTGTTCGGCTACGGCAGCCGCATGAAGAGCGGCGCCTACATGCCGACCAGCCACCACATGAACCTGGCGACCTGGCACACCATCAACTCGGTGTACTCGCAGAAATCGACCCTGGCCCTGGGCAGCATGCGCTACGACATCGAAGACACCGGCGGCATCGACCGTCTGTTCAAGCTGATCGAGCAACGTGCCGGGCACTGGCTGGCGATGGAAGTGGAAGAAACCAAGATTCAGCTGACCCACGCCGACAGCCGCCATGTGCCGCTGGACCGCATCGAGCCGGGCCTGAGCGTGGAGTTGAGCCGGGCGTTGTTCGAGTCGGCCATCGACAACTTGCTGGAGCGCGTGCGCAACAGCGTGACCCAGATGCTGAACGACGCCAACGTGCGGGTCGATCAGGTGGATACGGTGTTTTTCACCGGTGGTTCGAGCGGGATTCCGGCATTGCGCAACAGCGTCTCGGCGATGTTGCCGAATGCGCGGCATGTGGAAGGCAACATCTTTGGCAGCATCGGCAGTGGTTTGGCGATTGAAGCGGCCAAGCGTTATGGGCCGATGGACTGATCCGAAACCGAGGTGAGCCCTTCGCGGGCAAGCCTCGCTCCTACAGAATCAATTCAATCCCTGTAGGAGCGAGGCTTGCCCGCGAAAGCGTCAGATCAGGCAATAAATATCGACCGGATCAAACCATCCCCACCTGCTTCAACTCACTCTTCAAATACGCGTAATAAATCGGCCCCGCCACCACCCCCGGCAGGCCGAACGCGGCCTCGAACACCAGCATCGCCAACAGCAACTCCCACGACTTGGCACTGATCTGCCCGCCGACAATGCGCGCGTTGAGGAAGTATTCGAGCTTGTGGATAACAATCAGATAACCCAGCGCGGCCACCGCGACCCAGATCGACAGCGACAAGCCGACGATGGTGATCAGCGTGTTCGACATCAGGTTGCCGATCACCGGCAACAGGCCGAGCAGGAAGGTCAGCACGATCAGGGTTTTGGTCAGCGGCAACTTGATGCCAAACATCGGCAGGACCACCGCCAGGAAAATCCCGGTGAAGAAGGTGTTGAGCAGGGAAATCTTGATCTGTGCGAACACGATGTTGCGGAACGCCTGGACCAGCAGGTGCAAGCGATCAAACAGTGCGGCGGCCAGCGGCTTGCGCTTGGTCAGGTCCGGCACCCGTTGCAGGGCGATGATCGCGCCGAGCACCATGCCGATCAGCAACGTCACGAACATGTGCGCCGCGTCCTTGCCCACCAGTTGCAGGTCGCTGAGGTGTTTGCTCATCCACTCGCCAATCGCCACGCGAAACTCGGCGGCGCTGGCCGGCAGGTAGGCGTCGATGAACGGCGGCAACTGACCGCGAGCGCGGTCGACCACGAGCATGAATTTATCGAGGGAAGCGCCGGGGTTTTCCGCCTCATGCAGCAGGAAACTGAAAGCGCCGGCAAAGATCAGCGTCAGCACACTGACCACCAACGTGCCCAGTAACGCCACCGCCAGCCAGCGCGCACGCCGACCTTCGATCAGTCGCTGCAATTGCGGGGTGAGCATGTTGACCAGTTCGAACACCAGCAGACCGGCCAGCAGGCTTGGCAGCAAGCGCAACGGAATCACCAGCAGCAAACCACCAAAGATGATGACCCAACTGATGAGCAGCAAGACTTGGCGTTGAGAAAACGTTGGCATACAGCCTCAAAACGAACGGCGTAAAAGGATTGGCAGTCTGCCAGCGTTCGGGTGTCAGCACTAGGGATTGTGTGGGGCGACGTTGGTCGGGGGTAGAGGCGATTTCTGCAGCGCTCTGGCCGGCCTCATCGCGAGCAGGCTCGCTCCCACATTTGTCCTGTGTATGCAGATCCATTGTGGGAGCGAGCCTGCTCGCGATGGGGCCCTCACAATCCCCGCAAATCCGTTTATTTCTTCTTCAGGCAATCACTCATGAACGCCTTGCGCTCATCACCCTTGAGGGCCTTGGTCGCGGCATCGGCATTGCAGGTTTTCATCTTCTCTTGCTGAGGGGTCAGGGCTTTCGCGTCATTGGCGGCTGGCGCGGCTTTAAGGCAGGTGCTCATGAAGGCTTTGCGCTCATCGCCCTTGAGGCTTTTCGCGGTAGCGTCGGCATTGCAGGTGGTCATCTTGTTCTGTTGGGCAGTGGCGGCGAAGCCCTGGGAGCAGAGCAGCAAACCGATCATCAACAAAGGGACACGCAACATCGTCATGGAGTTTTCTCCTTGTTGCCGCACCGAGAGGCACGGCCTCGCTCTGGAGTGTAGACAAAGCCTGTTACAGCTTCCTGCCCGGCAGATGGCTTCGGCGATACTGCTCCGGCGTACACCCGGCCTGGCGCTGGAACATGGCGATAAACGCCGACCCGGTGCTGTAGCCCATGTCGAACGCGATTTCCTGAATGCTGCGATGACTGTCCAGTGCTTCGATCGCCGCCAGAAAGCGCAGGCGCTGCCGCCACTCGCCGAAACTCATGCCCAACTCGCGCACAAACTGCCGCGCCAGGGTGCGCTCGCTGACGTGAATCTGCTCGGCCCATGCCGACAACGGCCGGTTATCTCCGGGCTCAACCTGCAAGGCTTCCAGAATACCGAGCAGCCCGGGACTGCTGGCGTAGGGCAAGTAGCATTGGTGGATGGGCGCCTGCTGCAGCTGATCCACCAGCACTTGGGCCAGGCGTTGGTCGGTCTCTTGCTCGGGAATCTTCACGTCACGGGCGGCGAAGTCCTTGAGGATTGCCTTGAGGATGTCGCTGATCGCCAGGGTGCAGGCCTGCGTCGGCAGTTCGTGGCACAGCGCCGGCGCCAGGCAGACGGCGCGGTAGTTGATCGGTTGATTACTGTAGAAACTGTGTTCGATCTGCGGCGGTACCCACACGGCATATTGCGGTGGCGACATGAAACGGCTGCTGCCGATTTCCATGTGCAACACACCGTTGGCCGAATACTCCAGCGTGCCCCAGGGGTGACGGTGGGCCGAGGCATATTCGTGGCTATTGAAGTCGGCGTAGCGGAAGTACACCGGCGCGGGCAATTCGCTGAAATCCAGCAGGTCGATGTGTTTGCTGCTCATGCTGTCTGTCATCAGGGTCAGGTTGTCTGGATCGCAGTATAGGCTTGCATCCGGACAGGCGATAATTCTCCCTCATTAACGTTCTGGTTGTTCCTGATGCAATACGCTTATCCCCTGCTGGCCATTTTCATTTGGGCTGGCAATACCGTGATCACCAAAATGTCGGCCGGGGCGATCTTCCCGGCGGAGATCGGTTTTTACCGCTGGCTGCTGGCCGGATTGTTGTTCACACCGTTCATGCTCAAACCGGTGATCGCCCATTGGTCGGCCATCCGCCCGAACCTGGGGAAGATTCTCATCCTCGGCGTGCTGGGCATGGCGGTTTATCAGAGCCTGGCGTACTTCGCGGCGACGCTGACCTCCGCCACCAACATGGGCATCATCCTGTCGCTGATGCCGTTGATGTCGCTGGCCATGGCCATCGTCAGCCTGGGCCAGCGCCTGACCGCCGGTGCGCTGGCCGGTGCGGTGTTGTCGTTTGGCGGTGTGTTGGTGGTGGTGTCGTCCGGCAGCCTCAGTGCATTGCTTGAGCACGGGGTGAACCTGGGCGATGCAATGATGCTGATCGCCACGCTGGCCTATGCGATTTACAGCACGCTGCTGAAAAAATGGCAGCTGCGTTTGCCACCGCTGGTGTTGTTGTATCTGCAAGTGTGGGTGGCAGTGGTGGTGCTGTTTCCGTTGTTCACCGTGTCGCCGAAAATCGGTCCGACGCTGCAGAATATTCCGCTGGTGCTGTATGCCTGCCTGCTGGCGTCGATGGTTGCGCCACTGGCATGGATGCAGGCCGTGGTGCGTCTGGGGCCGAGCCGGACGACGTTGTTTTTCAATTTGCTGCCGGTGATTACCGCATTGATTGCCGCGCTGGTGTTGCATGAGCAATTGGCGATGTATCACCTGGTGGGCGGGATGTTGACGTTGGGTGGGGTGATTGTTTCGGAGCGTTGGACCATGGTGTTGGGCCGTAAGGTTAGCGTCGCCTGATCTGACGCCTTCGCGGGCAAGCCTCGCTCCTACAGTTCATGCGCTGTCCCTGTAGGAGCGAGGCTTGCCCGCGAAGAACGATAATGCGGTCTGACGGCTAAACCCCCGCCGCCTTCAACCGCGCCGCATGCTCCACAAACAACCGGATCGGCTCGGCCCCCTTCCCCACCAACCCCAACGATTGGTTGACGATGTCAAAGTGATCCAGCGGATACTCATCGCCAATCACCGTGCCCAGATGTGAGCTGTAACGCCCGACCATCCCGTCGCAATGCCCGACTTCACGCACGAAGGTTTTGGCAAACAGCCGACAACTGCGGTTCGTCCCGTCGAACAGATTGCGCCCGCGATCGGTCTTGCCTGGCTGCAACGTGCCGGACCACGAGTAATAGCGCACGCCGTTGACCTCTTCCGGCCCGTGCCCGCCCCATGTTTCAGGCAAGCCCTGTGGATAACGTTGGTTGAACAGCGCCACCCCCGCTGTCGTCAGCGACTCATGGGACGCGTGGATGTCCACCGGCAGCTTCGGCCCGCGATAACCCGTCTCCAGCAAACTCATCAACGCACCGATGATTCGAAGAAAAAACGCCAGCAGCCGCCCCCTCGCGCTGTCCGCCGGGTAATGTTTGTGCAAGTAGTCCGCCAGTTCCGAGCCGTGATTGGGGCCTGCCACCGAGGTCACGGAAGCCACGCGATCCGGGCGTTTGGCGGCGGCATAACGGGCGGTCAGCGAGCCCTGGCTGTGGCCGATCAGGTTGACCTTCTCGGCACCGGTTTCCCGCAGGATTTCATCGATCCGCGCCAGCAATTGTTCACCGCGCACTTCAGTCGAGTGCAGCGGCGACACCTGAACCGCAATCACCGTCGCCCCACCCTGGCGCAACGCCGCCACGATCCCGTACCAGTACGGATAAAGCACCAGACGGATAAACCCGAGCATTCCCGGGACCAGCACCAACGGATAACGCGTGGCAGAACCTTGCGACATGGGCAAACGTCCTTGTGATCGGTGAGGTGACGCAAGGCTGAATACAAGACATCAGCCCAGCATCGACATCGAATGTGACAGCTCGACGACCAGTCTATGACATCCGCCCTATTTCAGCCCCGCCACCCCCGCCACGATCAATCCGACCGATACCAGCTTGACCGCCGTCAGGCTTTCGCCGAGCAACGCAAACCCGAGAAACACCGTGCCCAGCGAACCGATAGCGGTCCAGATCGGGTAAGCGATGCTCACCGGCAATTCGCGCATCGCCAGGGTCAGGAAGTAAATCCCGCCCACCGCCGCCACTATCGTGATCAGTGACGGCCAGAGCCGGGTGAAGCCTTCGGCATACTTCATGCCCATGGCAAAGGTGACTTCGAACCCGGCGGCGATCAGCAAAAACACCCAGGCCATCTAGAACTCCCTGGCCAGCGTCAGCAAACGCTGCTCGGCCTCGGCGACGGAGATCTCGAAGGTGCGCTCGGCGGATTCCTCACCCTCGGCGGCCACGACGGTCACGTCGGTAATGCCGATAAACCCCAACGCCGTGCGCAACAGCGTATCGGCATGGTTCAAGGCTTCCAGTTCACCACCGGGACCGAAACCGAAGCCGCCACGGCTGGTGACGATCAGCGCTTTCTTGCCGTGCACCAACGGCTCGTATTGCGCGACACCATTGTCCAGCGTGTGATTGAAGGTAAGCCCGAGCCGCACGATTTGATCGATCCACGCCTTGAGGCCGCTGGGCACGCTGAAGTTGTGCATCGGCGTGGAAATCAGCAGCAGATCGTGGCCCAGCAACTCGGCGACCAGTTCATCGCTGAACGCGAGGTCGGCCTGCATCGTCAGCGGCCGCGCCTCGGGCTCGGGGTAAAACGCGGCGGCCACAAACGCTTCGTTGACCGGAGGAATCAACGCCCGTCCGACTTCGCGGCGAGTCAGTTGCGCGTGCGGATGGCGGGCCTGCCAGGCGCCGAGAAACACTTCGGCCAGGCGACGGGAGTGGGAACGTTCGCCCCGTGGGCTGGCGTGAATGGCAAGAATTGTGTTCATCTGAATCTCCTGAGGACTAAACTCAAACCGCGTGTGGCATGCAGCTTGTGCCCGCGACCGTTTCGCCTCAAATGAGCAAAAATCAGCCTAGATGAATTAATTTCATCCATGGAGTGTTCAATGTTTGCCTCGCTGCCACTGACCGCCCTGCGCGCCTTCGAATCCGCCTCACGCCTGTTGAGTTTCAAGGCCGCCGCCGAAGAACTGTCGGTGACGCCAACGGCGGTTTCCCACCAGATCCGCTCGCTGGAAACCTGGCTCGGCGTGCCGCTGTTCGAGCGACTGCCACGGCAAGTGCGCCTGACCGAATGCGGCGAGCGCCTGTTTCACAGCCTGCACGGCGCTTTTCTGGAAGTGGCGCAAAGCGTCGACACCTTGCGCCCGCAACGCAGCGGCACCAGCCTGACAATCTCCACCACCGCCGCTTTTGCCGCCTTGTGGCTGGTACCGCGACTGGGGCGTTTTTACGCCCGGCATCCGAACATCAGCGTGCGGCTGGACACCCATTGCGAAGTCATCGATTTGCATCAGGACGCCAGCGTCGATCTGGTGGTGCGCTATAGCCTCGATGACTACCCGAACCTTTATGGCCTGTGCCTGTTCGATGAATCGTTCGGTGTTTATGGCTCGCCGGAACAGGTTGCGCAGGCCCGCATCCGCGCACCGACGTTGATCAGCGTGCGTTGGCACAACTCGAAGCTGTACGCCCATGGCTGGGAGGCGTGGTGCTCGCAGTCTGCAGAAACCTGGCTGACGGCAAACCCGGCGGTCCGCGAATACGACGAAGAGCATTACGCGCTGCAAGCCGCGATCGCCGGACAAGGCCTGGTGCTGGCGAGCAATATTCTGGTGTCCGAGAGCGTGGCCAGTGGTTTGTTGGTGGCTTACCGGAGTGAAATCCAGGTGAGTGGCGCCGGTTACAGCGCGCTGTGCGTACCGGGTCGTGAACGCCATCCGCCGGTGCGCGCATTTTTTGCGTGGTTGCAGGAGGAAGCCCGATTGTCTGGCTTGTTGCCAAGATCGCCAATCACATCAAACTTTTCGCCGCGCTTGTCACTCACACCGGAGTAGCGATCACTTCCCTGTGGCCGACATCCTGAAAGATTTGTAGCGCCTGTCAGACCGTCATCGATTTATTTGGTGGGCTTAACGGTGACGGGTGCCTTGCCCGCCTTCATCTGCTCCAGCAACGGCGCACACTGATTCGGCTCACCCCCACTCGGCGCCACCAGCGCCAGCAACCCCGCCGCCGGCGCCGCAATCACGCCCAAGGCCACCATCCCCGCCCCGCGCAGCAACAGCGGCACCGCTTTAACGCCAGCATCCGGCTTGATGAACTTGCCCCGCACGTACAGCGGCGAACGCAGGGAAATCAGGCGCCAGCCCTTGGATTCCGGGGTGATGGTCAGGTCCAGTTGCTCAGTCGCCATGTTCGCCGTGCCATCGATGTAGATGATCGCGTTCTCGGTATCGAAGACAAACAACCGAGTGGTGGCCAGGCCGGTCTTGATGTCGAAGTCGGCCGCCGCGCAATTGATCTTCACTTCTTTGTCGCCAAAGATTTTGCCGACCACGTAGTTGCCAACGTTCAGCCCGGCCAGCTCCATCAACTCGCGGCTGATGGCACCGTCGTTGATCAGCATCTTCAGATTGCCATTGGCCGTGCCCAGCAGCTTGGCCACCGAGTTGCCGTGACCACTGATGTCGGCATCGCCATTGAGTTCGCCGAAACTGGTCTTCATCGGTTCAAAGGTCGGGAACAGCTGCTTGAGCTTGAAACCGCGCCCGGTCAGCTTGGCGTTGCCTTCCAACGGCTCGGTGCGACCGTTCAGGCGAATCTGCGCATCCAGTTTGCCGCCGGCCACGCCGAAACGCAGGGGTTCGAGACTGAGCACGCCGTCGGTCAGCACCAGGTGCGTGTAGAGGTCATTGAACGGCAGTTTTTCACTGTGGACGATGCGCTTGCCGGTGAATTCGACGTCGGCGTCCATGTCGCGCCAGCGCTCGGTCTTGAACTCTTCGACCGGTAACACCTTGTCCGCCGGCTGCTTGCTTTCGCCGCCGCGGGCCTTTTGCTTGGCGTTGGAGTCGGCGCCGATCAAGGGCGCAAGGTCGGTAAACAACAGTTGATTGGAGAGCAGCGAACCGCTGAGTTTCGGCCGAGGCTGACTGGCGACATAGGCCAGGCTGCCATGGATGTCGCTCTCGCCGATCTTGCCGTTGAACGCTTCGTAATGGAACACCGCGCCGCCCGGCTCATGCAGCTTGGCGATCAAGTGGCCGTCGGTGGCGTAGGGCGGTGTATCCGGCAGGGTCACGCCGGTCAGCGGATAGAGATTGCCCAGGCTGCTGCCGGCCAGTTTCAGCCGCAGGTCCAGCGCACCAAGGTTGAGTGGGTCGGTCAGCGTACCGGCGAGCTCGACGCTGGTGTCGGCAATCTTGACCTGGGCCTGGAGCGGGAACGGCCGGGCCGAATCCTGCAAAGCCAGCAGGCCGCCGATCTTGCCTTCGCCCGTCAGTTTCTGGCCGTGGTATTGGCCTTTGACCTTCAGTGAAAACGCGTAATCCTGGGGAGCCGCGCCCTTCTCCTGCGCAGTTTTCGCGGCTTTTTCGCCGACGATGTCGCTGAATGGGATCGGCTTGCCCAGCGGATCGATGATCAGGTCGAGCTGGGTTTTCAGGCTCTGGTCGTCGAGGGTGACGTGGCCTTTGTCGAAGCCGATCGCACCGATGTCGACCACCCAACTGGAAGGTTTGGCGTTCGGGTCTTTCGGGTCGAACTTGAAGGTCCAGTTGGCGCGGCCATCGGCCAGGCGCTGGAGGTCTGCGTTCGGTTCGGTCAAGTCAATGCGCGGGATCGTCACCCGTTGCGCCAACAAGGCCAGCGGCGAAATGCGCAGCTCGACGCGTTTGAGCGAGACCATCTGCGGCTGCTTCGACCAGTCCGGGTTGCCGAGGCTCAGGTCTTGCGCCACCACATGCGGCCACGGCACCCAGGCGCGCCACCCACCTTCGTCAAGCTCACGCCGCCAGACCACCGACAGGTCGCCATTAATAGCGAACGGGCGGTGCAGCTCTTCGGAGACTTTGGCGTTGAGGGTCGGTTTGATCCGGTTCCAATCGAAGAACGCGATGATCAGAACCAGTATCGCCAGTAACACAACCAGGCTGGCAAAGGTCCAGGCAAAAATTTTCGGGGGGCGCGTCATTGCACAGGGCTCCTGAATACGACTGAGCGCCCTGACCGCGACGCGCGTGTGAAACCTCAGGCCAGAACCGGCCTGGCATGAAGCCTAGGACTGGGAAACGGCGCGCAGGTTTAATCGAAATGCGGCTTAACGTTCAAATAATCGGTCGGGGACACCCTGCACTCGAAATCCGGCGTTACCGACCCCGCACTTTTGTGCGACGCACGTGAGTAGAAAATACCCACATCAGTGCGAAAACATCCGCCGGAAAGGCCCGGTCTAGAGCCTTCGCACGGAACAATCAATTCTGTTGATTATTACCATTGCGTTTATGAACTTTTATATCGACTTATCGAGAGTAGCATTGGCCTCGTACCCACTTTGCCGCCCTCCCACGGAGCACATGATCATGAAACGCCAACTACTGTTTAGCCTTACCCTCTCCATGCTGGCCAGCACCGCTTTCGCCCTGCCAGCCGCTGACCAGGCCACCCCACAAGTGAAAGACAGCCACTCGGTGTTCAGTCAAACCGTTGCCGAAGGTGGTAATGATCGCCTGAAAGAAAAAGGCCTGATCACTCAAGATGGTTCGGACCGCACTCCACAAGGTCAAACCCTGGCCGCTGACGGTTCCGATCGCACCCCACAAGGCCAAACCCTGGCTGCCGACGGTTCCGATCGCACCCCACAAGGTCAAACCCTGGCTGCTGACGGTTCCGACCGCACTCCACAAGGCCAAACCCTGGCTGCTGACGGTTCCGACCGCACTCCACAAGGCCAAACCCTGGCTGCTGATGGTTCCGACCGCACTCCACAAGGCCAAACCCTGGCTGCCGACGGTTCCGACCGTACCCCACAAGGCCAAACCCTGGCTGAAGGTGGTGGTGACCGCGTAATCGAACGCAACAGCGCTGTGAGCTAAGCCCATGGCGGCCTTGAAAAAAAGCCCAATCCACGGATTGGGCTTTTGACTTTATAGAAGCCACGCATTCCCTCGCATCACTCCCGATAGTCGTTCGACGCCGGCAAAGCCGATTTGCTAGAGTGCGCCGCTGTCTTGTCCAGAAAACACCCTTGCGATGCTGCCCCGCGCCGAACAGAAACAACAAACCCGCAACGCCTTGATGGACGCTGCCCGCCATTTGATGGAGTGCGGCCGAGGATTCGGCAGCCTGAGCCTGCGCGAAGTGGCGAAAACCGCGGGCATCGTCCCCACCGGTTTCTACCGGCATTTCGCCGACATGGATGAACTGGGCCTGGTGCTGGTGAGCGAAGTCGGACAAACCTTCCGCGAAACCATCCGCCTGGTGCGTCACAACGAGTTCGTCATGGGCGGCATCATCGATGCCTCTGTGCGGATTTTTCTCGACGTGGTGTCGGCCAATCGTTCGCAATTCCTGTTTCTGGCCCGCGAGCAGTACGGCGGTTCGCTACCGGTGCGCCTGGCCATCGGTCGCTTGCGCGAAGACATCAGCTCGGACCTTGCGGCCGATTTGTCGCTGATGCCAAAGCTGCAACACCTGGACATCGCCGGCCTGAGTGTCATGGCCGATCTCATCGTCAAAAGCGTGTTTGCGACCCTGCCGGAAATCATTGATCCGCCGGCCGAGGCGTTGCCCGCGCATTTGACACCGCAGGCGAAAATCACACAGCAGCTGCGCTTTATCTTCATCGGCCTCAAGCACTGGCAAGGCCTGGGCAGCACGGAATAACCCTCCTGCACGCCGATCCCCTGTAGGAGCCGGCTTGCTGGCGATTCAGACAACACGGTGCATCTGAACCACCACCTCCCTTGTAGGAGCTGGCTTGCCAGCGATGGCGCCCTTCAGCCAATAAAGATGTCGTCTGGCCGACCGCTATCGCCGGCAAGCCGGCTCCTACAAGGTTGGGTGGTGAATGCGGGATCGCGAACAATCTGGAGCACACCCTGCGCCGTCATTTGGTGCGCCGTTCCCAGCCCCGCACCAAATTGCCGCAACAAACTGAAACGCCATCCATGCGCCGACAGGCATTTCCTACACTTGCGCCGATTGGCAAGCCCCTTGCTCTAGCCTGACTATTGTCCATAGCTGGAAGCTTTCCGATGCTGGTGATTCATCGCAGAATCGAGCCTCAACCCGTCTGGGCCGCCGAGTTGCACCTGACCTTCGAAGCCCGGAGCAAAAGCCGTTTGCGCTGTTTCAGTGCCGAGGGTGAAGACGTCGGGTTGTTTTTGGAGCGCGGTCAGTCGCCCCTCACTGATGGCGAATGCCTACAGGCTGAAGACGGTCGCATCGTCCGCGTCTGCGCCCGCCCCGAACAACTGCTGCACGTCACCTGCGCCAATGCATTCGAACTGACCCGCGCGGCCTATCACCTGGGCAATCGCCACGTCGCCCTGCAAGTCGGTGATGGCTGGTTGCGCCTGCTCGACGACTACGTGCTCAAGGCCATGCTCGAACAACTTGAAGCCAAGGTCGAAAACATCGAAGCGCCGTTCCAGCCGGAACACGGCGCCTATGGCGGTGGCCATCACCACTCGCGGCATGGCGACGAAGACTTCAACTACCCGCCGAAACTGCATCAGTTCGGCGTGCGCCAATGAACCCGGCCTGGGCGCTGTTGCGCCTGGCCAGTCCGCAGTTGCCGATTGGCGGCTACAGCTATTCCCAAGGTCTGGAAATGGCGGTGGATAACGGCCGGGTGAATGATTCAGACAGCGCCCGTCGCTGGATCAGCGATCAATTGCTGCTGAACCTGGCACGCTTCGAGGCGCCGCTGCTGCTCGCCCATTGCGTGGCCGCCGCCGCAGAAAACTGGGCCGAACTGCTGCAACGCTGCGAAGAACACCGCGCCAGCCGGGAAACCCGCGAGTTGCATCAGGAGAGCCGACAAATGGGCTACTCCTTACAGCAACTGCTCAACGGTTTGCCGGAACTCGACGTACCGGCCCGCGCCTTTCTCGAACAACGCTCCGAACCGCACCTGGCCCTCGGCTGGGCGCTGGCTGCACGCGCCTGGCACATCAGCCCGCAAGACGCGCTGGCCGCGTGGCTCTGGAGCTGGCTGGAAAACCAGTTGGCGGTGCTGATGAAAACCCTGCCGCTGGGCCAGCAAGCCGCGCAACGCCTGACCAGTGAACTGCTGCCGCTGCTGCAACAAGCCCAGCAGGACGCCACCCGAATCAACCCCGACCACTATGGCAGCGCCGCTTTCGGCCTGTCCCTGGCGTGCATGGCCCATGAGCGCCAGTACAGCCGTCTGTTCCGTTCCTAGGGCCTGTTATTTTGGAGAATCACATGAACACACAACCTCTGCGCGTCGGCATCGGCGGCCCGGTCGGTTCCGGCAAAACCGCCCTGACGCTGGCCCTGTGCCTGGCGTTGCGCGAGCGCTACAACCTGGCGGTCGTGACCAACGACATCTACACCCGCGAAGACGCCGATTTTCTGGTGCGCAACCAGGCCCTGGCGCCGGAACGGATCATCGGCGTGGAAACCGGCGGCTGCCCGCACACGGCGATCCGCGAAGACGCCTCGATCAACCTCGAAGCCGTGGATCAACTGAACCGACGCTTTCCGGGGCTGGATCTGATTCTGGTGGAGTCCGGAGGCGACAACCTTTCGGCCACGTTCAGCCCGGAATTGTCCGACCTGACGATTTACGTAATCGACGTCTCGGCGGGCGACAAGCTGCCGCGCAAGGGTGGGCCGGGGATCTGCAAATCCGACCTGCTGGTGATCAACAAAGTCGACCTCGCACCGCTGGTAGGCGCGTCGCTTTCGATGATGGACAGCGACACGAAGCGCATGCGCAACGGCAAACCGTTTGTCTTCAGCAACCAGAAAACCGGGCTGGGCCTGGAAGAAATCATCGCCTTCATCGAGCGCCAGGGCCTGCTGACCGCAGCCTGATTACGATCAAACTTATCAACAAGGAAGCTTATCCATGACACTTAAACGCATCCTGGGCGCCATGGCCCTGCTGCTGACTCCGGCCATCGCCTTCGCCCACCCCGGTCACGGCGACAATGGCTTGATCGCCGGCATCAGCCACCCGATCGGCGGCCTCGATCACTTGCTGGCGATGGTTGCCGTCGGGCTGTGGGCGGCACAGCAGAAAGGCGCTGCACGCTGGGCGCTGCCGTGCACGTTCGTTGGCACCATGCTGATCGGCGGCCTGCTCGGTTTTGAAGGGCTGAACCTGCCAGCGCTGGAAAGCGGGATTGCGGCGTCGGTACTGGCGCTGGGGCTGGCGGTGGCGCTGGCGGTACGTCCGCCACTGAGCATGGCAGTGGGTGCGACGGCGTTGTTTGCGTTGTTCCATGGCGTGGCGCATGGGCTGGAATTGCCGGACATGTCGAGCCCTTGGACCTACGCCGCAGGGTTTGTGGCGGCAACGGCGGCGTTGCATGCGGCGGGTTATGCGCTGGTTCGCGTGTTGCCGCAAGCAGCGGCACCGCTGGTTCGTCTGGCGGGAGCGGCTTCGGCAGCGACCGGTGTGTGGTTGTTGGCGGGTTGATTTGGTTTTGCCGGTAATAGCCTCTTCCTGTAGGAGCGAGGCTTGCCCGCGAAGGCGGCCTGACAGACACCACATCTCTCAGGCCTGATAACATGTCGCGCATTCGACCCTGCCGTGACGACGCCAGCCAATGCCTCATGCTCCCCGCTCCGCTTCCCAGCCTGAATTGACCGCTCTGTTTGCCGCGGTGCAACAGCATTTCCAGGACGTGATCGTGCCCCTCTGGCAAGGCCCCGGCTGGAATGCCGAACTGGCGCTGCCCTACGAAGCACTGGATGCCGAGCATCATCCCTTGCCACCGCAACGCTACCGGGCCATGGCCTGCGCGCGGCAGTTGTATCTGTTTTCCAGCCTGATCGGCCAGGTGCCGGGCGCGAAAGAGCGTGCGGCTGCGTTGTTCCGCTCGTTGCAGCAACATTTCCACGATGCCGAACACGGTGGCTGGTTCTACAGCATCGACCCGCAGGGCGCGCCGCTGGATCAGCGCAAAGATCTCTACACCCACGCCTTCATCCTCTTCGCCTGCGCCCATTACTGGGACAAGGTTCGCGAACCGCTGGTGGAGTCGGTGCTCAACGCGGTGCTGGAAGTGCTTGATCAGCGCTTCAGTTCGGGCGATGGCTTGTACGAAGCCTGCCTTGAGCGTGATTGGTCGTTGCTGAATACCGGACCGCTGCAAAACCCGCTGATGCACCTCGCCGAAGCGTTTCTTGCCACGCTTTCAGTGCGTGAAGACCTCGCCGTGCAGCGTGCGCTCGTCGAGTTATGCACAGCCATGCAACAACGCTTTATCGATCCGCAACACAGTGTGCTGATGGAAAAGCCGCTGGGGTCTGTGGATAACTGGTTTGAACCGGGACACCAGTTCGAATGGTATTTCCTGCTGGAATCTTCGCCGTTGTTGCGCGGTTCAAAACTGCACGCCTCTGTGGAGCGCGCCTTTGCGTTCACCGAGCAACTGGGCGTCGATCAATCGAGTGGCGCCGTGCGCGCGATGCTCACGCTCGACGGGCATTCGAAAGATGCCACCCAACGCATCTGGGCTCAGGCTGAATACCTGCGTGCGTTGACGCTGCGCCCGGGCAGCGGGGCATCGGTACTGCACCAATTGCAGGCGCTGCAACAGCGTTCTCTGCATGCGCGCGGCTGGTATGAGTGTCGTGACGAGAACGGTGAAGTGAGCCGGCAGGATATGCCGTCTACCACGCCTTATCATTTGGCGACCTGCTATCGCGGGTTGGCTGACTATCTTCGTTGACTGACAGATCGCTATCGCCGGCAAGCCGGCTCCTACAAAGGTGAACCTGTAGGAGCCGGCTTGCCGGCGATTGGCCGTTACGCGGTCTTACCCCTTGTTACGCTCAATCGCAAACCCGGCCCACGTCTGGCTCACCGGCATCAACTCGAGGCTGTTGATGTTGATGTGCGCCGGCGCATTGAGCACCCAGAAAATGGTCTCGGCGATGTCTTGCGGCTGGATCGCCTCGGCACCGGCGTAGGTCGCGTTGTAACGCTCCTGGTCACCGGCAAAGCGCACCAGCGAGAACTCACTCTCACACAGGCCCGGCTCGATGTTGCTGACGCGAACGCCCGTGCCTTGCAGGTCGCAGCGCAGGTTCAGGGAGAACTGTTTGACGAACGCCTTGCTCGCGCCATACACGTGGCTGCCCGGATACGGGTAGTTGCCGGCAATGGAGCCGAGGTTGATGATGCCGGCGCCACGGCCATGGGCGATCAAACGCGGCAACAGCAGGCGAGTGCTGTACATCAGGCCCTTGATGTTGGTGTCGACCATGGTGTCCCAATCATCAAGATCGCACTTCGGCGCCGGATCCACGCCGAGCGCCAGGCCAGCGTTGTTGATCAACCCGCGCAGCTTGGCGAAGGATGGTGGCAGGTTGGCGATCGCCTCCTCCATGGCCTTGCGATCACGCACGTCGAGCATCAGGGCATGGACCTCGGTCTGCTTCGACAACTCGGCGCACAAGGCATTGAGGCGCTCTTCACGACGACCTGTCAGCACCAGTTTCCAGCCAGCCTCGGCAAAACGACGGGCACAGGCTTCGCCAAAACCGGAAGTCGCGCCGGTAATAAACAGGGTGTTGGACATCGTGTTCTCCTTGCTTCGGCCGACGGGCCGCCATTGGATTAGAAAATCAGCTGGCAGCATGCCCGGCCTTGCCGACAGCGGCAACTATCAGAAAATCTGTACGAAAAACAACCAACGCGAGCAACGCCATATACACCGTGGCCTGTAGCTATGTACGCGCACGTTATCCACAGGCCGGTCCACAGTTTCCGGGGGCAAGTGAAAAAGCTGGAAGCCGCTGTGCACAAGGCTTTGCGGGCAGATCATAAAGTTTTTCGCTTGACCCTGAAGTGCGGGCTGTGTAGCCCAAGGCGTTTTGCACGATTGACCGGGTTTGCCAACGATGGCGCCAAGCCAGTAACTACGGCCCTTAGCCGAGTCTTTCCAGAGTTTAACCACAGACTTATCCACAGGCTGCCATCGTGTGTTTCAGGCCTCTTTCGCAATCAATAAAAAGGTTGACAACGCGGACCTCAAGCCCGGCAAAAACGCCTGATCAAAAAACAACCACATCGCTACAAGCCACGATTTAAAAGGCTCTCAGCCAGCTACTCCCACGTTATTCACAGCCAGTTCCACAGCAAACGGGGACAAGTCAAAACCGTGACAAAACAACTATTTGCAGCGGCTTTATGTCGCGCTTTGAGAGCTTGGCAAATTTGTTTTCCACAATTCACCGCGGTCCCTGTGGGAGCGAGACCGGCTTGCCGGCGATTGCGGTGGGTCTGTGAAAAGCATGTCGACTGACACTGCGCTATCGCCGGCAAGCCGGTCTCGCTCCCACAAGGGATTTGCGGTGTATTGGAGGCGTAAAAAAGCCCCGACGATTGCTCGTCGGGGCTTTAGGTGTTTCAACAGGACTCAATGCCCGCCGAGATAAGCGTTACGCACCTCTTCGTTCACCAGCAACTCCTTGCCGGTGCCACTGAGGCGGATCTCGCCGTTGACCATCACGTATGCCCGATCCGACAACCGCAGGGCGTGGTTGGCGTTCTGCTCGACCAGAAAGATGGTCATGCCGGTCTTGGCCAGTTCCCGCAGGGTGGCAAAGATCTGTTTCACCACAATCGGCGCGAGCCCCAGGCTCGGCTCATCGAGCAATAGCAGTTTCGGCCGGCTCATCAACGCACGGGCGATGGCGAGCATTTGCTGTTCGCCGCCGGACATGGTCATGGCCCGCTGGGTCCGCCGCTCTTCGAGACGCGGAAACAGCTCGAACATGCGTTGCATGTCTTCCTTGGCGTACTTGTCACCAATCGGGATGGTGCCCATCTGCAGGTTTTCCTCGACGGTCATGTCGGGGAACACGCGCCGGCCTTCCGGTGATTGCGCAATGCCGTTGGACGCAATGTAGTGCGACGACTTATGGGTGATGTCCACGCCCTGATAGATGATCTGCCCGTCTGCCGCGCGCGGCTGGCCGAAGATCGACATCAGCAGGGTCGACTTGCCCGCACCGTTGGAACCGATGAGGCTGACGGTCTCCCCTTCGTTGATGTGCATCGAGACTTTTTTCAGGGCCTGGATCGGGCCGTAAAACACGTCCAGGTCTTTGAGTTCGAGGATCGGTTTGCTCATAGCACCACCTCCTCTTCATCGGCACCCAGGTAGGCTGCAATCACTTTCGGATCGTTGCGAATCGCCTCGGGGCCACCCTCGGCGATGACGACGCCGTGGTCCAGCACCACGATGTGGTCGGAAATGCTCATAACCATGCCCATGTCGTGTTCGATCAGCACCACGGTCAGATCGTGCTCGTCGCGCAGCAGCCGGATCATCGCGCTCAGCGCTTCGGTTTCCTGAGGGTTGAGGCCGGCGGCCGGTTCGTCGAGGCAGATGATCTGCGGCCGGGTGCACATGGCCCGCGCAATCTCCAGACGACGCTGCTGGCCGTAGGACAACTCACCGGCCAGACGGTTGGCGCAATCCACCAGGTCCACCACTTCCAGCCAGTAGAAGGCGTGGTCCAGCGCATCGCTTTCAGCCTTGCGATAGCCCTTGGTGTTGAGGATGCCCGCGAGCATGCTGCGGTTGACCCACATGTGTTGGGCCACCAGCAGGTTTTCCAGCACCGACATTTCCTTGAACAGGCGAATGTTCTGGAAGGTCCGCGCCAGGCCGGCACGGTTCACCAGGTGAGTGCCGCCGAACATCTTGTAATGGAGCCGGCTGATGAAGCTTTTCGGCGATACAAAATCAGTCGCCTTGAACGGTTCACCGAGCATTTTGATGACATCGGTGCGCTCGCCGCGCACGTTGAGTTCGATCTTGCCGCCCGAGGCCTTGTAGAACCCGGTCAGGCAGTTGAACACGGTGGTCTTGCCGGCGCCGTTGGGGCCGATCAGGGCGAAGATCGAGTTGCGCTTGACCTTCAGGCTGACATCGTTCAACGCCTTGATGCCGCCGAAGTGCATCATCAGCTTCTCGACCGAGAGTACGACTTCGCTCATGGCGCTACTCCTTTACGCGGGGTCACACCGGTACGGCTGATCCGAATCAGGCCGCGCGGTCGCCAGATCATCATCAACACCATCAGGATGCCGAACAGCAGCACGCGGTATTCCGCGAAGCCACGCAGCAGTTCCGGGGCCACCGTCAGCACGAAGGCTGCGATAACCACGCCGATGGTCGAGCCCATGCCGCCGAGTACCACGATGGCGAGGATCAGGGCCGATTCAAAGAAGGTGAACGAGGTCGGGTTGACGAAGCCCTGGTAAGTGGCGAAGAACACGCCAGCGAGGCCAGCCGTCGAAGCACCGATGGTGAACGCCGAAAGCTTGACCAGCACGTGGTTCAAACCCATGGAACGGCAGGCGATTTCATCTTCACGCAAGGCTTCCCAGGCGCGACCAACCGGCATGCGAGTCAAACGGTGCTTGATGTACAGCACGGCCAGCACGACCAGGAACAATACCGCGTAGATGAAGTAGTACTTCACGTCAGGGTTATAGGCGATGCCGAAAAACTCGTGGAACGGAACGCCACCGTCCTTCGCCCTTTTGCCGAACTCGAGGCCGAAGAAGGTTGGCAGGGGCGCCGGCATACCGTTCGGGCCACCAGTCAGGGTCAGCCAGTTATTGAGGATCAAGCGGATGATTTCACCGAAGCCCAGGGTCACGATCGCCAGGTAGTCACCGTGCAGGCGCAACACCGGGAAACCGAGGATGCAACCGGCCAGCCCCGCCGTGATCGCCGCCAGTGGCAGCACCGTCCAGAAACCCAGCCCCAGGTATTGATAACCGAGTGCCAACCCATAGGCGCCGATGGCGTAGAACGCCACATAACCGAGGTCGAGCAGACCGGCCAGGCCAACCACGATGTTCAGACCAAGCCCGAGCAGCACGTAGATCAACCCGAGGATGACCACGCCCAGCAGGTAGGAGTTGGAGAAAAACGGGAACACCACGGCGATGACGATCATCAGCGGGATGATCCAGCGCAGCCGGGATTTGTAATCGGGTGCCAGTACATGAACCCCCGAACCGGTGGTTTCAAAGCCTTCGAGAATTCTCAGGCCTTTCGGCGTTTGCAGGAACAGGCTCAAGGCAAAGCGGCCGGCCATGACAATGGCGACAATCCACGCCACTCGGGTCGTTTCCAGATTGAAGCCATAGCCGTCGAGGACTATGCCGACAATCGGGCCGAACACGATGAGGGCAACAAGACCGGCAAGAATCGCGTCAACCAGGCTTCTTTTGAGATCAATGGTTTTTTTAGTGGTTGAAGACATCGCTTACACCTTCGACACAAGAGGACGGCCGAGCAGGCCTTGGGGCCGAAAGACCAGAACGAGAACGAGCAGCGAGAAGCTGAAAACGTCTTTGTAGTCCGAGTTGACCAGACCTGAGAACAGCGACTCGGAAATCCCGAGGATGATCCCGCCGAGCATCGCGCCAGGCAGCGAGCCGATCCCGCCGAGTACCGCTGCGGTGAACGCCTTGATGCCGATGACGAAGCCTGCGTAGAAGTCGAACGTGCCGTAGTTCATGGTGATCAGCACGCCGGCCAGGGCCGCCATTGCCGCACCGATGATGAACACGTAGGAAATGACGCGGTCGGTGTTGATCCCAAGGATGGAGGCCATCTTGCGGTCTTGCTGGGTGGCGCGGCACATGCGGCCGAGCTTGGTGTACTTGATGACGTAGGTCAGCAGGGCCATGCCGGCGAATGCGGCAACCAGGATGAAGATCTTGGTGTAGGTGAGCTGAACGAAGCCGCTTCCGACTTCCACTCGCCATGCACCGGTCAGCAGGGTCGGTACGCCTTGTTGACGGGCGCCCTGTGCGATCTGTGCATAGTTTTGCAGGATCAGCGAAATACCGATGGCGCTGATCAGCGGTGCCAGTCGGGTGGAGTTACGCAGGGGTTTGTAGGCGACACGCTCGATGACCCAGCCATATACCGCTGTGACGATGATGGTGAAGACCAGTGTGCCAAGCATCAGCAGAGGGAAGGATTCAATACCGAAGTATGCCAGCAGAGCCAGACTGATTGCCGCGAGGTAAGCGGAAATCATGTAAACCTCGCCGTGGGCGAAGTTGATCATGCCGATGATGCCATAGACCATTGTGTAGCCGATGGCGATCAGGCCATAGACCGACCCGAGGGTCAGGCCGTTGACCAGTTGCTGCAGGAAAATACCATCCATAACGCAATCTCACGCATTTGAGAGACTGCACAGAAGCGAGGTGCGACGGACCGGGGTTCAGCCACCCGCGCAACACGGTTGTGTGCAGCTCTACGAGAAAAGACAGGTACTGCACGGACATGTTCTTCGATTGCCCGGCGCTCAAGGCGCCGGGCAGATCAACAGCTCATATCACTTCTGTTTTTCCAGTTGGTGGTATTTGCCATCCTTGTCCCACTGATAAACCACGTAGTCGGAGACTTTCAGGTCGCCCTTGGCGTCCCAGGTCTTCTCGCCCATCACGGTTTTAACCGGGTTTTTCTTCAGCCACTCAGCCGCTTTTTCGCCGCTGTTGGACTTGGCGCCGTTGAAAGCAGCCGCCAGGGTCTGAACCGAAGCGTAGGCGTACAGGGTGTAGCCTTCTGGCTCGGTGCCGGCTTTGCGGAAGGTGTCTACCACGGTTTTGCTGTCTGGCAGCAGGCGTGGGTCGGCACCGAAGGTCATGTACACGCCATCAACGTTCTGCGGGCCACCGGCGGTGGTCACGAGTTCGTCAGTAACGATGCCGTCATCGGACATGAATTTGACGTCCTTGAGGCCTTGTTCACGCAGTTGGCGAACCAGTGGACCAGCTTCCGGGTGCAGGCCGCCGAAATAGACGACATCGGCACCGGCTGCGCGGATCTTGGTTACCACGGCGCTGAAGTCTTTCTCGCCGCGAGTCAGGCCTTCGTACAGAACCGGCGTTACGCCGCGCTTGGCCAGTTGAGCCTTGGTGGCGTCGGCCAGACCTTGGCCGTAGGTGTCTTTGTCGTGCAGAACCACGACTTTCTTGCCCTTGAGCACGTCGACGATGTAGTCGCCGGCAACGATGCCCTGCTGGTCGTCACGACCGCACATACGGAACATGGCGCTCAGGCCACGCTCGGTCACCTGTGGGTTGGTGGAACCCGGAGTGATTGCGATGATGCCTGCTTCGTCGTAGATCTCGGAGGCCGGGATGGTCGACGAGGAGCAGAAGTGACCAACCACGCCTGCCACTTTCTGGTTGGTCAGGTCCTTGGCGACCGTCACAGCCTGTTTCGGTTCGCAGGCGTCATCGCCCTTGACCAGTACGATTTTTTCCCCGTTGACGCCGCCCGACGCGTTGATTGCGTCGGCTGCTGCCTGTGCACCCTTCATGTACTGCTCGCCAAATGCTGCGTTGGCGCCTGTCATAGGACCCGCAACACCGATTTTTACGTCAGCCTGTGCAAACGCAGAAACACCCAGCGCAGCTGCCACTGCGAGGGCCAGAAAGCCTTTCTTGTAAAACGTCTGGGACATGAGGTGGTGCTCCAAGGTTTTTTTTTAGTTGGCACTGCGACTTCACTGAATGCTCAGAGCAAGGGCCGTGCCATCGGTTTTTTATTCTGAAAAAAGTCGCTGCTTTATTGTTATTTCGACTGTTTCGAGCCCATTTTCATTGGGCGTGCAACCGTCTAAACCGCGGAAGGTGAAACCATTTATTTTTTAAGGCGCAACCCGCACGCGCCATCATTGCAACCGCGGCGCCAAACGACGTGCAACCAGCCTGTAACAACGTGCGTCACCGAAGTGCACACTGCTGGTGCGGTACTGCTACAACCCGCACCTTTTACAGGCTAGCCGCTGCGCCGAAAAGCGCCGCTTCCAGCAACAAATTTCAACAATCAGATAACGATCCGCAAGCACTGGCCTGCGTGATACAGCGAAAAACCCGCCTCGTATAGACAACTGCGCAAACCCACCCCCGCCAGTGGCTGCATGGGTGCGAAGGGAATCGGCAGCGCCTGAGGATTTCCGTTACACAAATAATCGGCAAAGGCTTTGCCGACCACCGTACCCGTGGTCACGCCCCGACCGTTGTAACCGGTGACTGCCACTAAACCGGGCGCCGGTTCGAACAGGCGCATCAAATGATCGGGAGTAAATGCGATGCAACCGGTCCAGGTGCACTCCCATTCCACCTGTTTGAGGTACGAAAAATAGTGCTGCTGAACCCGGTCGGCCCAAGCCTTGAGGAACCAGGTCGGCTTCTGATTGCCATTACCCAGACTGCCGAGCAACAGGCGACCGTCTTTGTCGCGACGAATACTGCTGAGCACCTGCCGGGTGTCCCACGAGCCCTGGCCACCCGGGAGAATTTGCTGCGCGGCGTCGTCAGTCAGCGGCACCGAGGCCACTTGATAGTAATAACCGGGGAAGAAATTGCGCCGCAATTCCGTCCAGTCACCTTCGGTGTAAGCGTTGGATGCAATCACGACTTGCTCGGCAAGCACCGAACCCTGCGCCGTTTGCACCGACCAGCGCTGGCCCTGACGTTCGAGCCTGGTCACGGGAGAATGATCGAACAGCCGACCACCAAGGCCGATGGCCGCCTTGGCCAGCCCCGTGGTGTAAGCCATCGGGTTGATCGTGCCGGCACGCTTGTCGAGCAACGCAGCGGCGATCTTTTTGGTGCCGGTTGCTTGTTCGCAGGCTTGACCGGTCAGCAGTTCCACCGGGGCGCCGCGACGTTTCCATTGTTCTTCACGACTGCGCAAATCCGCTTCGCCACGGGCGTTGTGCGCCATGTGCAACGTGCCTTCGCGGCGTAACTGGCAATCGATGTTGTATTTGTCGACCAGGCTGAACACCAGGGACGGTGCGGCACCCAGCATGCGATTGAGCTGACTGCCCACCGCTTCGCCGAACCCGGCTTCGATCTCGTCCGGTGGAATCCACATGCCGGCGTTGACCAGCCCGACGTTGCGTCCAGAACCGCCATGACCGGCACGATGAGCTTCCAGCACACACACCGTCTTGCCTTGTTCCAGCAGATGCACCGCCGCCGACAGACCGGTGAACCCGGCACCGATGACGCAGACATCGACCGTTACTTCGCCCTTGAGCGCAGCATTGTCGGGCCTTTGCGGCGTCAGTTTTTCCCACAGACACTCTTCGCGTAACGGCATTGCCAGACTCCAACAGAAACCTAACAAACAACAAAGCAAAAGCTTCGCGGGCAAGTCGGATCGCCGCCCGCTCGCTCCTACAGGTGTTGAGTGATCCTGTGTAGGAGCGAGGCTTGCCCGCGAAGGGGCCCATCAGTCGAACGTAATGCCCTGCGCCAACGGCAACTCCAGCGAGTAGTTCACGGTGTTGGTCTGGCGGCGCATGTACCCGCGCCAGGCATCGGAGCCCGACTCACGACCACCGCCGGTTTCTTTCTCGCCACCAAACGCGCCGCCGATTTCCGCGCCGCTCGGGCCGATGTTGACGTTGGCGATGCCGCAGTCGCTGCCCACCGCCGACATGAATTGCTCGGCTTCACGCACGTCTGTGGTGAAGATGCACGAAGACAGGCCTTGTGGCACGGCGTTGTTCAAACGCAGGGCTTCGTCGAAGTCTTTGTAGCCGATCACATAAAGAATCGGCGCGAAGGTTTCGTGGCAGACCACGTCGCTCTGCTCCGGCATTTCAACAATGGCCGGCGAGACGTAGTAAGCGTTCGGGTATTTGTCTTCCAGCTGACGCTTGCCGCCGAAGACCCGGCCGCCCTCGCTCAGGGCCTGTTCCAGCGCATCCTGCATGTTGTCGAAGCTGTGCTTGTCGATCAGCGGGCCGATCAGGTTGCCTTCCAGCGGGTTGCCGATACGCACTTTCGAGTACGCGGCTTTCAGGCGGGTGACGATTTCTTCTTTCACCGATTCGTGAGCGATCAGGCGACGCAAGGTGGTGCAACGCTGACCGGCAGTGCCGACGGCGCTGAACAGGATGGCGCGAACGGCCATGTCCAGGTCTGCGCTTGGGCCGAGGATCATGGCGTTGTTGCCACCCAGTTCGAGAATGCTGCGGGCGAAACGTGCAGCAATTTTCGGTGCCACTTCGCGGCCCATGCGGGTGCTGCCGGTGGCGCTGATCAGCGCGACACGCGGGTCATCGACCAGTGCTTCGCCAGCATCGCGACCGCCAATGATCACCTGGCTCAGGTGCGCAGGTGCATCGCTGAAGTTTTTCAGTACGCGGTCGAACAGCGCCTGGCAGGCCAGTGCGGTCAACGGGGTTTTCTCCGACGGTTTCCAGATCACCGGGTTGCCGCAGACCAGCGCCAGCGTGGTGTTCCAGGCCCAGACCGCGACCGGGAAGTTGAACGCGCTGATCACGCCCACGACGCCCAGCGGGTGCCAGGTTTCGCGCATGTGGTGGCCTGGACGCTCGGAGGCGATGGTCAAGCCGTACAGTTGACGGGACAGACCGACGGCGAAGTCGCAGATGTCGATCATCTCCTGAACTTCACCCAGGCCTTCCTGAGTGATCTTGCCCGCCTCCCAGGACACCAGCTCGCCGAGGTCGGCCTTGTATTCGCGCAGGATGTCGCCCAGTTGACGCACCAATTCGCCACGGCGCGGGGCCGGGACCTTGCGCCACAATTCGAACGCATGATCTGCGCGACTGATGTGCTGCTCGACTTCAGCGGCGCCTTCCCAGTTCACAGAGGCGATCTTGCTGCCATCGATCGGCGAATGCACCGGCACTTTGCCGTTCTGGTACAGGGCCGGGTTCACACCAAGACGATCAAGCAATGCGGCAACCATGGGTCACTCCTCGAGCTAAAACAGAAAACGTGCAGCCGGAATATCACGGCTGATCAGACCTGTAGTTTTAGCTCGCCGGAGGTTACCCAACAAACGACCTTTAAGAGAGATATCATTCCGTTTATTCATGCTGCGAATTGCTGGTCAGCAAGAAACAAGAAAAAAGGACAACCCATGCTGAATAAACGCTACCTGCCGTCGATCACTGCACTGCAGTGTTTCGAGGCCGTGACCCGGCATTTGAGCTTCACGCGGGCCGCCGAAGAGCTGAACCTGACCCAGAGCGCCGTCAGCAAACAGGTCGCGCAACTCGAAGAATTGTTGCAGCACCTGTTGTTTCGTCGAGTACGCCGACGCCTGCAAATGACCCCGGCCGGTGATTTGTATCTGGTTGAGGTACGAAAAATCCTCACGCAAGTCGAGATGTCGACCCATTACCTGCGTTCCTACGGCGGTGAGACCGAAGTCCTGCGCGTCTCGACCCCGCCGACGTTCGGCGCCCGCTGGCTGGTCCCCCGTTTGAAGGGCTGGCGACTGCGCCATCCGTCGATTCATCTGGACCTGTGCAGCGAGCAGGAAGCCGATGACCTGCTGCAAGGTCGCAGCGATCTGGCGTTCTATTTCGGCCAGGGCTCACGGCCCCGCACCGAATGCCTGAAGCTGTTCGGCGAAGAACTTGTTCCGGTGTGTGCACCGAGTAGCCTGCCGGCCACGCCGTTCACCGATCCGACGCAACTCACCGACCTGGTCCTGCTGCAAAACGCCTCCCGGCCGCAGGCCTGGCACGACTGGTTCGACAGCCAGGGTTACCACACCGAACACAGCTATCACGGCCCGCGCTTTGAGACCTTTTATATGTGCATTCGCGCCGCACAGGTCGGCTGCGGCGTGGCGTTGTTGCCGCGGTTTCTGGTGGAAGAGGAATTGGCCGACGGCAAACTGGTCATTCCCTGGCAGCATGCAATGCCCAGTTCCGACGCCTATTACCTGGCGTACCCGGAGCATTCGGCGGAAGTGCCGAAGGTGCGGGATTTTGTGAAGTGGATGCTGGAGCAGATCGACAGCCCTGTAATGCCTTGAGGACGCCTTCGCCGGCAAGCCGTGCTCCTACAGGTTTCGGGCCAGACAAAGGTCCTGTAGGAGCCGGGCTTGCCGGCGAAGAGGCCATCGGCAGCGGCACAACCCTCACAAAAAAAACACTGGCAATACCCCGCGCTGATATGCGCCACTAGCCCCCATCATTGAAACAGCTGCAACGTCGCCGCCACGGGCCGCGGCCAGCCTGGAGAACCCCGTTATGAGCGAGAGTGTGTTTGCCGATCGCATCGTGCAGAACCTGCTCGACACCGACTTCTACAAACTGACGATGATGCAGGCGGTGCTGCACAACTACCCGAACGTAGAAGTCGAATGGGAGTTTCGTTGCCGTAACAGTGAGGATTTGCGCCCGTACCTGGCGGAAATCCGCTTTCAGATCGAGCGCCTGGCCGAGCTGAGCCTGAGCGCCGACCAGTTGAGCTTCATGGAGCGCATCAGCTTCATGAAGCCGGATTTCCTGCGTTTTCTCGGGTTGTTCCGCTTCAATCTGCGCTACGTCCACACCGGCATCGAAAACGGCGAACTGTTCATCCGCCTGCGCGGACCGTGGCTGCATGTGATCCTGTTCGAAGTGCCGCTGCTGTCCATCGTCAGCGAAGTGCGCAACCGCTATCGCTACCAGGAGATCGTGCTGGTGCAGGCGCGTGAGCAGCTCTATCGCAAGTTCGACTGGCTGACCGCGAATGCCGAGAGTGACGAATTGTCCGAATTGCAAGTAGCCGATTTCGGTACTCGCCGTCGCTTCTCTTACCGTGTGCAGGAAGAAGTGGTGAACGTGCTCAAGCACGATTTCCCCGGGCGCTTCGTCGGCACCAGCAACGTGCACCTTTCGCGAGAGCTGGACATGAAACCGCTGGGCACCATGGCCCACGAGTGGATCATGGCCCACCAGCAACTGGGCCCGCGGCTGATCGACAGCCAGGCCGCCGCCCTCGATTGCTGGGTCCGCGAGTACCGCGGCCTGCTGGGGATCGCCTTGACGGACTGCATCACCATGGATGCCTTCCTCAACGACTTCGACTTGTTTTTCGCCAAGCTCTTTGACGGTCTGCGACATGACTCCGGTGATCCGGTGATCTGGGCGGAAAAGGCGATCGCCCACTATCAAAAGCTGGGTATCGACCCGATGAGCAAGACGCTGACGTTCTCCGACAGCCTGACGCTGCCCAAGGCGCTGGAAATATTTCGCGCATTGCGCGGTCGGATCAATGTCAGCTTCGGCATCGGTACCAACCTGACGTGCGATATTCCGGGTGTCGAACCGATGAGCATCGTGCTTAAAATGGCGGCCTGCAACGGCCAGCCGGTGGCAAAGATCTCCGACGAGCCTGGCAAGACTCACTGTAAAGACCCGAATTTCGTTGCCTATTTGCGACACGTTTTCAAAGTTCCTGCCGCCCTTTCCAGCACACCAAGCAAGGAGTGAATTCATGCAAGCCGTACAGCGTGAGATTGCTGAGCAGCTCAAGGTTCAACCGCCATTCGCCGACGAGGCCGCCCTCGAGGCTGAAATCGCGCGGCGCATCAGTTTCATCCAGGATTGCCTGGTCAATTCCGGGCTCAAGACCCTGGTGCTCGGGATCAGCGGCGGCGTCGATTCCCTGACCGCCGGCCTGCTGGCGCAGCGCGCCATGTGTGAACTGCGCACCCGCACCGGTGATGACAACTACAAGTTCATCGCCGTGCGCCTGCCGTACGAAACCCAGTTCGATGAACACGACGCCCAGGCGTCGGTGGATTTCATCAAGCCGGACGAGCGCCACACCGTGAACATCGGCCCGGCGGTCAAATCCCTGGCCAATGAAGTGGCAGCGTTCGAAGGCAAGCACGCGGTCTCGGTGGATTTCGTCCTCGGCAACACCAAGGCGCGGATGCGTATGGTCGCCCAGTACACCATCGCCGGCGCGGCCCATGGCCTGGTGATCGGCACCGATCATGCGGCGGAAGCGGTGATGGGTTTCTTCACCAAATTCGGTGACGGCGCCTGCGACCTGGCCCCGCTGAGCGGTCTGGTGAAAAATCAGGTCCGGGCGATTGCCCGCAGTTTCGGCGCGCCGGAATCGCTGGTGGAAAAAGTCCCGACGGCGGACCTTGAAGACCTGTCGCCGGGTAAACCGGACGAAGCGTCCCATGGCGTGACGTATGCCGAGATCGACGCGTTCCTGCATGGGCAGCCGGTGCGCGAGGAAGCGTTCAAGATCATTTGCGATAC
The DNA here is from genome assembly GCF_017351735.1 of Pseudomonas sp. FW300-N2A2. Taxonomy (NCBI): domain Bacteria; kingdom Pseudomonadati; phylum Pseudomonadota; class Gammaproteobacteria; order Pseudomonadales; family Pseudomonadaceae; genus Pseudomonas; species Pseudomonas sp. FW300-N2A2. The sequence continues at coordinate 331,387 of NZ_JACNDU010000002.1, read as the reverse complement.
GTACAGGAAGACCCATCACAAGCGGGTGATGCCGTTTGCACCATAAATAAGGCGGCGTCTGGACCGACGTCATCGCTAGCAGGCTAGCTCCCACAAGGACAGCGCAGTACCTGTGGGAGCTAGCCTGCTAGCGATGAACGATGACTCGGTCAAACGCCGGGCACAAAAAAAGCGTCCCAAGTGGACGCTTTTTTTATGCGCGCGATTCGCTTATTTCAGCGTAACCGTGCCTTTCATCATCGAAATGTGGCCCGGGAACGAGCAGAAGAAGCCGTATTTCTCGGCAGCATCAAGCTTGGACACATCGAAGGTCACCGAGTCGGTTTCCTTGGAGCCGATGATTTTGGTGTGAGCGATAATGCGCGCGTCACCTTCTTTCAGGTAGTTCTTGTCGATGCCGGCAGACAGGCCATCGGTAGCGATCGGCTGCATGTCCGCTTCTTTGCTCAGCACCCAGTTGTGGCCCATGACGTTTTTCGGCAGGTTGCCGGAGTGGGTCAGTTCAACGGTGAAGGTCTTGCAGCTTTTGTCGATTTCGATGGCCTTGGTGTTGAAGGCCATTTGGTCGGTGGAATCGATGGTCGTCTTGCACTCGGCAGCCATCAATTGACTGCTGGCCAGTGTCAGCAGGGATACCGCAACAAGTTTGGCAAACATGGTGAATCTCCAAGGCAGGGTTAACAAAAGTGCGAATGGACAGAAGACTGCCTGAAAACTTCGCAAGTTCCTATGACCTGAATCAAAAATTGTATACAACTTTCGGGCTATGACACCTATCGAAACAATCTACCAGCCAGACGTCTAGGGCGGCCCTATCATCAGGTCGTCATCACTTATACGGAGCGTCTGTCATGTCCATCAATAGCCTGTTGTGCAGTTTGCTCGCCGCTTACGCCTGTGGCGCCAGTGGCACCTGTGAAACGTCCCGGCGTGAAGTTTAGACCTTGGAGCATAGCGCCTCTGCCTTTACTCTGTGGCCATCCTGACCATGGAGTAAGGCATGTCTTTAGCGTCCGTTTGTGTATTTTGCGGTGCCAGCACCGGCACCAACCCGGCTTATCGTGAAGCGGCTGTCGCCCTCGGGCGAGCGTTGGCCGAGCGCAAGCTGACCCTGGTCTATGGCGGCGGTGCCGTCGGGCTGATGGGGATCGTCGCCGACGCCGCACTGGCGGCCGGCGGTGAAGTGATCGGGATCATCCCGCAAAGCCTCAAAGACAAGGAAATCGGTCACAGCGGCCTCACGCGCCTGGAAGTGGTCGACGGCATGCATGCGCGCAAGGCGCGGATGGCCGAGCTCAGCGACGCCTTTATCGCGCTGCCCGGTGGCCTGGGCACTCTGGAAGAACTGTTCGAAGTCTGGACCTGGGGTCAGCTCGGCTACCACGGCAAACCGCTGGGACTGCTGGAAGTGAACGGTTTCTACAGCAAGTTGACCGGTTTTCTTGATCATATCGTCGGCGAAGGCTTCGTTCGCGAAGCACACCGTGACATGCTGCAAGTGAGCGAATCGCCGCACACCCTGCTCGATGCACTGGACGCCTGGCAGCCCTCGGTACTGCCAAAATGGGCCGAGCAAAAACCCAGCTAACGGCTAGGCACCGATACAGGGCAGAATATGCGCCGCTCAACCTCACCTTCGACCCCAGAGGATCGCCCATGGCTAAACCTAATTATTCCTTCGCCAAACGTCAGAGAGACTTGGCCAAGGAGCAGAAGAAAGAGGAAAAGCTTCAGCGCAAGAAAGCTTCAGCTGAAGAAGACGCCGCCGCACTGAACCCGGAAGCAGACGGTGAAGTGACCGCAGAAAGTGATGTTGAAGCACCGAAAGATCAGGCGCCCGACGCCTGAGACCCTCAGGGCCCGATGATCTGATCAGGCCCACCGGATCTGTGTCCCGTGTAGGAGCGAGCTTGCTCGCGAAGATATCGAAGACAGCGCGTTTTTCCAGACAGGACGCGTCATCGTTGACGTCCATCGCGAGCAAGCTCGCTCCTACAGGGTGGATCTTCGTTACTCCAGTGGCATCACGGTGACCCGGACTTCCGGATCGTGATTTCCGCCCCCCAGAATCACCCCACGCAACGGCGATACATCGGAGAAATCCCGGCCCCAGGCCAGGGTGATGTGTTCGAGCGCCGGTTGCACATTGTTGGTCGGATCGAAATCCACCCAACCCAACACCGGGCAAAACACTGAAACCCAGGCGTGTGATGCATCGGCACCGATCAGCCGTGGCTGGCCCGGTGGCGGCTGAGTCAGCAGGTAGCCGCTGATGTAACGCGCCGCCAACCCACGGGAACGCACGCAAGCGAGCATCAGGTGAGCGAAGTCCTGGCACACCCCGCGACGGCGCTCCAGCACTTCCACCAGAGGCGTTGCCACCTGAGTGGCCTCGGCGTCGAAGGTGAATTCACTGAAGATTTTTTCCATCAACGCCTGGACGCCGAGCAACAGCGGCCGGCCCGCCGGAAAACAACTTTCCGAGAACTCGACGAAGTAGCGCTTCAAATGCACATAGGGCGATTCGAACCGGTAACGACACGCTTCGAGCACGTCGGACGAAAGCGGCTGGCTGCTGTAGGTCAGTGCGTTGCGGGTTTCTTCCCAGGCCGGCGATTGATTGAAGTCCAGCGTTGGCCGGGCCAGCACTTCGACGGTAAGACTGGCGTTGACCAGTAACTCATCGTGAGGTCGCTCGAACGCCAGCCGGGTCAGCGGGTTGCCGAACACATCCAGTTCGTCGCGGCGCGCCGTCGGGTCGGGGCTGATCTGCAATTGTTGCGCAGTGCAACGCTGCCAGGCGCACGAGCGCGGCCACAGATGCGCCAACTGCTGGGCGAGGGACACCGGGCTGTCGTAGTGATAATGGGTGTCATGGAAAATCTGGTAATGAGCGCTCATCAGACGGACACCGTGCGTTGGCTGACATCATCGACGTGGGCGAAATGGCGCAATGCCAAACGATCCGACACCTGCCCGCTCGCATCGGCGATCTCTTGCAGCAGGTCGGCCAGGCCATTGATGGCGGCGCGTACGCTGGCTTCACCGAACAGCGAATTCTCCAGACACCCAAGATCAAAGCGCGCCAGACGCTCCACCAGAAACGGCAGACCAGCTTCGCGCGGCACACCAAAATCATCGTTCAAACGTTTAAGCGTGCGGGTCACCAGCTTCAACTGGAACAGCACCGCGTGGGGGTTTTGTTCGTCGAGCAGCAACAGGTCCAGCACCGGAATCAATTGCGCCACCGCCAGATACCGCGAGCGGTAGGTGATGCTGCTGTTACCCAGCTCCAGCAGCCACTCCAGCCCGGCCTGATCAAAGGCGCCGCTACCGCGCAGAAACGCCGCGAGGCTGCCACTGAGAAATTGCAGGCGTTCGATCCGTCGACCGATCATCAGGAAGCGCCAGCCTTCATCCCGGGTCATGTCGTCCAGCGCAAAACCCGACAGCGCCGCCAGCGACATCACCAGACGGTTGAGGAAATCCAGCAACTCGCCGAAATCCGGTTCTTCGGTTTCCAGTTCAACGGCCTCACGCTGCAACTCCACCAGCGCCTGCCAGTTTTCCCGCGAGAGCTTGCCGCGCACTTGCGACGCCGCCCACTGCAAGCGCTGCAGGTTGGAACGCAGGCTGAACGGCCAGTCGTCACCAAGCAACGCCGCCAACAACCGTTCAGGCAGCTCGCCTTCTTCGGGCAGCAACATCAACCGCTCACCCAGATCGACCGCGGCCTCCAGCGCTTGCGGATCATCGCCATCGACGTAGCGCGCCAGCATGATCCGCAGCAACCGCGCACTGTCATCGCAGCGCTCGCAGTAACGGCCGAACCAGAACAGGTTTTCCACCACCCGCGACGGCAAATACGGATCGCGTCGCACCAGATCGTGCACGCCAATGTTGCGCTGGGCTTTCCATTGTTCGCCGCTGGGTGGCCGATCCCCCAGCACCCAAGTGTCCTTGCTCGCGCCGCCGCGTTGCATCGACACCACTTCAGCGTCAGCCTCGGCGGCCACCCGGGTCAAACCGCCAGGCAGAACCCTATACCCGTCGCGACTCGCCACTGCGTACACGCGCATGCCGATGGCCCGAGGTTGCAACTGACCGCCCTCGGCCTGCCAGATCGGCGCCTGGGACAATTGCGCAAGTTCTTGCGCCACATAGGCATAAGGTCGTGCCTGCATGCGCTCGGAAAGCGCCAGACGCTGTTTTTCACTCAAATCGCGGCCAAACACCGGCGCGAAGCTCTGTGAGGGGAACGCTGGTTTGATCAGCAATTCCGGCAGTTTTTCCAGCGCCTGGGCCAGCACCGGCGCTTCGCCGCACCACCACGTGGCGATAGAGGGCAGGATCAACTCTTCGCCGAACAGGAATTGATTGATCTTCGGCAGGAAGCCCAGCAACCCCGGCGATTCCAGCACGCCGCTGCCGAGCGCGTTGGCCACCAGCACCCGTCCTTGTCGCACGGCTTCGAGCAGGCCCGGCACACCGAGCGCCGAGTCCGTGCGCAGTTCCAGCGGATCGCAGAAGTCGTCGTCGAGCCGACGCATGATCGCGTGGACCCGACGCAGGCCGCTCAAGGTTTTCAGGTAAACCGTGGCATCGCGCACCGTGAGGTCGCCGCCCTCCACCAACGGATAACCGAGTTGCCGCGCCAGGTACAGATGCTCGAAATAGCTTTCGTTAAAACGCCCCGGCGTCAGCAGCACCACCAATGGCACTTCATCGTCGCTTGGCGCCTGACGGGCCAGGGTTTCCTGAAGCGTGCGGAAGAACCCGGCCAGATGCTGCACCTTCAAATCACGGTACAACTCGGGGAAGGCCCGGGACACGATCGTGCGGTTTTCCAGCGCGTAACCGGCGCCGGACGGTGCCTGGGTCCGATCCGCCGTCACCCACCAGCGACCGTCGGGCGTGCGCGCCAGATCCACGGCATACAGATGCAGAAAGGCCCCGTCGGGCGGCGTGATGCCCTGACAGGGCCAGAGGAAGTTGTTGTGACCGAATACCAGCTCAGCCGGCAACAAGCCTTCAGCGATCAACCGTTGCGGGCCGTACAAGTCCGCCAGCACAGCATTCAACAGTCGAGCCCGCTGGGCGATCCCGGCCGACAAGTGCTCCCATTCGTCCGCAGCGATCACGTGCGGCAGCAAGTCCAGCTCCCACGGCCGGTCCGCGCCCTTGGGATCGGCATAGACGTTGTAGGTCACGCCGTTTTCCTGGATCTGCCGGGTCAGCAGTGCCTGACGCTGCACCAGCTGCGCGGGCGTGCTGCGTTGCAACTGGTCGAACAACCGACGCCAGTGCGGGCGTACGGCGCCACTGTCGTCGAGCAGTTCGTGATAAGTGCCCGCCGTCAGCGGGTAGCGGTCAAGCAGGTCAGGCATGGAAAGCTCGGCAGACAGCAAGGAACGGTCAGACTAACGCACGCTCATGACGCCCGGATATACGAAAAATCCGAGCGTCGCGTACGGTTTAGAAACGTCGCAAATCGAGAGTCATCGGCAGCTCGTCGTTTATTTCCAGAATTGGTATAGGAAGTTTCCCCGGGCTGTGTCCGATGCGGAAGAAACGCGCCATCCTCCGACTCTCGGCTTCATTGGCGTTCACCGGCAAGCTGTCATAGTTGCGCCCGCCCGGATGGGCGACGTGGTACTGACACCCCCCCAGCGAACGCTGCATCCAAGTGTCGAGCAGGTCGAACACCAGCGGCGCATGGACCGGGATCGTCGGTTGCAGACAGTTGGCCGGTTGCCAGGCACGAAAGCGCACGCCTGCGACGAATTCGCCAACCCGGCCGGTCGGCTGCAAAGGCACCGGAACGCCGTTGCAGGTCAGCAAATAGCGCTGCGGTGCCAGGCCGGTGAGCTTCACCTGCAAGCGCTCCAGGGACGAATCCACGTAGCGCACCGTGCCGCCGACCGCGCCCTCCTCGCCCAGTACATGCCAAGGCTCCAGCGCCTGACGCACTTCCAGTTCGATGCCGCTGACGGCGTAATCGCCGACCTTGGGAAAGCGAAACTCCAGATGCGCGGCAAACCACTCGGCCCGCACCGGATAACCCGCGGCATTGAGGTCGACGATCACATCAGCGAAATCCTGCTCGATAAAGTGTGGCAACAGGAACCGGTCGTGCAATTCCGTGCCCCAGCGCGCCAGTTTCGGCGGCGCGTAAGGCTCGCGCCAGAACCGCGCGACCAGCGCGCGCAGCAACAACTGTTGCGCGAGGCTCATGCGCGCATGGGGCGGCATTTCAAAAGCACGCAACTCCAGCAAGCCAAGGCGCCCCGTTGCGCCATCGGGCGAATAAAGCTTGTCGATGCAGAATTCGGCGCGATGAGTGTTACCCGTCACGTCTATCAACAGGTTGCGCAGCAGCCGGTCGACCAGCCACGGTGCGCATTCTTCGCCGGGTGAAGGCATCTGGGCGAAGGCGATTTCCAGCTCGTACAACGCATCATTGCGCGCTTCATCGACGCGCGGCGCCTGAGACGTCGGGCCGATGAACAATCCGGAAAACAGGTAGGACAACGACGGGTGGTTATGCCAGTAACTGATCAGGCTGCGCAGCAAATCGGGACGGCGCAAGAACGGTGAGTCAGCCGGTGTCGCACCGCCCAGTACGAAATGGTTACCGCCGCCGGTGCCGGTGTGTCGGCCGTCGATCATGAATTTTTCAGTGGTCAGCCGCGTCTGGCGCGCTTCTTCGTAGAGAAACTCGGTGCGCTCGACCAGTTCATCCCAGGTGGCGGACGGCTGCACGTTGACCTCGATCACGCCTGGGTCCGGGGTAATGCGGAAGTTGCTCAGACGCGGATCGCTTGGCGGTTCATAGCCTTCCAGCAGCACCGGACAATGCAGCTCCTCAGCCGTGGCCTCGATTGCAGTGACCAGCTCCAGATAATCCTCGACCCGCTCCAGCGGCGGCATGAACAAGTACAACCGCCCCTCCCGCGCCTCGGCGCAGAACGCGGTGCGCGTCAGCCAATCGGCGGATTCGTCGATTTCCAGATCACGCTCGACCGCTTCGGCCGCGGCGACGGGGCGGCTCAACTGCTGAGTATCCGGGAGCGTCGGGAATTCCTGATTGGGATCGTTGGGGTAGATGAACGGATACTCGGCGGCTTTCACCCACGGCTGCGAGCCCAGCGGCAAGCGATAACCCAGTGGCGAATCGCCCGGCACCAACCGGCAGTGCTCGTCGCGCAGGTACCAGCGACCGCTTTGCCACTGATCGCCCTTGGCGGTGCGCGCCAATGGCAGCACCTGGCCGATCACTTTATCCAACCCCTGACTGAAGACTTTGCGTAGTCGCGCACGCTCCAAGGGTTCTTCCAGACGCGAATCTTCGGCGCTGACGTTCTGCGGCAAAGTGCCTTCGCGCCAGAGGTAATAGAAATTGTCTTCGTAGGCCGGGAACACAAAGCGTGTCGGAATTTTCAGGCGTTCGGCGACACTCGCCAGAAAACGCCCGGCCAGTTCGCCATCGGCACCGTAGTCTTCTTGCTCATCGGCAATCAGCGCGCTGTTGTGCCAGATCGGCACGCCATCGCGGCGCCAGTAGCAGTTCAGTGACCAGCGCGGCAGTTGCTCGCCGGGGTACCACTTGCCTTGACCGAAATGCACCAGTCCTTTGGGTGCGTAATGTTTGCGCATGCGCTGGAACAGCTCGGCGGACAAACGCCGCTTGTCTGGCCCCAGCGCGGCGGTGTTCCACTCGGCGCCGTCCGGATCGTCGATGGAGACGAAGGTCGGCTCGCCGCCCATGGTCAGGCGTACGTCGCCGTCCAGCAGGTCGGCATCAATCTGCCGGCCCAACGCCTGGATCGCCAGCCATTGATCTTCGGTGTAGGGCTTGGTGACGCGCGGCGCCTCCCAAATCCGCTCAACGGACATTTCGTGGGTGAATTCGCACTCGCACGGTTCCACCAGGCCACTGATCGGTGCCGCAGAGCCCGGATCGGGACTACACGCCAACGGTATGTGTCCTTCACCGGCAAACAGGCCTGAGGTCGCGTCCAGGCCGATCCAGCCGGCTCCGGGTAAATAGACCTCGCACCAGGCGTGCAAATCGGTGAAATCCACGTCGGTGCCCGACGGGCCGTCGAGGCTTTTGACGTCGGCGGTCAGTTGAATCAGATAGCCGGAGACAAAACGCGCCGCCAGGCCCAGGTTGCGCAGCAGCTGCACCAGCAGCCACGCCGAGTCGCGACAGGAACCGGAGGCATGTTCGAGGGTGTGTTCGGGCGTCTGCACGCCTGGCTCCATGCGGATCAGGTAGCCGATGTCCTCGCTCAGGCGCTGATTGAGCGCGACGAGGAAATCCACGCTGGGCAGCGGCGTGCGGTCGATACCGTCCAGATAGGCCTTGAATTTCGGCGTCAGCGGCAGGGTTTCCAGGTACGGTGCCAGCTCCTTGCGCTCGTCCGCGGCGTAGGCAAACGGGATTTTTTCCGCGTAGGGTTCGAGGAAGAAGTCGAACGGATTGAACACCGCCATTTCCGCCAGCAGATCGACCTCGATCCGCAGTTCCTCGGTTTTCTCCGGGAACACCAGACGCGCCAGGTAATTACCTTGGGGGTCCTGCTGCCAGTTAATGAAGTGCTGCTCGGGCGAGACTTTCAGCGCATACGACAGTATCCGCGTACGGCTGTGGGCGGCCGGGCGCAGGCGAACAATCTGCGGACCGAGCTCGACAGCGCGGTCGTAGCGGTAATGCGTGACGTGGTGCAATGCGACATGAATCGACACGGCGTGCCTCCTGCGAGCCTTAAGCGTTATCGAAAGCGCGCAAGACTTATGCCATCCAGTGGCGCTGGCGCTTTCTCCGGTTGCTTGAGGCAGTACAGCACCAAAATCGGGCGATGCAGGAAATTGGTTTGTGGGCGTTGCACGCAAATGTGGCGACCAGTGGGCTGTCAGCTGGAATTGGCTGCGGCTGTAGTGGCCTCATCGCGAGCAGGCTCGCTCCCACAATGATCTCTGTCGTTCACAAATTCTGCATCCAAAGCAGAACCTGTGGGAGCGAGCCTGCTCGCGATGAGGCCAGTAGCTACAACCCATTATCTGACTCTGAAAACGCCCGCGTGGTTGCCGCACACAAAAACGCCAACCCGAAGGTTGGCGTTCTGTTCAGCTCAAGTGAGGCTTAGCGCGGCACAACCGGCTTGCGCGCAGGCTTCGGCCCTTTGCCTTTGGCTGCATCCTTGCGTTCCTTGGCCGCCTGCTGGTTGCGGGCGAATGCCGCTGCCTTGGCCTGTTCACGCTTGTCCCACGGGTTACCGCCATCGCTGGCACGCGGTGGCAGACCGGTGTGCTGGGTCAGGATCTTGGTGGTCTTCTCACCTGCGACCTTGTGACTGCCGGCCGGCGTCGAGTTCTTGCGACGGGCGCTCTGGTAGCTGTCGCTCGCTGGCTGATGCAGCGGGATCAACTGGTTCTTGCCCGGCCCGATCAGGTCGGCGCGGCCCATGCGGGTCAGCGCTTCACGCAGCATCGGCCAGCCTTTCGGGTCGTGGTAACGCAAGAACGCCTTGTGCAGACGACGCTGCTCTTCGCTCTTGACGATGGTCACGGCGTCGCTCTTGTAAGTGACCTTGCGCAGCGGGTTCTTGCCCGAGTGGTACATCGCGGTGGCGGTGGCCATCGGCGACGGGTAGAACGCCTGCACCTGGTCGGCACGGAAGCCGTTGCCCTTGAGCCACAGGGCCAGGTTCATCATGTCTTCGTCGGTCGTGCCCGGGTGAGCGGCAATGAAGTACGGAATCAGGTACTGCTCTTTCCCGGCTTCCTTGGAGTACTTCTCGAACATGCGCTTGAACTTGTCATAGCTGCCGATGCCCGGTTTCATCATCTGATTGAGCGGACCTTCCTCGGTGTGTTCCGGGGCGATCTTCAGGTAACCACCGACGTGGTGGGTCACCAGCTCCTTGACGTATTCCGGCGACTCGACCGCAAGGTCATAGCGCAGACCGGAAGCGATCAAAATCTTCTTCACACCCGGCAACGCACGGGCGCTGCGATACAGCTGGATCAGCGACGAGTGGTCGGTGTTCAGGTTCGGGCAGATGCCTGGGAACACGCACGATGGCTTGCGGCACGCGGATTCGATTTCCGGGCTCTTGCACGCGATGCGGTACATGTTCGCGGTCGGGCCGCCGAGGTCGGAAATGACGCCGGTGAAACCTGGCACCTTGTCGCGGATCTCTTCGATTTCGCGAATGATCGACTCTTCGGAACGGTTCTGGATGATCCGGCCTTCGTGCTCGGTGATCGAGCAGAAGGTGCAGCCGCCGAAGCAGCCACGCATGATGTTCACCGAGAAGCGGATCATGTCGTAGGCCGGGATTTTTTCCTTGCCGTACGCTGGGTGAGGAATACGGGCGTAAGGCATGCCGAACACGTAGTCCATTTCTTCGGTGGTCATCGGAATCGGCGGCGGGTTGAACCAGACGTCGACTTCGCCGTGCTTCTGCACCAGCGCGCGGGCGTTGCCCGGGTTGGTTTCCAGGTGAAGCACGCGGTTGGCGTGAGCGTAAAGCACCGCATCGCCACGGACCTTCTCGACCGACGGCAGACGGATCACCGTCTTGTCGCGGGTCATTTTCGGGCTGGCCAGAATCTGTACGACTTTGGCTTCGCTCGGGTCTTCAACCGGCCCCTTTTCCTGCTCGATGGCGCAGGCCTGGGTGTCCTGGGTGTTCACGTACGGGTTGATGATCTTGTCGATCTTGCCCGGACGGTCGATACGCGTGGAGTCGACTTCGTACCAGTCCTTCGGCGTATCGCGACGGATGAACGCAGTGCCGCGCACATCGGTGATGTCTTCGATCTTGTGGCCGTAGGACAGGCGCTGGGCGACTTCGACAATCGCACGCTCGGCGTTGCCGTAGAGCAGGATATCGGCGCAGGCGTCGATCAGGATCGAGTTGCGCACCCGGTCCTGCCAGTAGTCGTAGTGGGCGATGCGGCGCAGGGACGCTTCGATGCCACCGAGTACGATCGGCACGTTCTTGTAGGCTTCCTTGCAGCGCTGGCTGTAAACCAGGCTCGCGCGATCCGGACGTTTGCCCGCCAGGCCACCGGGGGTGTAGGCGTCGTCGGAGCGGATCTTCTTGTCGGCGGTATAGCGGTTGATCATCGAGTCCATGTTGCCGGCCGCGACACCGAAGAACAGGTTCGGCTCGCCGAGCTTCATGAAGTCGTCTTTGGACTGCCAGTTCGGCTGGGCAATGATCCCGACGCGGAAGCCCTGGGACTCCAGCAGCCGGCCGATGATCGCCATGCCGAACGACGGATGGTCAACGTAGGCATCACCGGTGACGATGATGATGTCGCATGAATCCCAGCCAAGCTGATCCATCTCCTCCCTGCTCATTGGCAGGAATGGCGCTGGACCGAAGCATTCGGCCCAGTACTTGGGATAGTCAAATAACGGCTTGGCTGTTTGCATGACGATGACCGGTGTTGAGATGAAAAATCGCGGGCGCGGAATGTAGCACAAAAAATGACCAATTCCGACGGTTATGGTCGGAAATTGGTGGCGACCTCATTCGCGGGCAAGCCTCGCTCCTACAGAGGAATGTGATCCCCTGTAGGAGCGAGGCTTGCCCGCGAATGAGGCCCTGACAGGCGCTACATAATTTACTCGTCGTCGAAGTTGTAACTACCCGGCGCCAGGTTTTCGAAGCGGGTGTACTTACCGATGAACGCCAGTCGCGACGTGCCGATCGGGCCGTTCCGCTGCTTGCCGATAATGATTTCGGCGATGCCTTTGTGTTCGGTTTCCGGGTGATAAACCTCATCCCGGTAAACGAACATGATGACGTCGGCATCCTGCTCGATCGCTCCGGATTCCCGGAGGTCGGAGTTGATCGGCCGTTTGTTCGGTCGTTGCTCCAGGGAGCGGTTGAGCTGGGACAGCGCCACCACCGGGCAATTGAATTCCTTGGCCAGGGCCTTCAAGGAACGCGAGATCTCGGAAATCTCGTTGGTCCGGTTGTCACCACCGGAGCCCGGAATCTGCATCAATTGCAGGTAGTCGATCATGATCAGGGCGACATCGCCGTGCTCACGCACCAGACGCCGGGTCCGCGCGCGCATTTCCGACGGGCTGATGCCCGCCGTATCGTCGATGAACAGCTTGCGGTCGTTGAGCAGGTTGACCGCCGATGTCAGGCGCGGCCAATCGTCGTCGTCCAGGCGACCGGCACGGACCTTGGTCTGGTCGATACGGCCGAGGGACGACAACATACGCATGATCAGCGATTCGCCTGGCATCTCGAGCGAGTAAACCAGTACGCACTTGTCGCTGCGCAACACGGCGTTTTCCACCAGGTTCATCGCAAAGGTGGTTTTACCCATCGACGGACGGCCAGCGACGATGATCAAGTCGGCCGGCTGCAGGCCGCTGGTCTTCTCGTCGAGGTCGGTGTAACCGGTGGACAAGCCAGTGATGGCGTTATCGGTGTTGAACAAGGTGTCGATGCGGTCGATGGCCTTGGTCAACAGGTCATTGACGCTCACCGGGCCGCCGGTTTTAGGCCGGGCCTCGGCGATCTGGAAGATCTGCCGCTCGGCTTCGTCGAGAATCTCTTCAGCCGTGCGACCTTCCGGGTTGAAGGCACTGTCGGCAATCTCGGTGGCGATGCCGATCAACTGCCGCAACGTCGCTCGCGCGCGAACGATCTGCGCATACGCCTTGATGTTGGCGACGGACGGCGTGTTTTTCGCCAGTTCACCGAGGTAACCGAGGCCACCGACCTGCGAGGTCTGACCTTCCTTGTCCAATTGCTCGGCAAGGGTCACGACGTCGATCGGGGAGTTCTGGTCGGCGAGTTTGGCGATCGCGCGGAAAATCAGGCGGTGGTCATGTCGATAGAAATCGCCGTCGGAGACTTGATCAAGCACGCGCTCCCAGGCGTTGTTGTCCAGCATCAGACCACCGAGCACGGCCTGTTCGGCCTCGATGGAATGCGGCGGCACCTTCAGGGAAGCGGTTTGCAGATCGTATTGCTCGGGAGCGGAGATATCGTTCATGGCCACTTGAATAGTTGTGAAAATCAGGAACTGCAGAAAGACAAAGGGCACGACCTGTAAACAGGATCGTGCCCGATGTTACCGGCAAGCACCCGAGGGTGCCAGCCGACAAGTGCTGCTTAAGCTGCTACCACGACAACGCGTACGGTGGCTTCAACTTCGGCGTGCAGGTGCACGGCTACGTCGAATTCGCCTACGTTGCGGATGGTGCCGTTCGGCAGACGAACTTCGCTTTTTGCAACTTCAACGCCAGAGGCGGTCAGTGCATCAGCGATGTCGTGAGTACCGATCGAACCGAACAGCTTGCCTTCGTCACCAGCGGTGGCAGTGATAGTCACTTCCAGCTCAGCCAGTTGGGCGGCACGGCTTTCAGCCGAAGTTTTACGGTCTGCTGCGGCTTTTTCCAGCTCAGCACGACGCTCTTCGAACGCAGCCAGGTTGGCTGGGGTCGCGGCGGTAGCTTTGCCGTAAGGCAGCAGGTAGTTACGACCGTAACCAGCCTTAACGTTTACTTTGTCACCCAGGTTGCCCAGGTTGGTGACTTTTTCCAGAAGGATCAGTTGCATGTGAAAATCCTCTTAACTTTTAACCTTCACCGTTCGCGCTATCGACGTCTTTCGGCGTCGAACGACCGCGAAAATCAATCAGGCTGTCGACGATGGCCAGGACCACCAGCAACGGATAGATCAGCTGCATGAACAGCAACAGCGTGACGTACAACCCCACCAGCCAGAACCTGGCCAGTCGCTTTTGCGCCACCAGCCCGTGAATCAGGGCCAGCCCGGCGAACACCAGCGGTACACTGCACAACGGCGTCAACATGGCCATCTGCGGGCCGATGTTCGGCCCCAGAAGCATGAACGCCAGCAGTAACATCGCCAGCCCCAGCGGGAATCGGATGGCGCGAAATTCGCGACCAAAACCACCCGGGTTGTACAACAACGCCTGCCAGTAGCGCCCGACAATCAGGCTCAGCACACTGACGATTTGCAACAAGGCCGCAATCAGGCCAGTCAGGACCGGTGCAATCAGGGACGCAAAATGCGCTTGCTCGTCTACCGACAACTTCTGGTAGACATCACCGAGTAGCGACGGCATGACCTTTATCAAGGCCTGCGCCAGCATCTCGATTTGGGGAGCAAAAACTGTCCCCAGCACCACTGCAAACACCACTCCCATCGCTATGCTGACCAGCAGCACGCGGTTCCAGGACTCGCTTGCGCGCAAAACCAACGCAAGGCTCGAAGACCCCAGCAGCACCAGAAGTGCCCGTGGGTCATCGGAGTAAAGCCACCAGATCAACGCCGGCAGCAGTCCCAGAGCAAGTACGCCAAGGGCGTCCTTCAATCCGCGCCGCAGGAGCACAAGGCATCCGGCGGCAGCACCCAACCAATACAACAACGGCAATGTTGCGCATCCAGCCACTACGAGAGTGGCCTGCATACGGCCGCGCATGATGAACTCAGCTATGGCACGCATGCATTCAATCCTTTGCTACGTGTCGACTGCCCGGTCTCAGCGGCCGTGGCTGTCGGTGTAGGCCAGCAGGGCCAGGAAGCGGGCGCGCTTGATAGCGGTGGCCAGCTGACGCTGATAACGAGCTTTGGTACCGGTGATGCGGCTTGGAACGATTTTGCCGGTCTCGGATACGTAGGCTTTCAGAGTGTTGAGATCTTTGTAATCGATCTCTTTCACGTCTTCAGCGGTGAAGCGGCAGAATTTACGACGACGGAAGAAACGTGCCATGTAATAGGCTCCTCAAAAGGTCCGTGGATTACTCGTCAGCGTTATCGCTGTTGTCGCTGTCATCACCATCAACGCCTTCGGCGTCGGAGTGCTCAGGACGGTCGCGACGCTCACGGCGCTCACTGCGGTTTTCTTCAGCCTTGAGCATCTCGGATTGGCCGGTAACGGCTTCTTCGCGACGGATGACCAGGTTACGGATCACTGCATCGTTGTAGCGGAAGTTGTCTTCCAGCTCGGCCAGGGCCTTGCCAGTGCACTCAACGTTCAGCATCACGTAGTGAGCCTTGTGAACATTGTTGATTGCGTAGGCCAGTTGACGACGGCCCCAATCTTCCAGACGGTGGATTTTGCCGCCGTCTTCTTCGATCAGCTTGGTGTAACGCTCAACCATGCCGCCGACTTGCTCGCTTTGATCCGGGTGGACCAAAAAGATGATTTCGTAATGACGCATGAATGCTCCTTACGGGTTGTAGCCTGCCGCTCAAAAGCGGTCAGACAAGGAGTGAATGACACTTATGGACTTGCTTGCGATAGACACATGCGTGCCTGCCGTCATAGCAAGGGGCGCAATTGTAGAGAAGGGACAGAAGAGGTGCAAGGCAATTGGTGATTATTTGAACAGTTCGTTCGCACACACTCTTTGGCCTCACCACAAACCACTGTGGGAGCGAGCCTGCTCGCGATGAGGGCGCAACATTCAATACTTATGCTGAATGTTACAACGCCATCGCGAGCAGGCTCGCTCCCACAGGGATTACATGCGAATCAGGACTTTTTGGCGGATCCGGCGGCTTTTACGCTGCGCTGGCGCTGGGCCTCGAACAGGCAGACGCCGGTCGCCACGGAAACATTGAGACTGCTGACACTGCCAGTCATCGGCAGGTGCACCAGGTAGTCGCAAAGATCGCGGGTCAGGCGACGCATGCCGCTGCCTTCCGCGCCCATGATCAGGATGGTCGGCCCGGTCATGTCTTGCTGATACAGGCTCTGCTCGGCTTCGCCCGCCGTACCGACAACCCACAAGCCGCGCTGCTTGAGTTTTTCCAGGGTACGCGCCAGGTTGGTTACGGCGACCAACGGAATCACTTCCGCCGCGCCACACGCAACCTTTCGCACCGTTGGAGTCAGCGTGGCCGACTTGTCTTTCGGCACGATCACCGCCAGCGCACCGGCCGCATCGGCCGAACGCAGGCAAGCGCCAAGGTTGTGCGGATCGGTCACGCCGTCGAGCACCAGCAACAGCGGTGCACCATCGGTGCGATCGAGCAGCTCGTCGAGCATTGCTTCGCCCCAGACCTGGCTCGGACTCACGTCCGCCACCACGCCCTGGTGCACGCCTTCAACCCAGGCATCCAGCTCGCGACGTTCGGCATTGCCGACGGCCACGCGGTTTTCGGCCGCGAGCGCGATCAGCGTCTGAACCCGCGGATCACTGCGGCCTTCCGCCAGCCAGATCTGCTTGACGCGTTTCGGGTGGTGACGCAGCAATGCTTCTACTGCATGCACGCCGTAGATTTTTTCCAACTGACTCATGACTTGGCCTTAGGTTTACGCGCCCCGCCGCTTTTGGCTGGGGCCGAGCCCGCTTTCGGCGGGCCTTTACGGTGTTTGCTCGGCTTGCTGCCGGGAGCCTTGTCAGGCGCCGACCGTCCGGTCTTTCCCCCAGACGCCGCTTTACCACCGCTTTTCGCTTCAGACAGCAACGCCTGCTTCATTTCACGGCTTTTGCGCAGCTCAGCATTTTTCGCTGCCGCATCGCTTGGGCGATAGGCTTCGACTGCTTTTTCCTTGGCAGGACGACGACCGGTTTTTGCCGGTGCCGGCTCTGCTGCGGTCTTGCCAGCAGGTGCAGCGGTTTCAGTCCCGCGTTTTTTGCGGCCGATCGGTGCGCTGATGGTTTTTTCAGCCATCTCGAAGTCGATCTTGCGCTCGTCGAGGTCGACGCGCATTACGCGCACTTCAACGGTGTCGCCAAGGCGGAAGCTGCGACCGGTGCGCTCACCGGCGAGGCGGTGATGCACAGGGTCGAAGTGGTAGTAATCGCCCGGCAGCGCGGTGACGTGCACCAGGCCTTCGACATAGATATCGGTCAGCTCGACGAACAGACCAAAACCGGTCACGGCGGTGATCACACCCGGGAACGACTCGCCCACGCGGTCTTTCATGAACTCGCACTTGAGCCAGTTCACCACGTCGCGGGTCGCTTCGTCGGCACGGCGCTCGCTCATCGAGCACTGCTCGCCGAGTTGCTCCAGCGCGGCTTCGTCGTACGGATAGATGCGCGCCTTCGGAATGGTCATCGCGCCGGCACGGCGAACGTGCGGGGTGTCCATTTTCGAATGAATGACGCTGCGGATCGCCCGATGCGTGAGCAAGTCCGGGTAGCGGCGGATCGGCGATGTGAAGTGGGTATAGGCTTCGTAATTCAGGCCGAAGTGGCCCTGGTTATCAGCGCTGTACACCGCCTGACTCAGCGAACGCAGCATGACGGTCTGGATCAGGTGGAAATCCGGACGGTCCTTGATGCTTGCCAGCAAGGCCTGGTAATCCTTCGGCGACGGGCCGTCCTTGCCTTTGTGCAGGGACAGGCCGAGCTCACCAAGGAAGGCGCGCAGTTTTTCCAGACGCTCCGGTGGCGGACCATCGTGGACGCGATACAGCGCAGGAATTTCGTGCTTCTTCAGGAATTCGGCAGTGGCCACGTTGGCCGCCAGCATGCATTCCTCGATCAGCTTGTGTGCATCGTTACGCACGGTCGGACGGATTTCGGCAATCTTGCGCTCGGAACCGAAGATGATCCGGGTTTCCTGCGTTTCGAAATCGATCGCGCCACGCACATGACGGGCCGCCAGCAGCACCTTGTACAGCGAATACAGCTGCTTGAGGTGTGGCAGAACGTCGGTGTATTCGCCGCGAAGCTGGCGCGCTTCGGTAACTTTCGGCGTCTCCAGCATGGTGCTGACCTTGTTATAGGTCAGACGGGCATGGGAGTGAATCACTGCTTCGTAGAAGCAGTAGTCGGTCATCTCGCCGGATTTGGAGATAGTCATCTCGCAGACCATGGCCAGACGATCGACATGTGGATTCAGCGAGCACAGGCCGTTGGACAGCTGCTCAGGCAGCATCGGCACTACGCGCTCCGGGAAGTAAACGGAGTTGCCGCGAACCTGGGATTCGTTGTCCAGCGCGGAACCGATTTTCACGTAGCTGGAAACGTCGGCAATCGCCACGTACAACTTCCAGCCACCGGAGAACAGGCGCAGCTTGCCAGGTTTGGCTTCGCAGTAGACCGCGTCATCGAAGTCGCGCGCATCTTCACCGTCGATGGTCACGAACGGCAGATGGCGCAGGTCGATGCGCTTCTCTTTGTCTTTTTCTTCAACTTCCGGCTTGAGCTTGGCGGCTTCTTTCAAGACCGCTTCAGGCCAGACGTGCGGAATATCGTAGGTGCGCAGGGCGACATCGATTTCCATGCCCGGCGCCATGTAGTTGCCCACGACTTCGACCACGTCGCCTTGCGGCTGGAAGCGTGGCGTCGGCCAGTGAGTGATCTTCACTTCGACGAACTGACCGACTTTGGCGTTGGCATTGCGGCCCGGAGTCACCAGCACTTCTTGCTGGATCTTCGGATTGTCCGCCACCACGAAGCCGATACCGCCCTCTTCGAAGTAACGGCCGACGATGGTTTCGTGAGCGCGGGACACCACTTCGACGATCATGCCTTCGCGACGACCGCGACGGTCCAGACCGGAAACACGGGCCAGGGCACGGTCGCCATCGAACACCAGACGCATTTGCGCCGGGCTCATGAACAGGTCGTCACTGCCGTCGTCCGGGACCAGGAAGCCGAAGCCGTCACGGTGACCGCTGATGCGGCCCAGGATCAGGTCGAGCTTGTCCACCGGCGCATACGTGCCACGACGGGTATAGATGAGTTGAGCGTCGCGCTCCATGGCGCGCAGGCGGCGGCGCAGGGCTTCGATCTGGTCTTCTGTGATCAGACCAAACTCTTCGACCAGTTGCTCGCGGTTAGCAGGCGAACCCCGATCAGCAAGGTGCTGAAGGATCAGTTCGCGGCTAGGAATAGGGTTTTCATATTTTTCCGCTTCACGAGCGGCCTCGGGATCGAGGGACTGCCAATCGGCCATTAGAGAGTTTTCACCTTGTCTATATGCGGGTTAGTTTGGCATAGGCGTAATGAAACGGGAAATTTCAGGCTACGAGAGCCCATCTAAAGCCCTTTATCGACAGCGCAAAGCTGATTTAAATGCCGCTGGTAAAATTTTCCAGGTTTTTTTGACGCTGGGGGTTTACAGTTAAAAAGACGCTCCGTATAGTGCGCGCCATCGACGACGGAGACGTTGCCGATACTGCCCAGATGGTGAAATTGGTAGACACGCCAGCTTCAGGTGCTGGTGACCGCAAGGTCGTGGAAGTTCGAGTCTTCTTCTGGGCACCAATTCAGAGCTTGAGATTAGATCAATTTCAAGGCTCGCACAAAAACCCGCGAAAGCGGGTTTTTTGCATTCTACGGTTCTGATTTATTAAAACCAAATCAGGGGTTTACAGATCAAACTGCTCTCCGTATAGTGCGCCACATCAACAGCGGCAACGCTGAAGATTATGCCCAGATGGTGAAATTGGTAGACACGCCAGCTTCAGGTGCTGGTGACCTTACGGTCGTGGAAGTTCGAGTCTTCTTCTGGGCACCAATTCAAATTTCAGAGCTTGCTCTGGAATTTCACAAAAACCCGCGAAAGCGGGTTTTTGCGTTTCTGGCATTCGAAAAACCACACAACCCCTGTAGGAGCGAGCCTGCTCGCGATGAACTCACAGGCGCCCCGTTTAGCCAGACAACACGCATCATCGTTTACGTCCATCGCGAGCAGGCTCGCTCCTACAGGAGTCAGGCCACACTCCGCAAGGCGCACTTGAGAAACAATATCGTTTATCATTGTTTCAAGTTTTTGCAATGCGACAGTGAGGAACCCTGCGAATGACGTTTCGAAATACCCTGCGCCGCGGCCTGACCATCACCCTGCTCGGCCTGGCACTCGCTCCCCCCCTCACCCAGGCTGCTGATCCAGTTTCCCTGACACTCTACAACGGTCAACACAAGGAAGTCGGCGACGCCGTCGCCAAAGCTTTCGAAGCCAAGACCGGCATCCACGTCAATGTGCGCAAAGGCAGCAGCAATCAGCTTGCCAGCCAGATCGTCGAAGAAGGCGATCGCTCCCCAGCCGACGTGATCTACACCGAAGAATCGCCACCGCTGAACAAACTCGGCGAGCAAGGCCTACTGGCGCAAACCGATGCCGCCACCCTCGCCGTGCTGCCAAAAGACTACGTCGCCGGCAATGGCACCTGGATCGGCATCACCGCGCGAGTCCGCATGGTTGCGTTCAACCCCAAACTGATCGATGAAAAAGACCTGCCCAAATCGGTGATGGAATTCTCCGACCCGAAATGGCAAGGCAAGGTTGGCTTCGTGCCCACCAGCGGCGCGTTCCAGGAACAGGCCGTGGCGATCATCAAAGTGCACGGCATGGATGCAGCCGAAGAATGGCTGACCGGCTTGCGCGCATTCGGCAAGACCTACAGCAACAACATGGTCGCCTTGAAAGCCGTGGAGAACGGCGAAGTCGCGACCGTGCTGGTGAACAACTACTACTGGTTCGCCCTGCAACGCGAAAAAGGCCAGCTCGACTCGAAACTGCATTACTTCACCGGCGGCGACGTCGGCGGACTGATCACCGTTTCCAGCGCTGCCGTGCTGAAGTCCAGCAAACATCCAAAAGAAGCCCAGCAATTCCTCGCCTACATGGCCAGCGAAGAAGGTCAGCGCGTGATCACCCAGACCACCGCCGAATACCCGCTGCACAAAGGCATGGAGTCGGACCGAGGCCTCAAGCCGTTCAGCGAGCTTGAAGCACCGAAAGTCACGCCAGCCGACCTCGGCAACGCCGAAGAAGCCCTGGACCTGGAACGCGACGTTGGCTTGAACTGATGAGCGCACCGCTATCTGCACCAGCCATGCGCGGAAGCTACGTGCCACGGCGCAAGCGGCCGTCGATCTGGCTGCTGCTGCCGGTTTTGCTGTTGGTACTGCTCAGCGTGTTGCCGCTGGTGTATGTCGGGCTCAAGACCTGGCAAGCCGGCTGGGCCCAGGCATTGCATTTGCTGTGGCGGCCCTACGTGTTTGGCTTGCTGCGCAACACCCTGGAGCTGATGGTCGGCGTAACGGTCGCCTGTGGCGTGATCGGTTTGTCGCTGGCCTGGCTGCTGGAACGCAGCAATCTGCCAGGCCGTCGATTGTGGGGCGTGATCCTGTGCTTGCCGTTTGCGGTGCCGGCGTTTGTCAGCAGCTTTACCTGGGTCTCGCTGAGCGCGCACTTCGAGGGTTTGGGCGGGGCGATTCTGGTAATGACCCTGTCCAAGTACCCGCTGATTTTTCTGCCGGTGGCGGCGACCCTGCGCAATCTCGATCCCTCGCTTGAAGAGTCCGCGCGCACGCTCGGGCAGAATCGCTGGGGCGTGTTTTTCAGGATCACCCTGCCTCTGCTGTGGCCGTCGCTGCTCGCCGGTTCACTGCTGATTGCACTGCACATGCTCGTTGAGTTCGGCGCGTTGTCGATTATTGGCTTGCAGACGTTCACTACGGCGATCTATCAGCAATTCGAACTGGAATTCAGCAATGCCAATGCGGCGATGCTTTCCGCCGTGCTGCTCGCGCTGTGCCTGATGCTGTTGTGGCTTGAGCTGCGAGCCCGTGGCAAGGGTCGGCACGTGCGCACCGGCCAGGGCGCGGCGCGGCAGGCGGAACAGGTGCAGCTGGGCCCCTGGGGGGCTGTTGGGCAGATTTACTGTCTGGCACTGGCGATCATCGGCAGCGGCATTCCACTGGGGATGCTGGTGTACTGGCTGGCGGTAGGTTCGTCGGCAGCGTTTCCGGTGGCGGCGATCAGCGAGGCGCTGCTGTCGTCCCTTGCGCTTTCGCTGGGTGGCGCCGCGCTGTGCCTGGTGCTGGCGGTGCCGGTGGGCTTGTTGGTCGTGCGCTACAAAGGCCAACTGGCGATCTGGGCCGAGCGCTTGCCGTACCTGTTGCATGCGCTGCCAGGGCTGGTGATTGCGCTGACGTTGGTGTATTTCGCCCTGCACTATGTGCCGGCGCTGTACCAAACGTCGGCGTTGCTGCTGATCGCTTATGCGCTGCTGTTTCTACCGTTGGCGCAGGCACCGATTCGCACGGCACTGAACAAGGCTGCTCCGCAGCTGGAAGAGGCGGCTCGCACGCTGGGCGCCTCGTCGTTCAGCGCGTTTTGTCGGGTGACGTTGCCGATCATCTTCCCGGCGCTGGGCGCGGCGTTTGCGCTGGTGTTTCTGGATGCGATGAAGGAACTGACGGCGACGCTGCTACTGAGTCCGACCGGGCTCAATACGCTGGCGACAGAGGTTTGGGCGCATACCGCGAATGTGGAATTTGCGGCGGCGGCGCCTTATGCGGCGTTGTTGATTCTGGTGTCGGGGTTGCCGGTTTATCTGTTAACAACCCGGATGTATTTGAGCCGCTGAAAAGCTTCGCGGGCAAGCCTCGCTCCTACAGGGGGTTACACAACCCTTGTAGGAGCGAGGCTTGCCCGCGAAGGCGTCAGACCCGCCAATACAAATCTTAAGCCCTGAACTGCCCCAGGCTCGCCTTCAACTGCGCCGCCAGGCCATCCAGCACCTTGCCGCTGGCCGTGGTTTCCACCACCGCCTGAGCCGCCTTCTCAGCCTGCGCATGAATGGTTTCAACCCGGCCCCGCACCGCTTGCGCACCTTGCGCCTGATGAGCCGCTGCTTGCGTCGCCAGACCAATCGCCGCATGCACCTGCTCGACCGACACCTGCACCGATTGCTGCAACTGCGCACTGTCACGCAACACCAGCAAACCCTCGCTGGCCTGACGCCCGGCCTGGCCGATCACTTCCACCGCCTCACGCGCACCTTGCTGCAACGCCACGATGTGCGCCTGAATGTCGCCCGTGGAACTCTGGGTCTTGCTCGCCAGTGCCCGCACTTCGTCCGCCACTACGGCAAAGCCGCGACCGGTCTCACCGGCACGCGCCGCCTCGATGGCAGCGTTCAGTGCCAGCAGGTTGGTTTGCTCGGCGATCCCGTGAATCACGGTCAGCACCACTTCAATCTGCTCACTTTGCTGCGCCAGTCGTTCGATGACTTTCGCGCCGGTATCGACTTGTCCAGCCAACGCTTCGATCAGGCTGCCGACCTTCGCCGAGGTCCGGGTGTTTTCATCGGTGGCCGAACGGATGTCCACCACTTGCTTCAAGGCTGCCTGCATGGCGTGGCTTTCGGACTGTGCTTCATCAGCCATTTGCGACAGCGCGCGCAGGCTCTCGGCCACTTCGTCACGCTGCATGCCCGCCGCCGCATCGGCACCAGCGTTACGCAGGGTCATGGCGCCGATTTCCACGCCGGTACGCTGGGCCACATCGCCCGCTTCGCGCACGATCGGCTGCAACTTATCCACAAAGCGATTGACCGCCGAGGCCATGTCGCCGATTTCGTCCTTGCTGTTGATCTGCACGCGCTTGGTCAGGTCGCCCTCGCCCGCCGCCAGGTCGTCCATCGCGGCAATCAGCAGCTTCAAGCGATTGACTACGCGCCGACCCAAAACGACCGCCAGCAACAGCAGCACACCGCAACCGACCAATGCCAGGCCCATACCAATGCGCCAGCGCAAGGTCGCCGCGGCTTCCTGCACGGTGCTGGTGGTGTTGGCTTTCATTTCCGAGGCGGTGGACTGAGCAGACGTCAGACGCGCCCGCATCGCCGTGGCGCTATCAGCCGCCGCGCCTTTGAGACTGTCACCGACCAGTTGATCACTACTGGAGATCAGTGCCGAGAAACGCTTGTCCAGCGCCACCAGATCGGTTTCCACCGAGGCTGTGGAGACGCCCATCAAGACTTTGCCGATTTCCACGCCATTAGGGTTGATCGAGGCTTCGACGTAGTAGACCGATGGATCGTTTTTCGCCGCATCCAGCACTTTATCCAGCGCACGCTCGCCCTGGCCTTTCTCCAGAAGAGCCTTGTTGATCGGGTTTTCGCGGTTGAGGTAGCGCGTCAGGTGCTGCCCCGTTGCGTCGTCATAGATCACGAACAACACGTTGGGATTGCGCTGGGCCCGGCGGGCGAATTCGGACAGGGTGGGAACGTCACTGTCCCACATGGCGCGGGGCGCGACGGAAGCAAGAAGCTGCGCCATATCATTGGCGGAGTCCTTCAGGTCCTTTTCCAGGGTCGCACGCAGCTGCACCTGCTCGTCCTTCAGCCGCGAGGACAAACCGGCCGTGAGGCGCTGACGCGTGCTGGTGGAGAGGTTGTCGAGGCTCGACGTGACTTCGCGTCCCGCCTGCTCCAGCTCGCCGGAAAGTTTTTGACTGTCGGCACCCAGGCGCACACCTAAATCAGCTTCCAGCGCAGTCACTGTGCTCCGCGTCAGAGCAACAGCCACCAGCACCTGCACCAAAAGGGCGATACCAAGGGTAACGAACACAGGCCGCAATAGACGGCTTTGTAACAATGAGAGAACCGCCGACACTTGATATCCCTCTGCATTGACGCCATTAAATTGATGGCACGCCAGAAGACGCGCTCTTAATGAAGATCACAGCAAAGGTCATGCCGTCCAACAGGCATAAACGACAAAGGGCCCGATTAAGGGCCCTTTGTTTTTTACATCAACGACTTATTAAGCGAACGGGTGACGCAGAACGATGGTTTCGTTGCGGTCCGGGCCCGTCGAAATAATGTCGATCGGCGCACCGATCAGCTCTTCGACGCGTTTGATGTAGGCGCGTGCGTTAGCTGGCAGCTCTTCCAGGGCTTTGGCACCCACGGTCGACTCGGTCCAGCCCGGCACTTCTTCGTACACAGGCTGCAGACCCACGTAGCTATCAGCGTCAGTCGGGGCAACAGCGTTACCTTCGGCATCTTTGTAGCCGACGCAGATGTTGATGGTTTCCAGACCGTCGAGTACGTCCAGCTTGGTCAGGCAGATGCCCGAGATGCTGTTCACATCGATAGCGCGACGCAGGATAACAGCGTCAAACCAGCCACAACGACGAGCACGGCCAGTAGTCGCACCGAACTCGTGACCTTGTTTGGCCAGGTGCGCGCCGACTTCGTCGAACAGTTCAGTCGGGAACGGACCCGAACCTACACGCGTGGTGTAAGCCTTGGTGATGCCCAGGATGTAGTCGAGGAACATCGGGCCAACACCCGAACCGGTAGCAACGCCGCCAGCGGTGGTGTTAGAGCTGGTCACGTACGGGTAGGTACCGTGATCGATGTCCAGCAACGAACCTTGGGCGCCTTCAAACATGATGTCTTTGCCGGCGCGACGCAGGTCGTGCAGCTCGGCCGTCACGTCCAGCATCAGCGGCTTGAGCAGCTCAGCGTATTCTTTGCATTCGGCCAGGGTCTTTTCGAACTCGATGGCCGGCTCTTTGTAGTAACCCACCAGCATGAAGTTGTGGTAATCCACCAGCTCACGCAGCTTGTCTTCAAAGCGCGGCATGTTCAGCAGGTCGCCGACACGCAGGCCACGACGCGCAACCTTGTCTTCGTAGGCCGGGCCGATGCCGCGACCGGTCGTACCGATCTTCAGCTCGCCACGGGCCTTTTCACGGGCCTGGTCCAGCGCAACGTGGAAGGACAGGATCAGCGGGCAGGACGGGCTGATACGCAGACGCTCACGCACCGGTACGCCTTTCTCTTCCAGCTTGATGATTTCCCGCAGCAGAGCGTCGGGTGCAACCACCACGCCGTTACCGATCAGGCACTGCACGCCTTCGCGCAGCACGCCCGACGGGATCAGGTGCAAGACGGTTTTTTCGCCATCGATCACCAAGGTATGACCAGCGTTGTGGCCACCCTGGTAGCGCACTACGGCGGCAGCATGTTCGGTCAGCAGATCAACGATCTTGCCTTTGCCCTCATCACCCCATTGGGTGCCCAGGACTACGACATTCTTACCCATAACACTTGTCCTCATTCGCGCAAACTTGGTGCCGGCCAAGGGCCGGCAGGAAAACTCAAGAAGCCAGTGGCGATACTTGCCAAAGCCCGTTCTGCTGAATCAATTGCCGGTCGCAGTCCGCTTCACGGGCGGCGGCCAAAGGTTGCCCAGGCAATGCCTGAACGACACGCTGACCCTCACTGCGCAACTGGCAAACCTGCTGCCAGAGTGCTGCATCCGTACTGTCAGGCATCCAGATACCGCCAGACGGTAGCTCGATTTCAGCACGCCCCAGGGTCACCAGGGTTTTCAAATCGGTAGAGAAACCAGTTGCCGGACGAGCGCGACCGAAGTCAGCGCCGATGTCGTCGTAACGACCGCCCTGAGCGATGGACTGACCAACGCCCGGCACGAACACCGCGAACACCACACCGGTGTGGTAGTGATAGCCGCGCAACTCGCCCAGGTCGAAGTACAGCGGCAGTTCCGGGAAACGCACGGACAAACGCTCGGCAATCGCCAGCAAATCGTCCAGTGCCGCCAAAACCGGCGCCGGCGCATTCGCCAGACGCTCGCGAGCAGCGCTCAACACTTCGCGGCCGCCACACAGGTCGACCAACGCACGCAGCATGCCCGACAGATCGGCAGGCAAACCTTCGGTCAAGGTAATGACCTCGTCGATGGCCTTGCGTTGCAACGCATCGAACAACTGTTGTTCAACTTCACCGGACAAGCCGGCCGCGCGGGCCAGGCCACGGTAGATGCCGACATGACCGAGGTCCATGTGCACTTCCGGCACGTCGGCCAGTTGCAGCATGGCCAGCATCAGGCTGATGACTTCCACGTCGCTGCTCGGGCTGGCATCGCCGTACAACTCGGCGCCCAGTTGAATCGGGCTGCGCGAGGACGACAAGGCGCGTGGCTGAGCGTGCAGCACGCTGCCGGCATAGCACAGACGGCTCGGACCTTCACGACGCAGGGTATGCGCATCGATGCGCGCCACTTGCGGCGTGATGTCGGCACGGAAACCCATCTGCCGGCCCGATTGCGGGTCGATGACCTTGAAGGTACGCAGATCGAGGTCCTGGCCCGCGCCGGTCAGCAAGGATTCCAGGTACTCGATATGGGGAGTCACGACAAACTCGTAACCCCAGCTCTGGAACAGATCCAACACCTGACGACGCGCGACTTCAATGCGCGCCGCTTCCGGTGGCAGTACTTCTTCGATGCCATCTGGCAGCAGCCAGCGGTCTACCGTTGCCATTACGCCATTCCCCTATGGTCCGGGCGGCAAGCCTATGGGCGAGCCTTGAGTGAAGCAGAAAATGATCGGCTTTGTTTACAAGCCACCCATAAACAACGCGGCGAAAAGCCTGAAAATAAGCTTCGCCAATCACTTTCCTCGAAAAACCTGTCGAGTCATTCAACTCGGGCGCCTGCATAAACAACAGCAATCAAACGTGCAGACGCAAAAAAGCCGGGAATTTCCCGGCTGCCGCATCATACACACGTTTTCCCAAAGGATCACCCCGCCCGAGGCTTTAGCCGCCAGGCGGGGGATGATTCAGGTCAACGTCGTATCAAGGCTTGGCTTTTTCCAGGTAACGGAAGAAGTCACTGCTTGGGTCCAGGACCATGACGTCGGATTTGTTCGCGAAGCTTTCACGGTAGGCACGCAGGCTACGGTAGAAACCGTAGAACTCCTGATCCTGGCCGTAGGCCTTGGAGTAGATCGCAGCGGCCTGGGCATCACCATCACCGCGAACCTCTTCGGATTCACGATAGGCTTCAGCCAGCAGCACGCGGCGTTGACGATCGGCGTCGGCACGAATGCCTTCTGCCAGCTCGTTACCCTTGGCGCGGTGCTCGCGAGCTTCACGCTCACGCTCGGAGCTCATACGCTCGAACACACTGCGGTTTACTTCTTTCGGCAGATCGATGGCCTTGACCCGAACATCGACCACTTCGATGCCCAGCTCTTTTTCCGCCATCTTGTTCAGCGAAGCGGTGATATCGGTCATCAGCGCATCGCGCTCACCCGAGACCACTTCGTGCAGCGTGCGTTTACCAAACTGGTCACGCAGGCCCGACTCCAGACGACGGGAAAGACGCTCGTCAGCAATCTGCTTGAGGCCGGAAGTCGCGGTGTAGTAACGCTCAGCGTCCTTCACGCGCCACTTGGCGTAGGCATCGACCATGACTGCTTTCTTTTCCAGCGTCAGGAAGCGTTGTGTCGGCGCATCCAGCGTCATCAGGCGCGAGTCGAACTTACGCACCTGGTTAACGTAAGGCACTTTCACATGCAGGCCCGGCTGAACATCGGTCTGAACCACGCGACCGAACTGCAGCAACACCGCACGCTCGGTCTGAGCCACGATGTAGAAGCAGTTCCAGGCTGCGATCGCCACGACGACGCCGACAATAAGGGCGATCAGCGATTTATTGCTCATCAGCGACTCTCCCTGGTACGTGCAGGCTGTTGCTGCAGATCAGCTGCCGCACGTGCATTCGCTTCATTGCTGGTGGCTGCCGCACCGGTCACCGAAGTGCTGGTGTTGCGACCACTTTCGACCATCTTGTCCAGCGGCAAGTACAGCAGATTGCTCTGGCCATTCTTGTTGCCGGTCACGAGAACCTTGCTGGTGCTGCTGAAGACTTCCTGCATGGTGTCCAGGTACAGACGCTGGCGGGTGACTTCAGGTGCCTTGCGGTACTCGGCGACCAGTTTGGTGAAGCGATCGGCCTCACCCTTGGCGCGCGAGACAGTTTCGTCACGGTAGCCGTTGGCATCTTCGATGATGCGCTGGGCCTGACCACGGGCTTCCGGTACGACGCCGTTGGCATAGGTTTCAGCCTGGTTGCGCGAACGCTGCTCGTCTTCACGGGCGCGGATCACGTCATCGAAGGCTTCCTGTACTTCACGCGGTGCCGCTGCGCTCTGTACGTTGACCTGGGTGACGGTGATGCCGGTGCGATAGGTGTCCATGAAGCGTTGCAGACGCTCCTTGATCTCACTGGCCATCAATTCACGACCTTCGGTCAGCACCTGGTCCATCGCGGTGGAACCCACCACATGGCGCAAGGCACTTTCGGTCGCGTGCTGCAGGCTGATTTCCGGCTGATCGACGCTCAGCACGAAGTCCTGCAGGTTGCTGATCTTGTACTGCACGGTCAGCGGTACTTCGACGATGTTTTCGTCTTCAGTCAGCATTTGACCCTGCTTGGTGTACGCACGCTCACGCGTGACGTTTTCCAGGTACTTGCGATCGATCGGCGGGAAATAGATGTTCAGACCCGGGCCGACGGTTTCGTAGTACTTGCCGAAGCGCAGCACCACGGCTTGCTCCTGCTCGTCGACTACATAGACCGCGCTGTACAGCCAAACGGCCGCCAACACGACCAGGCCGATGCCGAGCAGGCCGCCAAAGCCGCCACTCTTGCCCGGACCACCGCCGTCATCACCGCGTTTCTTACCACCACCGAACAACCCATTCAGGCTTTCCTGCAGCTTTCGGAAGGCCTCGTCGAGATCCGGTGGTCCCTTGCGGTCGCCGTTATTGCGACGCTTGCCACCCCAAGGATCCTGATTATTCGAGTTGCCACCCGGCTCATTCCAAGCCATAGCGCTCTCCATCTGATAAAGCAAAGACGCACCCACGGCGCGCCGACCAATGCTACAGAATGCCTGTCACCGCGGCACAACCGCTTTCTCAGGCTTTTATTGCAAAGTGTGTTGTTCGATGAACTCTGTCGGCACAACGCCTTCACGGCTGACCAGCCGATTGAGCTCCGAGCGTGGCAATCGAACGGCCAGCAAGCTGACACCTTCTTCGTCGTGTTCTTCTTTCTGCACCGCTCCGAGTTCGAAGAACTGCGCACGCAGTCGAGCGAATCGTTGCGGCAAGCGCAAGGTACCGATAAACATCTCACTGCCCAGCAACTCGGCAATGGCTTGTTCGAGCAATTCCAGACCACTGCCATCACGCGCCGACAACCAGACCCGTTGAGGCTTGCCGCTTTCGTCGCGCTGGATCTGTGGCTCAACGCCTTCAAGCAAATCGAGTTTGTTATAGACCTCGAGGATCGGCAAGTCCTGGGCACCAATCTCGCCCAGCACCACCATCACCTGCTCGATCTGCAACATGCGATCCGGTTCGGCCGCATCGATCACGTGCAACAGCAGGTCGGAGTTGCTCGACTCTTCGAGCGTAGACCGAAATGCCTCGACCAGCTTGTGGGGCAAGTGACGAATGAAACCCACGGTGTCGGCCAGGACAATCGGCCCCAGGTCGGCCAGTTCCAGACGGCGCAAGGTCGGGTCCAGCGTGGCAAACAACTGGTCAGCCGCGTACACGTCGGATTTCGTCACGTTATTGAAGAGCGTGGATTTGCCGGCGTTGGTATACCCCACCAAAGACACGGTAGGGATATCCGCACGCGTACGGCCACGTCGCGACTGTTCGCGCTGGCTGCGCACTTTTTCCAGTCGGCCCTTGATCTGTCGCAGGCGAACCCGCAGCAAGCGACGGTCGGTCTCCAGCTGGGTTTCACCCGGGCCACGCATGCCGATACCGCCACCTTGACGCTCAAGGTGAGTCCAGCCACGAACCAGCCGGGTGCTCATGTGGTCAAGCTGGGCCAGTTCTACCTGGAGCTTGCCTTCATGGGTACGGGCGCGCTGGGCGAAAATATCGAGAATCAGACCGGTGCGGTCGATCACGCGACACTCGAAAACACGTTCGAGGTTACGTTCCTGACTGGGCGTAAGCGTGTGATTGAAGATCACCAGATCGGCTTCTTCGGCATGGACCAGGTCGCGCAGTTCCTCGACCTTGCCGCTACCGATCAGGAATTTGGCGGTTGGCCGATGACGCGGCACGTTAAAAAACGCAACGGTCTCGGCGCCGGCCGAATTAGCCAATTCCTGAAACTCCTGCGGATCTTCGCGCGCCTCAGGGTCCTGTCCATCCAAGTGAACGAGGATCACTCGCTCACCACCACCGTGGCGCTCAAAGAACAAAGGAGACTCCTATCAGGCGTTACCTGGCTCAGCGTCGCCTGCTTCGGATTCGGTTGCGCTAGGCAGACGAATTGGACGAACCGGCACCACTGTAGAGATAGCGTGTTTGTAAACCATCTGGCTGACGGTGTTCTTCAGCAGGATAACGAACTGGTCGAAAGACTCGATCGTGCCTTGCAGTTTGATCCCGTTGACCAGGTAGATGGACACCCCAACTTTCTCTTTACGTAAAGTATTCAAGTAAGGGTCTTGTAGCGAATGCCCTTTTGACATGTGCCGCACTCCTTTAAGGATTCAATATAAAAAATAGGTAAACAGATGGCTTGTGGCCGTCACACCCCCAAGGATAGACGGCAATTGCAAGGACTCAGCTCAATATGGAGATGGTCCCCAGGTATTTCAAGGCGCGCGGCAGATTGTCGCAATCCAGGCTGTCCAACCAGTGTAAATCAGCCCAACTGCGCAGCCAGGTGAACTGACGTTTTGCCAATTGGCGCGTGGCAATGATTCCACGCTCCTGCATCTCGGCTTGCGTCAGCTTGCCATCCAGGTAGTCCCAGACTTGTCGGTAGCCTACTGCACGTATAGACGGCAACCCGGAATGCAGGTCACTTCGCTTACGCAGGGCTACGACCTCGTCGATGAATCCCTGTTCCAACATTAAAGTGAATCTTTGTTTAATTCGCTCGTGCAGTACCTGACGATTTGCCGGAGCAATGGCCAAGTTCGCGACAGTATAGGGCAATTGTTGCAGTCCCGAAGCGGCTGCTTCAGTACTTTGCGCAGATTGTCTCAGTCTAAGCTCGGTCATGCTCTGACCGCTGACACGATAAACTTCCAGCGCTCGACTGAGTCGCTGCGGATCGTTCGGGTGAATACGCGCTGCCGATTCCGGGTCGATGATCGCCAATTGGTCGTGCAGGGCTTGCCAGCCAAGGCGTGCAGCTTCATCTTCGATCTGCGCGCGCACTTCAGGATCGGCCGCTGGCATGTCCGCCAGGCCTTCGACCAAAGCCTTGTAATAGAGCATTGTGCCGCCCACCAGCAGCGGAATTTTGCCCCGCGCGGTGATGTCGGCCATCGCTTCGAGGGCGTCACGGCGGAAATCTGCGGCGGAATAGCTCTCTGCCGGGTCAAGAATATCGATCAGACGATGGGGAAATTCGGCCAGAATCTCTTTCGAGGGCTTGGCGGTGCCGATGTCCATGCCGCGATAGACCAGCGCCGAATCGACGCTGATCAGCTCGCAAGGCAGGACTTTGGTCAGCTCGATGGCCAGGTCGGTCTTGCCCGCTGCGGTCGGGCCCATCAGGAAAATCGCAGGAGGGAGCTGGCTCATCAACGACCGCGCAGGAACAGTTTGTCCAGATCGTCCAGGCCCAATTGGGTCCAGGTCGGTCGGCCATGGTTGCATTGACCGCTGCGCTCGGTGTTTTCCATGTCACGCAGCAGACCGTTCATTTCCGGCAGGGCCAGACGCCGATTCGCCCGAATCGCGCCGTGGCAAGCCATGGTGCCAAGCAATTCGTTCAAGT
The DNA here is from genome assembly GCF_017351735.1 of Pseudomonas sp. FW300-N2A2. NCBI lineage: Bacteria > Pseudomonadati > Pseudomonadota > Gammaproteobacteria > Pseudomonadales > Pseudomonadaceae > Pseudomonas > Pseudomonas sp. FW300-N2A2. The sequence continues at coordinate 299,025 of NZ_JACNDU010000002.1, read as the reverse complement.
GCGCCTGAATCCGGTCGCTGGTGCCATATTCCATCAGATCCGCCAGCACGTCGCTAACCAATCGATTGGCTTCCGCCTGCTTGAGCAAGGCCGGAATCTGTCGAATGGCCAGTGTTTCCGGGCCGAGACGCTGCAACTCAAAGCCCAGACGCTGGAACCACGCGACGTTTTCTTCGGCGCAATCGCCTTCGCGCTCGCTCACCGCCAACGATTCCGGAACCAACAGCGGCTGACCGCTCAGGCCTTCGCTGGCCATGGCGACTTTCAGGCGTTCGTACATGATCCGCTCGTGGGCGGCGTGCATGTCCACCAATACCAGGCCTTGGGCGTTTTCCGAAAGGATGTAGATACCCTTGAGTTGCGCCAATGCGTAACCCAACGGTGGAATATCGTCCTGACCGGCCGGCAGCGCGACCGCGTTGGCTTCCGGCAGCGGCGCAAAAAACTCACGGTAAGTCGCCTGGGCTTCAGCCGCAGGCACGCCGGACTGAGGACGCGGCGTGTATTGATACTGATAACCGGCACCAGCGCCCGAGCCCGCCGGCGTGTTGAACGACGGTTGCGCTTGAGGCTGCTCCAGCAGCGCATTGGCCGCCAGGCGCATTTCGCCTTGCGGACCGAATTCACCGGCCTCGAGGCCGCTCGGACGAACGATGGCGGTCGCCACCGGTGCCGCCAGATGATCATCCGGTCGCACATCGCCCAAGGCACGGTGCAAGGTGCCATAGAGGAAATCGTGGACCATGCGCCCGTCACGGAAGCGCACTTCGTGTTTGGTCGGGTGCACGTTGACGTCGACACCGGCCGGATCGACTTCGAAAAACAGCACGAAAGTCGGGTGCCGACCATTGAACAGCACGTCGCGATAGGCCTGGCGCACCGCGTGGGCCACCAGTTTGTCGCGAACGGCGCGGCCGTTGACGAAGAAGTACTGCAAGTCCGCCTGGCTGCGGTTGAAGGTCGGCAAGCCCACCCAGCCCCACAAATGCAGGCCGTTGCGCTCGATTTCGATCGGCAGCGCCTGCTCCAGGAACCCCGAGCCGCAGATCGCCGCCACACGCCGGGCGCGGGCCGCGTCGTCATGGGCTTCATGCAGGCTGAGGATGGTCTTGCCGTTGTGGCGCAGGTGGAACGCCACGTCGAAGCGCGCCAGGGCCAGACGCTTGATCACTTCTTGCAGGTGATCGAATTCGGTTTTTTCGGTTTTGAGAAACTTGCGCCGCGCCGGGGTGTTGAAGAACAGATCCCGCACTTCCACGGAGGTGCCCACCGGATGAGCGGCTGGCTGCACGCGGGGCGCCATGTCCCGACCTTCGGTTTCGACCTGCCAGGCCTGATCGGCATCACGGGTGCGGGACGTCAGGGTCAAGCGTGCCACGGAGCTGATCGAGGCGAGTGCCTCACCACGGAACCCGAGGCTCATCACCTGCTCAAGGTCTTCCAGGTTACGGATCTTGCTGGTGGCGTGACGGGCCAGGGCCAGCGGCAAGTCATCGGCAGAAATGCCGCTGCCATCGTCGCGCACCCGCAGCAGCTTGACGCCGCCCTGCTCGACATCGACGTCAATGCGCTTGGCGCCGGAATCGAGGCTGTTTTCCAGCAACTCCTTGATCACCGAAGCCGGGCGCTCGACCACCTCGCCGGCGGCAATCTGGTTCGCCAGTCGCGGGCTGAGCAGCTCGATGCGAGCGCTGTTGATCACGGCCTGATTCATTCTTTGGATGCCAGTTCGGTGCCGGGAATGGTCAGGGTCTGACCGATTTTCAGCTCGTCGGTTTTCAGGTTGTTGGCGCTGCGCAAGGTGGCCGGGGACACCTGATAACGCACGGCGATCATCGCCAGGGTTTCACCCGGGTTCACCCGGTGATCACGCGGCCCCTGGGCGATTTTCCCGGAATCGCGCAGCCAGGCGATGTAAGTACCCGGTGGCGGATTCTGCTGGAAGAACTGGCGCACGCCGCTGCTGATCGAGCGAGCCAGCGCTTGCTGGTGGCTGGACGCCGCGAGTTTCGAGGCTTCGTTGGCGTTGGAGATGAACCCGGTTTCCACCAGGATCGACGGGATGTCCGGCGACTTCAACACCATGAACCCGGCTTGTTCCACGCGCTGTTTGTGCAGCGGCGTGACGCGGCCGATGTTGCTCAGAACCTTCTGGCCGACGTTCAGGCTGGACGTCAGCGAGGCGGTCATCGACAAGTCGAGCAGCACGCCTGCGAGCATGCGGTCCTTGTCGTCGAGGCTGACGTTGCCGGCACCACCGATCAAGTCGGAGCGGTTTTCACTGTCGGCCAGCCAACGGGCAGTTTCCGACGTGGCGCCGCGATCAGACAGGGCGAACACCGAGGCACCGAACGCAGCAGCCGAAGGCGCGGCATCGGCGTGGATCGAAACGAACAGGTCGGCGCCCTTCTTACGGGCGATTTCGGTACGACCACGCAACGGAATGAAGTAGTCGCCGGTACGGGTCAGTTCGGCGCGGAAGCCTTTCATGCCGTTGACCTGACGCTGCAATTCGCGAGCGATCGCCAGCACCACGTCTTTTTCACGCTGACCGCGAGAGCCCGAGGCGCCCGGGTCTTCGCCGCCGTGACCTGCGTCGATCACGACAATGATGTCGCGCTTGCCGGCCGGCGCGGGCGGCAGCTTGACCGGGGGATCGACCGGGGTGACCGGCACCGGTGCGACGGTCGCAACGTTGGTCGGCGCAGGAATCGGCGCGGCGTCGGCGGCGTTATCGAACAGATCGACCACCAGGCGGTTGCCGTACTGGGCGTTCGGCGCCAGGGTGAAGCTTTTCGGCGTGACGGCTTTTTTCAGGTCGATGACCACCCGCAGGTCGGTCGGCGTGCGTTGGGCCGAGCGCATGGCGGTGATCGGGGTGTTGGCAGTGGACACGTTCAGCGGCGCACCGAGGGTGGCGCCATTGATGTCGATCACCAGTCGGTCCGGGGCTGTCAGGGTAAAAACGCTGTGTTGCACCGGCCCGGTCAGGTCGAACACCAACCGTGTGTTGTCCGGCGCCCGCCACAGACGGACGCTGTTGACCTTCGTTTCGGCCACAGCATCGACGGTCACCGCCAAAAACAACATCCCTACGGCAGCTACCATCGCGCGAAAGCGCATACCTGACCCCATCATTTAATTGATTTCCAATGCCAAAGCGGCACACCACGACTCGCCACGCGAGCCCTGGGACAAAATTTTCAGCGAACGCCCGCTGTCTTGCGGGCTAATGGTAATGGTCAGGTCGGGCTTTGGCAAAAAGCCTGCACCTTTATCGGGCCACTCAATCAGGCACAAGGCATCGTCTTCGAAATAGTCGCGGATGCCGAGGTACTCCAGTTCTTCAGGGTCGACCAAACGATAGAGATCGAAGTGGAAGGCGCGGATGTCGCCAATCTCGTAGGGCTCGACCAGGGTGAACGTCGGACTTTTTACCGCGCCCTCATGCCCCAGCCCCCGGATGATGCCGCGGGACAACGTGGTTTTCCCCGCCCCCAGATCCCCTTCCAGAAAAATCAGACCGTGCCCTTCGGTGGTTTTCGCGATGCGGGCGCCAAACGCGGTCATCGCTTCTTCATCAGCCAGGTACAGGGTTACTTCAGACACGGTGCTTGCTCCTCCAACAACTGACGAATGGCTGGAATCAGATCACTGGCCGCCAGCCCACGGCCCGATTTACCTTGTTGCGCGCCGGCATTGGCGTGCAGCCAGACGCCAAGGCAGGCCGCATCGAACGCGTCCATGCCCTGGGCCAGCAACGCGCCGACCAGACCGGCCAGCACATCGCCCAGACCGGCAGCGGCCATGGCCGGATGGCCTTGATGACACACCGCCAGGCGCCCGTCGGGACTGGCAATAAGGCTGCCGGCGCCTTTCAGAATCACTACAGCTGTATATTTTTTGCTCAATGCGTGAGCAGCGGACGGACGGTCGGCCTGAACCTCAGCGGTACTGATCCCGAGCAACCGTGCCGCCTCCCCCGGATGCGGCGTGATCACGCAGTCCTTGGGCAGGCTCACGAGTTCGTCAGCCAGCATATTCAACGCATCGGCGTCCCAGACTTGTGGAAGCGGCGCATTGGCCGCCGCCGACAGCAGACTGCGCCCCCACGAAGCCTGCCCCAAGCCCGGACCGACCACCAGCACGGAAACCTTTTGCAGCAAACCCATCAGCTGATTCGCCGACGAAGTGCCCAGCACCATCGCCTCGGGAATTCTGGCCAGTGCGGCTGGCACGTGCTCGCTGCGAGTGGCCACCGACACCATGCCGGCGCCACTGCGCAGCGCACTTTGTGCACTCAGCAAAATGGCACCGCCGAAACCGCGATCACCGCCGATCAGCAAGACATGGCCGAATTTGCCTTTATGCGCAGTCGGCGCACGCCCCGCCAGACGCGACAAGTTACCGGCCGTCAAACGACAAGCACTGATGGCGATCCCGCTCAAAGACTCAGGCGAAGCTTGCAGATCATTAAAGACCCACTCGCCCACCACGTCCGCCGCCTCCCCCGTGAACAGGCCCAGTTTCAAACCAATGAAGGTCACGGTCAGGTCCGCCCGGACAGCCGCACCGAGCACGTGCCCTGTATCCGCACAAAGGCCTGAAGGAATATCCACCGCCGCAACCGCCATGCCGCTGGCATTGATCGCCGCGATGACACTGGCGTAAGGCTCGCGCACCTTGCCTGTCAGGCCGGTGCCGAGCAAGGCGTCCAATACAACGCCACGCAACTCCGACTGCGCACTCCAGGCTTGAACGGCGACGCCTTCGGACAGGGCCTCGGCGTGGGCCAAGGCTGCATCACCCTGCAAACGCTGGGGATCACCGACCGCCAGCACGCGCACATGCCAGCCGGCACGCTTGGCCAACACCGCGACCAGATAACCGTCACCGGCGTTGTTGCCGTGGCCGGCGGCCACCGTCAGTTCGTTGGCCGTCGGCCAGTGCCGGACCAACGCACGCCAGGTCGCCCGCGCCGCCCGCTGCATCAATTCGAAGCCCGGCGTACCGGCCGCAATCAGGCTCGCATCGAGCGCTCGCACTTGCGCGGCGCTGTACAGCACGTCGGGTAAATCATCTTTAGTGTGCGGCATGCGTCTTCGGGCTCCGATGTCTGGCAGAATTATACGCACCTCAGCTCCGGTTTCTCTCGCCTCATGCCCGCTATTACCACAGACCTGCCCGCCCTCGCCCAATCCATCAAGGACTGGGGCCGCGAGCTGGGCTTTCAGCAAGTCGGCATCAGCGGCCTGGATCTGGCCGAGCATGAGCAGCACCTGGCGCGCTGGCTCGAAGCCGGCTACCACGGCGAAATGGACTACATGGGCGCCCATGGCAGCAAACGCTCACACCCGGAAGAGCTGGTGCCCGGCACGCTTCGGGTGGTGTCCCTGCGCATGGATTACCTGCCGGGCGACACCCAAATGGCGCAATTGCTGGCACTACCGGAAAAAGCCTACGTGTCGCGTTATGCCTTGGGCCGCGATTACCACAAGTTGATCCGTAAACGCGTGCAACAACTGGCAGAAAAGATTCAGGCGGTCATCGGCCCGTTCGGCTACCGCGCATTTGTCGACAGCGCACCGGTGCTGGAAAAAGCCATCGCCGAAAAGGCCGGCCTTGGATGGATCGGCAAAAACACGCTGGTCTTGAATCGCAAGGCCGGCAGTTACTTTTTTCTCAGTGAACTCTTTGTCGATCTGCCGTTGCCGGAAGATCCTCCGCACGCCACCGAACATTGCGGCCGCTGCACCGCGTGCCTCGACATCTGCCCGACCAACGCCTTTGTTGGCCCTTATGTCCTAGACGCCCGGCGCTGCATTTCCTACCTGACCATCGAACTGAAAAGCGCGATCCCCGAGGATCTGCGGCCATTGATCGGCAATCGGGTGTTCGGCTGCGATGACTGCCAGATCGTCTGCCCGTGGAACCGTTTTGCCCGTCCGTCCGGCGAAAGCGACTTCAAGCCACGGCACAACCTGGACAACGCTGAACTGGCTGAGCTGTTCATGTGGGATGAAGACCGGTTTCTGAGCAGCACCGAAGGCTCGCCGCTGCGTCGGGCGGGTTATGAGCGCTGGTTGCGAAATCTGGCGGTGGGCCTGGGGAATGCGCCTTCAACGATTCCGGTGCTGGAAGCATTGAAGGCGCGACGGGAATACCCGTCGGAGTTGGTTAGGGAGCATGTGGAGTGGGCGTTGCGTCAGCATGCTTTGCGCGATTCCTGATCTCGCCACCTACTCCCCAAGCGAGCGCCCGTTGGCGTCAACCTCCTTTTTTCGTATGGCCAATAGAATGCAATGTAACCGTTCGAGTGTCTCTGTTTGCGTAAAAGAACAGACGTTTACCCTGGCTCAGTCTGATCTCGGTATACCCCGTTTCATTGAAGAATCCCGGCTCGAGAAGCTGCTTGGGGTTGGGGGATTTGAACGGCACCATTTCGTTGTAGTGGCTTTTGCCGCCTATATGCTCAGCTGCCTGACTGGGCGTCATCCCCTTATCAATAGCGCCCGTGAACTGGTAAAACTTTTTTTGTCCCGCAGCATCCAGCGACTTAAAACCAGGAATTTTGGGCTTCGAGTTGTAAATCACGTAAGTCCATTTTGCAGATGTTGTCTCTGCAGACTGCGTGGTTGACCCGGCCCTTGCGCCTCTTGCGCCCATCCCTCCGGCCATCGCCTTGGCCGCCCCTCGTGCATCGCCGCTCAAACCTGACCGGAACGCTCCCGCGACCTTGCCCGCGCCCTGAGCGGCCGCCCCGGCGCCAGCCGCAAAAGACGCCAGCCCCAACCCCAGGCTCACATAGCCAAGGACGTCACCCAGCTCCGATTGCGGCATCACTTCATGGGCAATCTCACTCGCAATGCCGGCGATCCCGGAAGCCAGCGCCAACGTCAGGCTCGCGACCGCCAGCGGCGTGGTTGCGCCAAAGGTCAGGATGCTTGTCGCGATACTGAACAACGAAAGGCCAACGCCCAAGGCAGATTGCCAGGAAACATGCCCGGTCGGATCAACCCGATTGATCGGATCGCCCAGGCAGTAAGCGTATGGGTTCAATCCACCCGCGCCAAACGGGCTCAAGCTGTCCGGACTCAGGAAACGCATCAACGTCGGGCTGTAGGCCCGGTAACCATTGCCCAGCAAATAGAGCCCGGTCAACGGATCAAGCTGCTCACCGCTGAATCCTGCCTGACTGAATATCCCGCCTTCGGCAGGACGATATCCGTAGGGGCTGTAGGCAACTTCGTCGCGCTGTGTGCCGGACTCGGCGATCAAAACGCTTTGCTGCAGGTCTGTGCCAAACAGCGTCAATCCGGTGACCGCGCCCTGCTGCTGTTCCCCCAGCAATAAACCGGACTGGCGCCCACAGGTACGACGGTCAGCACCGCTGATCTCGTTGATCACCCGCCCGTCATGATAGAAGCGCTGGGCGTCCGGCGCGCCGGGTTGTGACAGCTCCACCAGACGATCGCGCGCATCGTAGTGATAGGCGCGCATCACCGCCCCGGATGCCGCAGCGATTTGCGTCAATCGCCCCAGTGCGTCGTAGCTCAGCGTACGAGCCTGATCGTCCTGGATCATCTGGCCGTTGGCGTCATATTGCAGCGTAACCGGCGGCGGATAATCCGCGTGAGAGTGCTGAACCTCGATCAGTTGCGTGGGATCGACAGCGCTGTAGGTGAAGGTCGTGGTGTTGCTGCCACCGGGAAAATCGTTTTGCAGACTGACGATGTTATCCAGCGCATCGTAAACGTAGGTCTGCTTGATAATGTCTTTGCCAAAGGGATCGCGTGGCCGCAGCGTTCCGCTACAGGTGTAGCTGCCCAGTCGACCTCGGGCGTCGTAGTCGAAGCGTTCGTCGCGCAGTACGTCTTCACCGATGCCCAGTACCTTCTGCGTCAGCTTGCCAGCGACGTCGTAACTCGATTTCAGGGTCTGAGTAGCAGCGCCCTTGACCTCAAAGCTGCGCGAAATTTCTCGCCCCTGATCGTCGTAGATCAGGCGGGTCGTCATGGAACGCTTGGCCTGCGTATCCTGCGAGTCGACTCGCTCCAGCAGGCCCACGGCGTTGTAGATAAAGTCGGCCTTGAGCGAATTCTGCTCAAACGACTTTGCCCGTCCCCATTCGTCGTACTCCGTCTTGTGTGCCTGACCGAGCACATCGACGCAGGTCAGAGGCCGGCCATTGAACGTGTACGTGTACGACGCCGTCCGGTCCACGCCCGCGTGCGCAGTGGTTTCACTTTTCAGGCGTCCGGAAGGGTGATATTCGAAGCGCGTTTCCCGCTCCTGCTCGACACAACTGGCTAATTGCCCGTGCAGTGGGCTGTAAGTGAATCCGGCGTCCAGTCCGGTCGCCTTGCGTTGCGTCACGCGCCCGCCGAAATCGCGCGCATAAACAAACTCGACCTTTTCACCGCTGGCGCTTTTCTGCCAGATCGGTTGCGTGAATCCTGCCGCGTAGCCCGCAGTGACCGTGCGTCCACCCACGGTACTTTCGCTCAAGCGGCCCAAGCCATCGAATGTCTGCCGGCCAAGGCTTTGGCCCGCCACTTTCACTTCAGTGGCAAGCGACTCCTGACTGTGCAGCGTGTAGTCGGTCTCCACGGAGCTCCCGTCAGGCAATACGCTGCGCCGCAACCGATTGAACACATCGTACTCATAGGTAGTGGTGTTGCCGACAGGATCGGTCTGGCTGATGGCTCGGCCGATGCCGTCATAGCCATGAACGATTGCGCCTTGGGTTTCACCCGCAATATTGAACGACTCGATACGATCAGGCTTGCCGAAAACATTGAGGCCGGTGACAGACTTGCCCATACCCTCAAGCCAGCGGATTTCAGTGCGGGCCACAGGGTCGATTGTGCAATGCTCCTTGCGCCCGTCAGCGTGAAGCGTGGTCTTGACCTGTCCCCAGCCATCGTAGACAAACCCGGTCTTGACCGGCCTCGCAACCCCATCCCACCAGTCAGAATGCGTTTGCTCCACTAACTGGCCCAGCGCATCGTGGCGCGCTGTATAGATAACGAGCAACTGGGTCCTGGCCGCTTCGTCCGGGTTATCGCAATCCTGCTCTTCGACTGCGACGACGCGCCCGAGGCCGTCGTACACGACTTTTTGCTGAACACCGGCCACATCCGTCGTGAGCATCGTCGCCGGTGCTTTATTGCTGGCCGCCTGATAAACCATGCGGCGGGTGGCAGCGTTGGCCGTGCCCGGCGAAAACGTTTCGCTCAGGGGCCGGCCAATGGCGTCGAACGTGTAGGCAACCGCTCCCTGGTCTTCGCCGCGTTCGCCCAGCTTCATGCCGTTGAGCGATGAGAGTGTCTGAGCCGCGGTTTTGACGGTGCCATCGAAACCCTTGAGGGTGCTCTGAATTTCAAGCCGGTTGTTGTCGAGCACATAGGAAAACTCGGTAACCGTCGCCAAGGCGTTCTGCGTGACGGTTTGTTTTTGCAGCAAGCCATGGCGCAGCGGGTCATCAGGCTGATTGACGTAAACCCGTTGTGTTTTCGAACGCAGAATTTCAGCGTCTGCGCTCAGCTCATAAAAGCTCTCCTCGACAGGCAGCACGGCGGTCACCGGCGAACCTTGCAACGAGGCGTGCAAGGCATAGCGATAACGCATCACCGTCGAGGCGGCGCTTGGTTTATCCGATGCTTGTGATGCCGGGATGATGGTTCTCTGCTTCTCGAACCGGACAAATCCCAATGGGTCGGCAGGGCATCCCTCCGCTCCGGCAGCGGGATAAAATTCGGACAGGGTCGTGACGCCATCTGGTCCGACCTGTTTGAGCAAATTGCCTGCCGCATCGAATTCGGTGTGGATAAGCTCTTCGCGCGATGTACCGGCGGTGCGGTTTTCGTAGCGTAACGTCTGGACTTTGGGCAAACGAAACTGCGCAGGTTGCTCGAGAAAGCTCTTGCCCGAATCGATGTGGTACACCGTGGACCGGGTGGTGATCATCTGCTGACAGGTCGTCACCTGCGAAACCAGCAGATGATATTTGTTGTAGGTGCGCACCGTGGAGCTGTGGACCTTCGTACCCGCCATCAGTTTTTCGGTCGAAGAATACTCATAGCCCAACGAGCTCTTGTAGAGCGTGTCACCGTCCGGGGACCAACGCCTGCCTTCGTCATCGAAGCCCTGGAAATTCTTCTGCGAGAACTCATAATTTTTTGTGATCGCGGGCTGATTCTGCCGTGGGTACACGGTGTGGGAGATCACATAAGGCATGGAGCGAATCGGCGAACCGGGCGGGAATTGATGCCCCGCTTCCTGATACTCGATTATCTCTCGCGCTCCTAGCGGCGAATCGACCTGGGTCAGGCACTGGAGATTGCCGAAAGGCTCATAGGTCAGAAACCAGGACCCGCCTACGGGCAAATCAATGGAAGCCACCGCGTTGTTAGCGAGCGACAACACAAAGCTGGCTTCACATTCGGTGCCGGGGTATTGCGTCAGCGTAACCTTGCCCCTGGTACGGGAAATGCTCAGCAACGTACGTTGTGTGTCCTTCACAGCCACCAGCGCCGGTTGCCCGTTGATGGCGGTGTAGTCGAGCGTGATGGCAGCGCCATTGGCGCCAACGATCCTCATCGGCACCGCTACATCGCTGCCCTCAAAGATCTTCAGCTCTTCACGCACACCATTTTTATGGATGACGTCAAAACGCCCTGGCCCAGACCGTTCAACCTTGAGCGTCTCAAGTTTCAACTCATCGAAGACCAGGTGGGTGGCTGTCTGCTTCGTCTTGAAACTTCCGCCACCGGACAAACCGAGTATTTCATTGCCCGCGTCGTAACGGGTCATTGCCATCGACCAACCGCTGCCGAAACCGCTGTCGATACTGTTGAGTGGGCTGTAGGACAAGCTGATTGGCAAAGAAGGACCGTTCAAGTCTGCGGACTTGATGTCACCCAACATCAACGAACAGGTGTAAATACCGGTACGGGGGTCGACCCCGCCGGAGAGAAACTCATCAAAATTAAACGCATTGGAATAGACGTTCGCCACTTCAGTGACTGTCATTATCAGATACCCCTAAAACTCATGAATATTGAATCATCACGCAGCACATCAGCTACGCACATGTCTTGATCAAAGCTTTGACCCAATTGATTCTCAGCCTCTTCTCAATACAAACTCATCATTAGGAATATCGATTTCAATCGACAGATTGTGCGTATTACCGAACTCATCGAAAGCGACAAAGTGAAAAGATTCAACTCTCACTTGATTAGTGTAAACATACTGCGGAGGCACACCTTTTATAACTGCCAACTCCCCCGAACGCTGGTTTACTTCAACCTTTCGCCACTCAGAAACATAGACATCCAACTCTGTTGCCCGAGAAGGAGCAATGACACCCACGAAGGACCTCGGCGCATCCCGCCCCAGAATCAAGCCTGTATCACAGAATAAAACAGGGTAGGTACCACCGACTTCGTACTGACGACTTTCCCAACGCAGCAGTTTTACTTGCTTGCCGCCTGGATACAGCCCCAAGTTGTATCGAAACAATAGATCGCCCTCAAACGATCCGCGGAGTTCATGCGACTGCCACGTAAATTGCTCTACGCCATAATCAGGGCTTTTTTCCGCATGAATCACAACACTTCTGGAAATCTTCCGGCCATCCGGATTCAGGGTGTTATTGCTTCGGTAAACCTTGCCCTGCACTGTCACTTCAGCAGCGATTTGAGCTTGCCCGTCGATTGCCGATGAAACCCAGAACCCTACGGGCGTTCCGCTGCTGCTCCCTGCGCTACCGGATTGAACGCCTCCGGGCACGTCATGGGTGTACCCGTTTTCGTAACGACTGGCATTCCAACCAGCCAGTGGCAGATTTTGATACGACTCACCTTCCAATGGCTGGCCATTGTGGAAATGAATCAGCTTTGCGGAGAATTGAAGCGGGGAAAGGTCGATTTCAACTGCATCACCATTTTCATCTACCGCTTCGACGAACACCCAGACGCGAACTTGCATCCGCCCATTGGCATACACTTTTTTCGATTCGACACCGGGTGCTTCGAAGCGGACCTCCAGTCTTGATAATCCGGATATGGATGGTTTGTTACTTTCTACCGAAGCAGTCAAGCCTTGAACATTACTCATGACGCATTCCTTGCTGGTTATTAATCGATTCAACGGGTCGTATCACCGATTAATAACAAGAAAAAATCAGCGCCTCAATGCAGTAATTACCACAAATTTAAACATGAAACTTTCCACCCAACCAATCACTTACAAAGTATTACAGCCGACTCAGTCCGAATCACCTTCACCAACTCCGCTGTCGTCCGAATCAGGCGCTTCCTGCCAATCGATTTCTTCACCCAGCGCACCATCAAATTGAATCATTATCTTTTTATCAAGACTTGAGTTCTCAATATAACTCTCAATGCGCGACCTGCAGGCTTCACTTAACGGATTACCCAACAAGTTGTAATTAACCTCTCGAGCATCTGAAACTTCAAACAGCTCATCCGGCAATGTGGTGATCTGATTGAATCTCAGATCGGCGAATGCCAACTGTTCAAGATCGAACAATCCAACAGGCACCTCCATCAAACCCGTGTTTTTCAAGTAGAGACTGTCCAACTGGCTCATGAAACGAACATCGGGGGGCAACCCAAGAGGGTTATGATCCAAGTGTAAAAGCGTCAAATCCTCCATATGCGCGAGGCCTTCGACCGCCGCCTCATTCAGCTCGATAGCACAGTCATCAAGGGTCAGCGTCTCCAGTGCCCTCATCTGATAGATTTCCATGGGCAAAGTCTCCAGCGCGAAGCCTGACAATGTCAGGTACCGCACACCCGGGAAGCTGGCGAGAAAGGAATGCCCGCCCAACCCGGCGCTGCTGCTCAAAGACAACTCACGAACATGGCTGAAGTCTGCCGACAACACCGGTAACTCACCGAGTATCTCCAGGTCGTAATCAAGCGTGGTCGGTGTGTAGCGGTTGGCCGTCGTCAGTCTGCGACTCCAATTTGCCTGCAACTCCTGCGCGAACAGCTTTCTGCCCTGGCGCTGAATAGAGAGTTCATTGTCTGTGAGCATCGATCCCGTGGCCGGATGACGGGGAGGCACGTCATTGCTCCACATCTCCAAATCATTGACCAACGTGACGTACTCATTCTCCAGGCGCGCAACGGCCAACACCTGCTCCCCGATCAATCGCTCGCTGCGTAGCGTCGTCATTTCTTCCTCGGAGAGCGTCGGGTACAGCGCTTGAAGCCGCTGCCCTACGGAGCGCACCGGCTCCGGTACGAAATCGCCACCGCCCAACAGATAGCCGGTACGCCCCACGGCCAGCCCCATGGGCGAACGAGCGTCCGCCTCCAAAGGCGGCTGTCCCAGCAGGGCCCGGGCTTGCGAGCGAGGCATCAGTGATTGTTGCCTGACCGCCTGCCGAAGCCCCACGCCCTGCCCGACATGAGGCAAACCCAACATCTGGCGTTGAACGTCGGGAAGGGCATGCTGGACGGCGCCGTAGAGATCGTCGAATGCGTGCAGCTCCTTGCCGAAGCCATCGTAGGCCTGGTACTGGCCATTCTGTCTGACCAGGACTTTGCGAATCGGGGCCTCGGAACCACCGATACTGTCCACCAACGCACCGTCAATGCTGCCCTCACGCACTTCGATTCGCACCTCTGGCGACCAGCCGTTCAGGCTTTCGAGCCTATGCAGCGCCAACCTGTCGGAGTCCGGATTTGCACTCGTCTCCAGATAAAGCCCTTCGTACGCCCTGCTCAGGCGCACTTCCCGCAGATAGAACAGCGCTTCATGCGCCATTCGCCGGGTGATTCCGAGGTTGTGCTGCATGTGCAGACGATCGGCAGCCGCTGCATGGCGCCATAATTCTTCAGCGATGGTTTTGGGCAGATCAGGAAAAATCCGGCGTATCTGCCGGGTGTTTTCATCACTGCTCAGCTCAAAGTGGCGTTCACTTGCCTCGAACAAACTGCCACGACTTTCCTGTGCCCAACTCGCGATTCTGAGTCGCAGCCGGGCGGCTCGCACATCGATCCCCGGCAATGAATCGCCAAACGCAGGGCTTTCACCCAGCAGTTTTTTCAGCTGTGCATCCTCAAGTGTTTCAACCACGCTCCGAACCACATCGCCGCTTCGCAGCTGGCTGTCCTGCAGGCTGGCGCCCTGAGCTTGCAGCAGTTGCACCTGCATCTGCGGATCGGCTTTCAAATACACCCGCGAATCGGTGCTTTGCATCTGCGCGATGAACGCCTGAATCTGCTGATCGAGTTTGAATCGCCGGATGGTGTCTTCGAGCAAGGCCGGGGGGCGCCGGGTATGAACGTGCATGTCGCGCAGCACTGCCTCGTCGATGCCGCTCACCGCCAGAATGCGTCCAGCCGTGACATCCGAAAACTCGGCCACCGAATGCCCCAGGCGACGAAACAGTTGCGCGCGCCGCCACTCCATGGGGCGATCAACCTCATGCGCCCACGCTCCTGCGCCGTTGTGAGCAAGTTGTGGTTTGTAGGCATCCGGCCTGTCCGGGTGGCGAATGCGATAGGCATCCCCGTCAGCCTCGGGCACCACTTCATAGGTTTTCCCATCAAGAGGCAGCACCCTCGCGCCCTGATGCCGATGCAAACCGAGCGCATCGGCCCGGGAGTCGGCCGGCAAGCGCACCGCACGCTCATACGTACTCAGATCGGGATTCCACAATCGTTGCTGGCCTGCCCCCATATCAACGACTTTCAAACGGCTGACGAAAGCGCCGGGGGCGACGGACAGCAGTTTGCCGACGGCCAGGCCGCCCAAGGCAAACGCGCCCAACTGGGCGACCGTTTCAGCAATGGACAGCAAATGCGCCGACGCTTCGATCAACTGCCCTTCGGCCCAATCAAGGATGCCGGTAAACGTGTCGTCCAGCAGTTGGTACAGGGTATAGGCCAACATCAGTTCGCCCAGAAACGGCACGAACGGGATCGCCGCCAGCGTCGCGACCTCCAGCACAACGGTGGCGACTTTTTCCAGGCGGTCCCATTGTTCCCAGCGCGACTTGCGGTCTTCGTCTGCGGTAGACACGGCCATGACGTGCGCGTCATTGAGGATCTGGTTCAACCTGGATTGGTACAGCCAGGTCCACAATTGCGGACCCACGCGCTGTGTTTGCATCCTGAGGTTGGGACGCGCATCGGGGGCTGCGGCGTTGAGCAAATTGAGCAACGCTGCGAAAAAGGCACCTCGTTGGTCGTGAGCGACAAATCGGGCAAAAAAACGCTGGTAATCGGTAGAGCGCAATTGTCGGGTCAGTTCGTCCACGAATTCGCGGGTGGAGGCATAGGTTTTCAGCGGGTGCTCAGGGTCATCGGGGATGTAGGCAATCACCGGTTCAACTTCGCGAGAATGTTCTGGATCCGCCGAGAACAGCACGATGCCGGTCAACGCCGTTCCCAGGAGGCTCAGTTGATACAAGCGCAGCGCTTTCGCGCCAGGCAATGGTGTTTTTTGCTCTGTGAGCAGGCCCAGCAATAGCGTCTGTTCAGCGTGCCCAATGTCCCCTTTCATTCGCGCCAGGAGTGTTGCCACCCTGAATCGATCCTGCTGACTGGCAACGACCTTGTGTGCCAGCATCGCTCTGGCCGCAGCATCCGCAGGTAATAACAGCGCCTCAAGTTGCTGGTTATAGCGCCCTCCGATATCAAGTTGTCGGCACAGCGAGGCAAATGCCGCGACAGACAAGCGACTATTAATTTGAAGGATATCGAACTGTCCGGCCGCATCGGGCTCAGTGATAAAACATGAAGCGCTGTCAAAGTAACGCGCTGCCACCTCCTTCATTTCGAAGTTATGCAAGGCAGCATCCAGAAGTGAAATCGTCGTCACTTCATAGCGGACCGGTAAGTCTTTGGGGACATAGAGTCGCAGGTACGTTTTCCTGACATCCAGTTCTATCTCGAACTGACTTTTCAGGGCCTCAACCAGCAACGGCTCGGCAAATGCGCGAACGTCGGCAAGGCCTTCAAACAGGCGGTCCACCCGGGTTTGCGAAACCCAGCTACGTTGAGTCGCCTGCTTCAAGGCCTCATGACTGGCGGCGGATGCCGAGCGGTACCAGTCCGGAAAAACAACCCCGGCGCTTTTCAATGCCAGGCGTCTTTCGGCAGGCGCACGAATCAACCAGTCGGGAATCGACTTTATTATCAACGTTTGATGCGCGTCGGGCTGCGCGTTTGTCGAGTCTGAATCAGACATGCAAGTAACCTTTTTAAACAGTGGAAAACCACAGCTTATTTAATTACTCGCCTGACAAACGCTACATATATACCGCAACTTTATAGGTCATTCGTGCCGTTCTTGACGAATGTAAGCATTGCCGCTCATTGCTCGTCGTTATAAACGAACTTTGGCATTTCCCAGTGAAAACGAATCGCCAACAACCGAAGCAAGAAGCCACCAAACAGGGTGATGAGAATGGCCTGTTCACCGGGCAGTTGCAGATAAATGCACAGCATGTAGCACCACGCCGCCGCGAAGGAGACGCTGGCGTAGAGTTCGCGGCGGAAGATCAGCGGGATGTCGTTGCAGAAGATGTCGCGCAGGATGCCGCCGAACACCCCGGTGATCACACCGCTGACCGAGGCCACCAG
Organism: Pseudomonas sp. FW300-N2A2; assembly: GCF_017351735.1. Taxonomy (NCBI): domain Bacteria; kingdom Pseudomonadati; phylum Pseudomonadota; class Gammaproteobacteria; order Pseudomonadales; family Pseudomonadaceae; genus Pseudomonas; species Pseudomonas sp. FW300-N2A2. The sequence continues at coordinate 282,397 of NZ_JACNDU010000002.1, read as the reverse complement.
CATGCCGTGGCCCATTTCCAGCGCGGTCATGCAGCCGATCAGGGTGAACGCCACCAGCCCCACGGCGTCGAGCACCAGAAACAGTGAGCGCAGGTGGCGCATCCAGCGAGCCGTGAAAACAGTGACCATGGCCGCAACCGAGGTCAGCACCAGGTATTCCGGGTGTTTGACCCAGGTCAGCGGGTAGTGACCGAGCAGCACGTCGCGCACCGAACCGCCGCCCAACGCCGTGATGCAGGCGATCAGCACCACGCCAAACCAGTCCATGCCGCGACGGCCGGCAGACAGTGCGCCGGTCATGGCTTCGGCGGTGATGGCGATCAGGTAAAGCATCAGCAACATGGTGGCGGTCCTTGCAGGAAGGCGCGCAGTCTAGCCATTTAGGTGCAGCACCAAAAGGGGGCATTAACATGGATAAACCGCGCGACCTTCTTCGCGGGCAAACACCGCTCCCGCAGGTACAACGCAGCCCCTGTAGGAGCCAGCTTGCTGGCGATGGGGCCCTTGAGGACGCCATCGCCAGCAAGCTGGCTCCTACAGGTCCGTATTCCAGATTTAGAATTTGATGAAATGCTTGCGGTAGTGCTGCAGCTCGGCGATGGATTCGCGGATGTCGTCCAGCGCCAGGTGGGTGCTACCCTTTTTGAAGCTGTCGCGCACGTCCGGCGCCCAGCGTGCGGCCAACTCTTTCAGAGTCGAGACGTCGAGGTTGCGGTAGTGGAAGAAGCTTTCCAGGGATTTCATGTGCGTATAAAGGAAGCGGCGATCCTGGCAAATGCTGTTGCCACAGATCGGCGACTTGCCCTTCGGCACCCACTTCTCCAGGAAAGCGATGGTCTCGGCTTCCGCTTCGGCCATGCTGATGCGGCTGTCGCGCACGCGCTGGGTCAGGCCCGAGCCGCCGTGTTGACGGGTGTTCCACTCGTCCATGCCGGCGAGGATTTCATCGCTGTGGTGAATCGCGATCACCGGGCCTTCGGCCAAGGTGTTCAGATCACTGTCGGTGACGATGGTGGCCATCTCGATGATGACGTCGGTATCAGGGTTCAGACCGGTCATTTCCAGGTCGATCCAGATCAGATTCTGCGGGTTTTGCATGTGTCGGCTCCTAGGCAATGCTGCGCAGTTTAGCCTAGGGAGGTGGCCGGGCGTGCTAAACTCGCGGCCGTTTTACCTAATCGCTGCATTCTTGATACGGAACACCCATGGCCAAACGCCAACTCAATCGTCGTCAAAACTGGCGCATCGAAAAGATTCAGGGCGAACGCGCTGCCCGCGCCGCCAAACGCGAGTCCTCGGCTGTCGAAGCACTTGAGGGTGGCGACTTGGGTCCGGAACAGACCGGCCTGGTGATCGCACACTTCGGTGTGCAGGTCGAAGTCGAAGCACTCGATGGCGATTTGGCCGGCCAGGTGTTCCGCTGCCACTTGCGCGCCAACCTGCCGGCGCTGGTGACCGGCGATCAGGTGGTCTGGCGTGCCGGCAACCAGGGCATCGGGGTGATCGTGGCGCAACTGCCGCGCAAAACCGAACTCTGCCGCCCGGACAGTCGTGGCCAGCTCAAGCCGGTGGCCGCCAACGTCGACATGATCGTCATCGTCTTCGCGCCGCTGCCCGAGCCTCACGCCAATTTGATCGACCGCTATCTGGTCGCTGCGGAGCACGCCGGCATCCGGCCGTTGCTGCTGCTGAACAAATTCGACCTGATCGACGAGCAGAACGCCCCGGCGCTGAATGCCTTGCTCGCGGTTTACCGCACGCTGGGTTATCCGGTACTGGAAGTGTCGGCGCACCACGGCAATGGCATGGAGCAACTTCAGGAACAACTGGACGGACGCATCAGCGTATTCGTCGGCCAGTCCGGCGTCGGCAAGTCGTCGCTGGTCAACAGCCTGCTGCCGGAAGTCGAAACCCGCGTCGGCCCGTTGTCCGAGCTGTCCGGCCAGGGCACTCACACCACCACGACCGCGCGGCTGTTCCACTTCCCCGGTGGTGGTGAGTTGATCGACTCCCCGGGTATCCGCGAATTCGGCCTGGGCCACGTCAGCCGTTCCGACGTCGAAGCCGGTTTCATCGAGTTCAACGACCTGATCGGCACCTGCCGCTTCCGCGACTGCAAGCACGACCGCGAACCGGGTTGCGCCTTGCTCAAGGCGCTGGAAGAAGGTCGCGTGCAGCAGCAACGAATGAACAGCTATCGCTCGATCATCGCGAGTTTGCCGGAGAGCAGCTACTAGGCCGCTTCTCGCAGAAACAAAAAAAGCCGCGATCATCTCGCGGCTTTCTCATTTTCGGTGCACAGCCCTGCACATCCAAAGTGTCATGGCTGTCCTGGTGCCTGCAAATTCGACGTAGTTTGGCGACACCGGGACGAGCGCAATACCTGTAGGAGCTGGCTTGCCGGCGATTGCGTCCGCTCAGTCACGTACTTATTGCCTGACCCACCGCTATCGCCGGCAAGCCGGCTCCTACAGGGAATCGCGTTTGCTTTCGCTTCTCACCACTCATCAGGCCGAGCGTTAGCTCGCCTTCCGCTTTTGATCTGAGCGCCCCCTCGAGAGGCCGAGCGCAGGTTCTGCGCAGTGGGCAACCCGGCATGGATGGCCGATGGCGGCGGGCCCACGGAGCAGGACCGGAGCGAGGGCATGGCGAGCATTAGCGAGCCACCGAACGAAAGGGGCAAGAGCCTTTTGGTTACTTTGGGGCTTTTCCAAAGTGACTCGCTGTAAGAGCGAAACCATAGGCGGCCGTTACCGCAGGAATGGATATGTACACACCAAAAAACCCACGCCAGCCATAAGGCCGCCATCGCCAGCAAGCCGGCTCCTACAAGGGACCGCGCTCAAACTGAAAATGAAGTGACCTCCAAACCAAAGCAAAAAAAAGCCGACATCGCTGTCGGCTTTTTTGTGGGTCACTGCTTCGGCGGTTCAGCCGGTTTCGGTGCCGGGTCATCGAACAGATTCAAACGCTCGCGAAGCTCATGCGCCGGCAACGGTTCTTTATCCGCCGGCAATGCATTCGGATCGGCCGGCACTTCACCCGGGCCGCCCTGCCCTTGCGTCGGCTCCGGAGTCGGCTCCGCGCCTTGCGAACCTTCGATGGCACGCTGGGCTTTTTTGGTCAGCACGATGATGTCGATGCGGCGGTTGACCGGGTTGAGCGGGTTCTCGCGATCGAACAATGCCGACGAGGCATAACCGACCACGCGTGCGATCTGCTGCTCCGGATAACTGCCCGCCACCAGCGCACGACGTGCAGCGTTGGCACGGTTGGCTGAAAGCTCCCAGTTGCCGAAATCACCCTGGCCGCTGTACGGCTTGGCATCGGTGTGGCCGCTGATGCTGATCTTGTTCGGCACCGCTTTGATGGTGTCGGCCATGGCCAGCAGGATGTCTTCGAAGTACGGTTTCAGGCGCGCACTGCCGGAGTCGAACATCGGGCGGTTTTCGGCGTCCACGATCTGGATGCGCAAACCATCCGGCGTGATCTCGAACAGAATCTGGTCCTTGAATTTCTTCAGTTGCGGATTCTCTTCGACCTTGTTCTGCAGTTCTTGCAGCAACAGTTCGAGGCGTTCCTTCTCCACCATCTCGGCCATGCCTTCGACCTGTTCGGCGTCGACAGTCACCTTGTCCGGCTGCGGCTGGGATTTCACCTCGGGGTTGAGGGTGTTTTCCGGCGCCAGGGTCGGGGTGCCGCCCAGATCGATGATGTACGGCGTACCGCTTTCGGAAAAGCCGATCGGGTCTTTGAAGTAACCGGCGATGGCGAGTTTCTGTTCCGGTGTCGCGGTGGACAGCAGCCACAACACCAGGAAGAACGCCATCATCGCCGTCGCGAAGTCGGCGAAGGCGATTTTCCAGGCGCCCCCGTGATGCCCGCCGGCGATGCGCTTGACGCGCTTGATAATAATCGGCTGATTATTTTCCATGACTTAGCGACCGCGAACCGCTTGTTCCAGCTCAGCGAAGCTAGGACGGTGCGCCGGGTACAGAACCTTGCGCCCGAACTCTACCGCCAGCGATGGCGGCATGCCGGAAGCCGAAGCCACCAGCGAGGCCTTGATGGCTTCGTAGACGTTCAGCTCTTCCTTGGCGTCGTGGGCCAGGGAGTGGGCCAGCGGACCGAAGAAACCGTACGCCGCGAGAATACCGAAGAAGGTACCGACCAGTGCCGCACCCACGTGCAGACCAATGGATTTCTGGTCGCCTTCGCCCAGGGACGCCATGGTCACCACGATACCCAATACCGCCGCGACGATACCGAAGCCGGGCATGGCGTCGGCGATGCCGTTCACCGCGTGGGACGGGTGTTCGAGGTCTTCCTTGAGGTTGTAGAGTTCCATGTCGAACAGGCCTTCCAGCTCATGGGGAGCCATGTTGCCGGAGGACATGATGCGCAGGTAATCGCAGATGAACGCGGTCATGCGCTCGTCTTTGAGCACCGACGGGTACTTGGCGAAGATCGGGCTCGCGGCGGCATCTTCAATGTCGCCTTCGATGGCCATCATGCCTTCGCGGCGACTCTTGTTGAGGATCTCGTAGATCAGCCCCAACACTTCAAGATAGTAGCCGTGATTGAAACGCGATCCGAACATGCTCAAGGACTTCTTGAGCACGTGCAGGGTCATGTAACCGGGGTTGGCCTGGAGGAATGCACCAAGGGCCGCGCCACCGATGATCATCACCTCGAAGGGTTGAATCAGGGCGGCAATCTTGCCGTGGGAAAGCACGTATCCGCCGAGCACGCTCGCGAATACGACGATGATGCCGATTATTTTAGCCATAGGTAGGAGAGCACTTACTGAGTCGGGTTCAAGGTCATATTCGGAAGTTAAAAAATCTCTTCTTCTACTTATCGGCAAAACTGCGCCAGACTATAGCCAGTTCAGGCGAAAAGCCAATTTGGCCCACTTCGGGCATAGGTAATGCAGACGATGATCGCGTCCAACCATGGCTAACGAAACGAACGTTCCAACTCCAAAACCAAACACTCTCCAAGGCTGGGTAAAGCTTCTGGACGGCGTGCACCTGCCCGTTCCACAAGGCAGTCATGACCGGGTCTGCAAGGCCATCGGCGACAACCGCAGCTCGTTGCGCGATATCGCCGAGCTGATGCAGGACAGCCCCGCCCTGGCCTTGAGCGTGATTCGCGAAGCCAACCGGCACACCCACGGCAGCATGACCGAACCTGCGGAAAACCTTGAGGTGGCGATCAATCGCCTCGGTTTGAAGCGCACCGAAGAACTGCTCGCACGGCTGCCCGCGATACCGGAATCGGACATTCCCGTGGCCCTGCGCCAGTTGCAGATGATCAGCCAGCACGCGACGCAACAGGCCAACGGCTTTTTCGCCGCTCGCCTGGCGCGGCTGTGGCAGGACATCCACTGGGGCAGCCTGCTGTTTTTATCGCCGCTGTGGCCATTGGCGTTGACCCATCCGCAATTGCTCGAAGAATGGGAGCTGCGGGTCATCCATAAGGGCGAGTCCACACGTAAAGTCGAGAAACAATTATTCGGCGTACGCCTGCTGGAAATCGGTCAGGCCCTGGTGGAAATCTGGCACCTGCCGAACTGGGTGCAGCAGGGTTACAAGCTGTTACTCAATGAGCAACGGGAACTGGTGAAAGTCCTGCGCATCGCGCGCGACAGCGATCATCCATTGCGCCAGCAGAACCGTCTCGATGACGATCCGACGTTGCGCCGCTGGCTCAATCAGCCGGCCAACACGGTGTTGCTGGCCAACGGTCTGGCGCTGTCGGCACAGCACGCCTGGGACTGTCCGCACAGTGAACGCTGGCAGTACCTGACCAGCCTTTACCTGCAAATGCCGATGGACGAGGTGCAGCAGCAACTTCACCAGCAGGCCGCCAACAGTGCGCGCCAGCACGCCATGCCAGACCTCTGGCACCCCGCCGTCGCGCTGCTCTGGCCGCAGGGCATGAACCGTGTGCACGCCGGTTTGCTGCCAGCCCCGGCGCCGACCGCCGAGGACCTGGCCAAGTGGCGCAAACAATGCGCCGAGCTGCTGGTGGAGCCGAGTCGTTTCACCAATGCCATGCACTTGACCAACTCGGCCCGCGATGCACTGGTTGCATGTGGCATGCGCCGGGTGATGATCCTGATGGCCGACCGCACACACGCCAATCTGCGCGTGCACCAGATTGCCGGGTTGCCGAAAGAAACGGCCGGCCTGAATTTCGTGGTCAGCCAAAGCACCGTGCTGCAACGCCTGCTCTCGCAGCAAGCCCAGGTACGCCTGACCCCGGCCAACAACGCACAATTTTCGGCACTGCTGCCGGCCAGCCTGCGCTCGCAGTTCGGTGGCGAACACCTGCTGTTGCGCTCGCTGGTCAACAACGGCCGCGTGATCATGATCGTGGTGGCGGACCAGGGCGGCGGGCCGTTCTCCGAAATTACCGTGCAAGCCTTTGGCAAAACCGCGCAGTGCATCGAGAAAGCCCTGCACACCTTTAGCCATCGCGGCCAATGACCCGCTACAATCCTCCCCTTTGTGCTCTGGAGACCTCACATGTCTGACTTCTCTGGCTTGCCGCTGGTGATCGAACCGAGCGACTTGCTCTCTCGACTAGACGCCCGCGATCTGATTCTGGTGGACCTGACCAGCAGCGCCCGCTATGCCGAAGGGCATATTCCCGGCGCGCGCTTCGTCGATCCGAAACGCACGCAACTCGGCCAGCCACCGGCGCCGGGCCTGATGCCGCCGCAAGCGGCTCTCGAAGCGTTGTTCGGCGAGCTGGGCCACAACCCCGATGCGGTCTACGTCGTGTATGACGACGAAGGCGGCGGTTGGGCCGGGCGTTTTATCTGGTTGCTGGATGTCATCGGCCACCACAAGTATCACTATGTCGACGGCGGTCTGACGGCATGGCTGGCGGAAGGCTCGCCGATGTCGATCCAGATCCCGCCCGCGGTCGGCGGCCCGGTTGCGTTGACCCTGCACGACGAACCCACCGCCACCCGCGAATACCTGCAAAGCCGTCTCGGCGCCGCCGACCTGGCGATCTGGGATGCGCGCGGGCCGCTGGAGTACTCCGGCGAGAAAGTCCTGGCAGCCAAGGGCGGACACATCCCCGGCGCGGTCAACTTCGAGTGGACCGCAGGCATGGACCGGGCGCGCAACCTGCGCATCCGCTCGGACATGCCGCAGATCCTCGAACAACTCGGGATCAGCAAAGACAAAGAAGTGATTACCCACTGCCAGACTCACCACCGTTCTGGCTTCACCTATCTGGTGGCCAAGTCCCTCGGTTATCCGCGGGTCAAAGGCTACGCCGGCTCCTGGGGCGAATGGGGTAACCATCCCGATACGCCTGTAGAGATTTAAGGTTTTTAAGGACAGTTAATGAATAAGCGTTTGTTTATCCTCAGCCAATACCTGCTGCCCCACCACTTGCTCTCGCGACTGGCCGGCTGCATCGCCGAATGCCGTGTGCGCTGGTTCAAGAATGCGTTCACTGCGTGGTTCGCCAAGCGTTATCAGGTGGACATGTCCCAGGCCCTGGTCGAAGACTTGACCGCCTACGAGCATTTCAACGCGTTCTTCACCCGCGCCTTGAAAGACGGCGCTCGTCCGCTGGACGAAACACCGGGCGCCATCCTCAGCCCGGCCGACGGCGCGGTCAGCCAGCTCGGCCCGATCGAGCACGGCCGCGTGTTCCAGGCCAAGGGCCACAGCTTCAGCGTGCTGGAACTGCTGGGTGGTGACGCGGCCAACGCAGCGCCGTTCATGGGCGGTGATTTCGCGACGATTTACCTGTCGCCGAAGGACTACCACCGCGTGCACATGCCGCTGGCCGGCACCCTGCGCGAGATGGTCTACATTCCGGGGCGGATTTTCTCGGTCAACCAGACCACTGCGGAAAACGTTCCGGAGCTGTTCGCCCGCAACGAGCGTGTGGCGTGCATTTTTGACACCGAGCGCGGGCCGATGGCCGTGGTGCTGGTGGGCGCGATGATCGTGGCGTCGATCGAAACGGTGTGGGCTGGTTTGGTGACCCCGCCGAAACGCGAGCTGAAAACCTTCCGCTACGACGAAGCTGCCCGTGCGCCGATCCACCTGGAGAAAGGTGCGGAACTGGGTCGTTTCAAACTGGGTTCGACGGCTGTTGTGCTGTTCGGCCCGGATCAAGTGCAGTGGGCTGAAGAACTGGCGGCCGGTTCGCCGGTGCAGATGGGCCAGGGCATGGGCCTGCCGAAAGCCTGATCCACCTCGATCACCTGTGGGAGCGAGCCTGCTCGCGATGAACCTGAGAACGACGCGGGGTGTCAGACCCGGCGCGTTATCGTTGGCGACCATCGCCAGCAAGCTGGCTCCTACAGAAATCATTCAACGTCGCCCTCCCCCGGGACATAGCTGCTAAAGTCTGGTCATTCACTGCCCATTTCCCGGTTGGAGTTTGTCCACCGCATGAATGAGACCAGTCCCCACCGTCTGCTGCGCGCCCCTGTCCCCGCACAGTTGCGCCTGTCGTTCTGCGAAGCCACCCCGCGCGACCTCAAGCGCTGGATCGCCAACCTGCCCAAAGCCAACATCGGCGAAACCGCACGCCAGCTCTATCAGGGCTTGAGCGAACTGAACCAGTTACTGACACCCAGCGACAATCGCCTGCTATTGCTCGAACTGCTAAGGCCCGAGGTGTATTACGTCTGCAAACACCTGGAGCGGCATTTCCTGCACCAGTCGATTGCCCTCGACGAGCGTTCAAGCAAGATCGCCAACCTCTGCCAGGCGCTGCAAAGCCACTTGGCGATCGGCTATAAACAGATCGTCGTGCGCATCACGCCGCGCTTCAGCAAGGACCGTGCGCCACTGCTGGCCCAGGCGTTACAACGGGCGATGCATTGCCTCAACGGGTCGCTGATCCGCGCCACCCAACTCTATTGCCCGGTGCCGGAAGGCGTGTGGCTGGAGCTGCACCAGCTGTATCGAATCGCCTGTAGCCTTCGGCTGCAGCATCTGAACCTGCGCGATGAATTGGCGAGTCAGACGCAAAACCTGAGCATCGAACAGACGTACGTGGTCGCCCTGCTAGTGGGCGCCGCACGTTGCAATCAACTGCGCCAGAACCAGATCGCGCGGCTCGCCGAAGTGCTGGAGCCGTGGAGCAAACTGATCAAGCTGCAACCGGAAACACCGGCCGATGGATTGTTTGCCACCGCCCCGGAACTCGACATCGGGCCGCGTTACCGCGCGAAATTCCGGCCCGGGCAACAGGAGCGTTTGCTGGGGTTCGATCCGCAGCCGCTGGTCGCAGCCATCGATGCCCATTTGGAAAAAAACGACGGTGAGTCGCCACTCCCGGTGCCGGCAGGTCTGAGCCTGGATACGCTGCAACACCTGAGGGCCGCGTGGGGGCAGGCGGTCGAGCGCAGTTTCCAGCGCACCGCCAGTCAAGGCACCTTGACCTTGTGCGTGGGCATGAGCGCGCTGCATTTCTATCTGGGCGGGCAGCGCCCGTTCAGCGAAATCCTGAAAAACCCCGGCGCCCGCCGTGCGCAGTTCACGGCGATATCGCCCGCGCTCCGGGAAAAAGACCAATGGAGCCATGCCTTCGACGCAGCACCCCACGGCACCGCTGACACGCTGCTGCCCTACGAAGAAATCGAATACCGGCAGCTGCAGAATGACGACAGTCACGAAGCCAGCGACCGCCACTTTCCGACGTACGTCCTGCCCGTGATCAATCACAGCCCGGGCGGTTATTGCCTGGCCTGGCCTGACGCTGTACCTGCCGAGTTACAGGCTGGCGAGATGGTCGGCATCGAGGACACGGCGGGCGCAGGCTGGAGCATTGCGGTGGTGCGCTGGATCCGCCAGGTTCGCGGCGGCGGCACGCAGATGGGCATCGAGCAAGTCGCGCCATACGCCGAACCTTGCGGCCTGCAACTGGTGCGCACCCGGGACGACCACAGTCACTACCTGCGCGGCCTGTTACTGCCGGCCATCAGCGCGATAGATTTACCGGCCACCCTGCTCGCTCCGCGCCTGCCGTTCCAGGAAGGGCACAAGGTGCTGATCAACACCAACGGCGAGGAGCGCCGGGCCGGACTGGATCGGCGGGTGTCGAGCACCAACAGCTTCAATCAGTTTGCGTATCGGTCGCTGGAGGCCGCCAGAAACGACAACGCCGCGGGGAGCGGCGTGGTTGGTGTCGAGGAAGAGTTTGATTCGTTGTGGCAGACGCTTTGAGGGTGAAGTCCTGAGACCGCGGTGCGTCCTTCGCGGGCAAGCCTCGCTCCTACAGGGGTACGCAATTACCTGTAGGAGCGAGGCTTGCCCGCGAAGAGGCCCTATCAGTCAATACAAGACTCAGAGCTGCCCGTCACGATCCCGAAAACCCAGCAAATACAGCACGCCATCCAGCCCCAACGTGGAGATCGCCTGCTTCGCCGATTGCTTGACCAGCGGCTTGGCGCGGAATGCCACGCCCAACCCGGCAATCGCCAGCATCGGCAAATCGTTGGCGCCGTCACCGACTGCAATGGTCTGCTCCAGACGCAAGCCTTCCTTGTGCGCCAGCTCCTTCAGCAGATCCGCCTTGCGCTGCGCATCGACAATCGGCTCGACCGCCACGCCAGTGACCTTGCCATCTACCACTTCCAGCTCGTTGGCGAACACGTAGTCAATGCCCAGCTTGGCCTGCAATTGCTTGGCGAAGTAGGTGAAGCCGCCCGACAAAATCGCGGTCTTGTAGCCCAGACGCTTGAGCTCGGCGAACAGGGTTTCGGCGCCCTCGGTCAGGCGCAGCGAGGCGCCGATCGAATCCAGCACGCTGACATCCAGCCCTTTGAGCAACGCCAGGCGTTCCTTGAAGCTGGCACGGAAATCCAGCTCGCCGGCCATCGCCCGCTCGGTAATCTCCGAAACCTGATCGCCCACACCGGCCGCCTTGGCCAGTTCGTCGATGACTTCGGCTTCGATCAGCGTCGAGTCCATGTCAAACACCGCCAGACGACGGTTGCGGCGGAACAGCGAATCTTCCTGGAAGGCGATGTCGACGTTCAATTCCTGGGCGACGCTGAGGAATTCCGCTCGTAGCGCTTGCGGATCCGCCGCTTCGCCACGCACGGAAAACTCGATGCAGCCCTTGCCTTTATCGGCCGGGGTATCCAGCGGCATGCGCCCGGACAGGCGATCGATGTGGTCGATGTTCAGGCCATATTTGGCGGTGATCGAGCTCACGGCCTGCAATTGCCCGGCAGTCACTTTGCGGGTCAATAGCGTCACGATGTGGCGTTTTTTGCCCTGATTACCGACCCATTGCTGGTAATCCTCTTCGGACACCGGCGTGAAACGCACCTGTTGGTCAAGCTCATAGCCCTTGAACAGGATGTCCTTGAGCACCGACTTGCCTTGTTCGGTGTCAGGAATTTCAACCAGGATGCCGAACGACAAGGTGTCGTGGATCACCGCCTGACCGATGTCGAGAATGTTCACACCACCCTGGGCCAGAACGCCGGTAATGGCCGCGGTCAGACCCGGACGGTCCTCACCAGTGATGTTTATCAGGACGATTTCGCGCAAGGCGCACCCCCGCAGGTGGAAAAAAACCGCATTCTACCCACTTTCAGTGACCATCGGGCACCGTGAGCGCTTTGCCGGTCTAGGGCCTGTCGCTATACTGCGCGTCAACTTCACGGACAAAAGAGCCGAGCTCAAGTGAACCGGCCCACGCCAGTTAAAACCGATAACTTCTTTCTGCTGATCTTCCGTGCACTGCGCCACCGCCGTGTACCGATTGCATTGCGCATCGCCAGCCATAACGTGATCCTGGTCGCTCTGGCCCTGGTGATCTACGCCTGCGTGATGGGTTTGCAGTTCAAGCAGGCCATGCACGAGCAGGCAGATGCGCTGGGCGAAAGCCTGACCACGCAGACCGCCACGTCCGCCACGGAGCTGTTGGTGTCCAACGACATCCTCAGCCTCAACGTGCTGCTCAACAACCTGACCAAGAACAAGCTGGTGGCCCACGCCGCCATTTATAGCGTGGACAACCGCATCCTCGCCGAAGCCGGTCAGCGTCCCAAGCACGGCCTGCTGGGCGAAGCCGAGGGCATGTACCAGAGCAAGATCACCTTCCAGGACGTGACCGCCGGGCAACTGCGCATCAGCCTGGACATGGATCAGTTCCAGCAGCCGATGACCATCAGCCTGCAAAGCATGGGCATCTTGAGTGCGATTCTGTTGGCACTGTCGCTGGCCTTGAGCCTGCGCCTGGGTCGGCACATCTCCACGCCGCTGCTGCAATTGCGCGTGTGGCTGCGCAACATCGACGAATACACCCCGGCCACCGACCGCCAGGATGAAATCGGCGACCTGGCTCGCCAGCTGCACGCCAACTTCGCGCCGGAACCGGCCGAGCCGGAGCCCGCAACGGAACCTGAGTTCGACGACGTCGATTACGACGATGACGCCGAGCCGTCCTTCGAAGTGCGCAACCTGCGCGACCCGAGTTTCGACGAGACCAAGCCTGTCGCTAGCCTCAAACCTGCGCCACGGCACATCGTCAGCACCGTCGAAGACGAAGATGACGACGATGCGTTTGCCGATTTGCGTGACGAATCGACAGCCGCGAAACCAGTAGTCAGAGCGCCAGTATCGAACGTGCCGCAACACAGCGCAGTGCTGGCCGTGCAACTGGGCGCCCAGGATCAATTGCGCCGCCTGCCACGGGCGCGCCTGGAAGAACTGCTCAAACGTTATCGCGATTGCCTCGATCAGGCGGCCTCGCTCTATGAGGGCGAACTGCACAGCCTGAACGATGGCAGCACGCTGATGGTGTTCCACACCGAGGACAGCGGCGACGACTACCTGACCAACGCCATCTGCTGCGGCGAGTTGCTGCGAGCCCTGGGCCATCAGTTGCAGATCGAAGTCGCCGACAGCGGCATCACCCTGCAATTGCAGCTGGGCGTGACCTTGGGTGATGAGCTGTTCGGTCTAAGCCAGATCGACCTGTTGCTGACCGAAACCGCCCAGGACGCCCTGGCCCTGTCGCAACACAGCCGCAATCTGCTGCTGGTGGAGCGCAAGATCAGTGACGACGCGCTGATTCGCCAGCGCGCGCGAATCCGCCCGATTGCCAGCCCTGAGGGTGCGTGCTGCGTGGAGCGGTTGATGGAGCCTTATCCGTCGATGCTGGAGCGACAGTTGGCGCGGATGCATGAGCGTCGGGCGTAAGCCTTAGCCCGGATGTGAAGAAGCCCGCAGACAAGTGATTGTCTGCGGGCTTTTTTGTTGCCTGCCCCGCCGCCTTCGCGGGCAAGCCTCGCTCCTACAGGTTTCGAGTGGTTCGCGCGATTTGTGTACGAAGCAATACCTGTAGGAGCGAGGCTTGCCCGCGAAGAGGCCGAGACAGGCACTAAAGATTCCCAACCCGCAGAAACAACAAAGCCCGCATCTCTGCGGGCTCTGTTTGAAATCTATCCAGGCCTTAGAACCTGAACACTTCCATATCCGTACGAATCGGCGCAGCCATCGGGATCTTCGGCTGTTTCTCTTGCTCTGTCGCCGGAGCCACAGGCTTGGCCGCCGGTTTTTTTGGCGCTTCTGCAATCGGTGGCTGATTGGCCAATGGCTTGAGCGCGATCGACAGCTGTTCGGCGAGTTTCTGCAACAACACACCCTGAGCCTGAACCTGCGCCGCCGTACCGCCCGCGTGCTGTTCTTGCAGATGAACGATGCGGTTATCGCGAACTTGCCCGCGACGGTCGATCAAACGCCATTGAGCATCGAGGATCGCCGGTTGCGACTCGCCCGAGTCCAGGCGCGTGATGGTCAGCAGTACCTGAACATCCGGTGTGAAGCCCACGCTCGCCGGCGCCAGCACCACACGCTGACTGTCCAGATGACCCGCTACCTGACGCAGCAACAGTTGATCGATGTCGGAAGAAAGGCTGCCGGCCCAACGACCATCGGTCGAGGCCTGAAGGCTGCCATCCGGCTGACGCTGCAACAGCGTTTCACGCTGCAGGTAATCGGCAACCGTTACCGGGCCGAGCAATACCGCCATGCCCGCGCTTTGCGCAGGCTGAGCCGGACTTCCGCTGTCCAGCTGATACAGCGACACCGGTTGGTGAACGCTGCAACCCGCCAGGCCAAGAACGCCAGCGAGCATCAAAATAAAAGGAAGGCGCAGAGCAGTCATCGTCCCATCCAGGTGGTTGCCACAAGGCACACCACAGTGAAAATACTCAATAAATATGAAGAACGCTCGGCCACGCCGGCGCTTGGAAAGGCCATATCATCCGTGAATATGCGTTCCGACTCCAGCGGCAAAGCGTCGATCTACGCGTTAAATCGTAGATCGAGCGCTCTAGCGCGGTTAATTGAGGTTTTCGACGAGCAGCGCATCTACCCTCTGGAAGCCCCGTGGAAGTTTGTTGCCACGACGTCCACGCTCACCTTTGTAGTGTTCGAGGTCGTCCGCTTTCAGTGACAAGGTACGCTTTCCGGCCTGCAGCACCAAGGTGGCTCCATCCGGCAGCACAGCGATGTCCGTGACATATTCTTCGCGACTGGCCACACGCTCACCGGAAATCCCGATGATCTTGTTGCCTTTGCCCTTACCTAATTGTGGCAGATCGCTGATTTTGAAGATCAGCAAGCGACCTTCGGTGGTCACCGACGCCAACCAGTTGTTCTCACGATCCGCCACCGGACGCGGCAGAATGACCTTCGAATTGTTCGGCAAGCTCAGCAGCGCCTTGCCCGCCTTGTTCTTCGCCTGGAAGTCTTCGCCCTTGACCACGAAACCGTAACCGGCATCGGAGGCGATCACGTACAGCGAATCGTCTTCCGGCATCAGCACGCATTCAAATGTCGCACCTGGCGGCGGCGTCAGACGACCGGTCAATGGTTCGCCCTGGCCACGGGCCGAAGGCAAGGTGTGCGAGGCCACCGAATAGCTGCGACCGGTGGAGTCGATGAACACCGCAAACTGGTTGGAACGTCCGGCCGCCAAGGCCTTGAAACCGTCCCCTGCCTTGTAGGAAAGCCCGGTGGCGTCAATTTCGTGCCCTTTGGCGGAGCGGACCCAGCCTTTTTCCGATAGCACTACGGACACTTTCTCGTTCGGCAGCAGATCGTGCTCGGTCAAGGCCTTGGCCTCGGCGCGCTCGACGATTGGCGAACGACGGTCGTCGCCGTAAGTTTCGGCATCCTTGATCAGCTCGGTGCGCACCAGCTTTTTCAGCTTGGCTTCGCTGCCCAGCAGGGCTTGCAGCTTGGCTTGTTCCTTGAGCAGTTCATCCTGCTCGGAGCGCAGCTTCATTTCTTCCAGTCGCGCCAACTGACGCAAACGGGTGTCCAGAATGTACTCGGCCTGGATTTCGCTCAGGGCGAAACGCGCGATCAGGGCGGCTTTCGGATGCTCCTCGGTGCGGATGATGTGAATCACTTCATCCAGGTTGAGGTAGGCAATCAACAAACCGTCCAACAGGTGCAGGCGACGCTCAACCTTGTCGAGGCGGAATTGCAGACGACGACGCACGGTTTGAACGCGGAACTCCAGCCATTCAACCAGCAACGCACGCAGGTTCTTCAGCTGCGGCTTGCCATCCAGGCCGATGATGTTGATGTTGACCCGGTAGCTCGACTCCAGCTCGGTGCTGGCGAACAGGTGCTGCATCAGCGCGTCGTGGTCGAAGTTTTTCCGTGCGCCCGGAATGATCACGATCCGGCACGGGTTCTCGTGGTCGGATTCGTCACGCAGGTCAGCGATCTGCGGGGCCTTGGACGGTTTGGCCTGCATCATCGCCGCGATCTGTTCCAGCACCTTGGCGCCCGATACCTGATGCGGCAGCGCGGTGACGATGATGTCGCCGTCTTCGATGTGGTACACGGCACGCATGCGCACCGAGCCCTTGCCGGTTTCGTACATTTTCAGCAGGTCGGCACGCGGCGTGATGATTTCCGCTTCGGTCGGGTAATCCGGGCCCTGAATGTGTTCGCAGAGCTGTTCGACCGTGGCTTTTGGCTCATCGAGCAAACGCACGCAGGCGGTCGCGACTTCGCGCAGGTTGTGCGGCGGAACGTCGGTGGCCATGCCCACGGCGATGCCGGTGGTGCCGTTGAGCAGGATGTTCGGCAAACGTGCCGGCAACACCAATGGCTCGTCGAGTGTGCCGTCGAAGTTCGGGCCCCAGTCCGCAGTGCCCTGGCCCAGTTCGCTGAGCAGCACTTCGGAATAACGCGACAGCCGCGCTTCGGTGTATCGCATGGCGGCGAAGGACTTGGGATCATCCGGCGCACCCCAGTTACCCTGGCCGTCGACCAGCGTGTAGCGGTAGCTGAACGGCTGGGCCATCAGGACCATGGCTTCGTAGCAGGCCGAATCGCCGTGCGGGTGGAATTTACCGAGCACGTCACCGACGGTACGCGCCGACTTCTTGTGCTTGGAATCGGCGTCCAGCCCCAACTCGCTCATCGCGTAGACGATGCGGCGCTGTACCGGTTTCAGGCCGTCGCCGATATGCGGCAAGGCACGGTCCATGATCACGTACATGGAGTAGTTGAGGTAGGCATTTTCGGTGAAGTCAGCCAGTGACCGGCGCTCTACACCGTCCAGGCTGAGATCAAGGGAGTCGCTCATGCGGGCCTCATCGGTTCGTTGTCTGGCGCAGCAGCATGGTGCCACCGCGCTGGGTAAATTCAAGTTTGTTCAGCGCGCTCATACCGAGCAGCACTTGCTTGCCATCCAGGCCTGGCACGACGATGGCGCGCACATCACGCAGCACAATGTCGCCCAGTTGCAACCGGTCGACACGGGTTCGATAACCCTCGGTGCGACCGTTGGCGGTGCTCAGGGTCACCCCGAAGCCTTGTTCAAGTTTCAGCCGTTCGGCCATTTCTGCCGGGATCGCCACATCGGTCGCCCCGGTATCCAGCATGAAATCCACCGACTGGCCGTTGATCTGGCCGCTGGCGACGAAGTGCCCCTGGGTGTTGCTGGCCAGTTTCACTTCGATAAAACCTTCGCCCTGTTCCGAGCTGACGACGACGTTGGGATTTTGCTGCCGCTCCTCCCATTGGCCGAAAAACCGTGTCGCCAGAAATAACGCTGCGCACCAGGCCAGCACCATGAACACCCGACCGGCGCGTTTTCCAGGTGTTTGCGGCGTCATGGCTTGGCACTCCAGCCACCTTCCGGCGCGGCAAAGCGCCAGACGATCGGGCGATACTCGCCATCAGCACGGGCACCGTCGTTGTTATCAATGCCGACCCAGGCGCCATCGGCATCGACGATCAGCGCTTCCGTCAGGCCATAGCCCTGTGGATAACGACGGTTCTCCTGCAATGCCTCGTCGGCAAACGACCAGCAACGCTCGACTTTGGCCGTCACCGCGTCACGGCGACAAATCTCGAACGCGTTGCGCTCAAGGGTGAACAGCTTGCCGTTGAACAACGACAGATCGGCGAAATCCCGCGACACGGCTCTGGCCTTGGGAAATTTCGCCGGCTGCATTTCCATCCCGGCTTCGCTCAGCAGCACGCAACCGCCGTCGCAATCCCAGACCGTTTGCTGACGCTTGATCAACAGCAGTCCTCGGCGCTCACGCTCGGCGGCCAACCATAACTGGTCGCCCTCCGGATTGATCGCCAGGCCCTCGAACAATGCATTGAAGTGCAACAACATGCCGCTGGCCCGCGCCTCGCGAACCAGCATCGGCGAAATCTTCAGCCAGGACGTCGGCCCAACGGGCGGCACTTGCAGAATCGCCGCATGGGACTCGCTGACGATGTAGCGATTGCCGGCGCTGTCGCAGGTGATGCCTTCAAAATCCAGGTCCCCGCCGCGCGCGAACGACGCCACCCAGGTCCGCGAACGCAAACCCCAGGGCAAATCGCTGTCCGGCACCGGCGGCACACCGATGCGCACGGTTTCAGCCTGCCAGACCGTGTCGACGGTTTCGAGCCGGTAGATCTGATCGTCGTCGCGATCGGAAACGGCCCACAGATTCTTGCCA
The DNA here is from genome assembly GCF_017351735.1 of Pseudomonas sp. FW300-N2A2. Lineage (NCBI taxonomy): Bacteria > Pseudomonadati > Pseudomonadota > Gammaproteobacteria > Pseudomonadales > Pseudomonadaceae > Pseudomonas > Pseudomonas sp. FW300-N2A2. The sequence goes on along the minus strand of NZ_JACNDU010000002.1, from coordinate 264,405 downwards.
CACTGGGCCAGCCCCGACAGGTTGCCGCCGCGCATGCCCTCCACGGGATGCTCGGACAACAGGCGCAACTCCGGTGCCGGCTCAGCAAACGCCGAAGCCGAGGTCAGAAGTAACGCACACGCCAGGGCAAAGCCAACCCGCATCAGCCAAGAACCTCGGCCAGGTTGCCTTTGGATTCCAGCCAGGATTTACGATCACCGGCGCGTTTCTTCGCCAGCAACATGTCCATCATTTCCGAAGTCGCTTCGAAATCTTCCAGGGTCAGTTGCACCAGACGCCGGGTGTTCGGGTCCATGGTGGTTTCGCGCAGTTGCGGCGGGTTCATTTCACCCAGACCTTTGAATCGGGTGACCTGTGGTTTGCCGCGTTTCTTCTCGGCCACCAGACGATCGAGAATGCCGTCACGCTCAGCTTCGTCGAGGGCGTAGTAAATTTCTTTGCCCAAATCGATTCGGTACAGCGGCGGCATCGCGACGTAGACGTGACCGGCATCCACCAACGGGCGGAAATGCTGGACGAACAGCGCGCACAGCAGCGTGGCGATGTGCAGACCGTCGGAGTCGGCGTCGGCGAGGATGCAGATCTTGCCGTAACGCAGCTGGCTCATGTCCGCCGCGCCCGGATCGACACCGATGGCCACGGCGATGTTGTGCACTTCCTGGCTGGCCAGTACTTCGCTGCCGTCGACTTCCCAGGTGTTCAGGATCTTGCCGCGCAACGGCAGGATCGCTTGAAACTCTTTGTCCCGCGCTTGCTTGGCGGAACCGCCGGCGGAGTCACCTTCCACCAGGAACAGCTCGGAACGCATCGGGTCCTGCCCGGCGCAGTCGGCGAGCTTGCCTGGCAGTGCCGGGCCTTGGGTGATGCGCTTGCGCTCGACCTTCTTGCTGGCCTTCAGACGACGGCCGGCGTTGTTGATCGCCAGCTCTGCCAGGAGCATGCCGGTTTCCGGGTGAGCGTTGAGCCACAGGCTGAACGCGTCCTTGACCACGCCGGACACGAACGCCGCCGCTTCGCGGGACGACAGGCGTTCCTTGGTCTGGCCGGAGAATTGCGGCTCCTGCATTTTCATCGACAGGACGAAGGCGATGCGTTCCCAGACGTCTTCCGGCGCCAGCTTCACGCCGCGTGGCAGCAGGCTGCGGAATTCGCAGAACTCGCGCATGGCATCGAGCAGGCCCTGACGCAAACCGTTGACGTGCGTACCGCCCTGGGCCGTCGGGATCAGGTTGACGTAGCTTTCCTGCACGCTGTCGCCACCTTCCGGCAACCACAGCAGCGCCCAGTCGACCGCTTCTTTGTTACCGGCCAGGCTGCCGCAGAACGGCTCGTCCGGCAGGCGTTCGAATTCGCTGACCGCGTCCACCAGGTAGGAGCGCAGGCCGTCTTCGTAATGCCATTCGACTTTCTCGCCGGTGGCCTTGTCTTCAAAACTGACCAGCAGCCCCGGGCACAGAACGGCCTTGGCCTTGAGCACGTGCTTGAGGCGGCTGATGGAGAATTTCGGTGAGTCGAAGTACTTCGGGTCTGGCGCGAAGAACACGCTGGTGCCGGTGTTGCGCTTGCCAACGGTGCCGACCACTTCCAGCTCGGTCTTCTTGTAACCGTCGGCGAAGGTCATCTGGTATTCGTTGCCGTCGCGCTTCACGCGCACCCGGACTTCGGTCGACAAGGCGTTGACCACCGAAATACCCACCCCGTGCAGACCGCCGGAGAACTGGTAGTTCTTGTTGGAAAACTTGCCGCCCGCATGAAGCTTGGTGAGGATCAGTTCGACGCCCGACACACCCTCTTCCGGGTGAATGTCCACCGGCATGCCACGGCCGTCATCGCTGACTTCCAGGGAGTGATCGGCGTGCAGGATGACCTGCACCGACGTCGCATGCCCGGCCAAGGCTTCGTCGACGCTGTTGTCGATGACTTCCTGGGCGAGGTGGTTCGGCCGACTGGTGTCGGTGTACATGCCGGGGCGTTTGCGCACCGGGTCGAGGCCCGAGAGGACTTCGATGGCGTCTGCGTTATAAGAGCTAGCGCTGGGAGTGGCCATGGGGTCTCGTCGTCAAATGTTCTATTAAATAGAGGCGATGACTCACAGTGCAGTGAAATCAATCGCCTGATACAAATCTGCGCCGATGCCGGCAAAACTCAGCATTGCCGGCAATTGCCCGGCAAAACCCTGGAAACTATGGTCGCCGCCGGCCTGGATGCGCAAGGCACAGGCCCGGTAATACTGCTGGGCGAGGCGATAATCCAGCGTTTCGTCGCCCGTCTGCAACCATACCTGATACCGCTGCGGGTCCTGGGGCGCCGGCACTTCCAGCTCGGCCAGGGCCGTCACATGGTCGTGGGTCAATTCCCAGGCCTCATCGGTATACAGGTTTTTCTGCGTCCCCAGATACCCGTCGAACATCCGGTGCGGACTGACGGCGGGGTTGATCAACAGGGCTTTCAAGCCATGGCGCTCGGCCAGGTGAGTCGCATAGTAGCCGCCGAGTGAGCTGCCGACCAGCAGTGGCCGGCCAAGCTCCGAAATTGCCTGTTCGAGCTGACCGATGGCCTCGCGTGGATGGTGATGCAGGGCCGGAACGCGCAGGTGATCGCTCAAGCCCAGACGCTCCATCACTTCGATCAACTGAGTGGCCTTTTTTGACGAAGGCGCACTGTTGAAACCGTGGATATAAAGGATCGAACCGGACATTTGAACTCCCTGTGCGTCGGGTAAAGAAGGCGGAGTTTACAGGGTGTCGGGGGAATCGGGGATATCCGTGGAATTCATGTCGTCTGAGCGGACGCCATCGCCAGCAGGCTGGCTCCCACAGGGATTTGTGCACGACGCGGATTCATTGTGGGAGCCAGCCTGCTGGCGATGGCAGCACCGCAGATATTCAGTAGCCGTTGGAGCCGTAATCGACCTGAAAGTCGAACCCGGTCACGCGCTCTACGCCGGTTTCGAGCCGACCATCGGGCAACAGCCGCAACCACCGATACCCTGGCGCCTGCTCGCCGACCTTGAAATCCTCACTGCCCGGCTCGAACTGAATGCAGGTCGAGGGCGAGGCAATCAGGCGCACGTCGTTACGCACTTGATCGATTTCCTGATGCACGTGCCCCCAAAGCACCGCACGTACTTGCGGGAACCGGTCCAGCACAGCAAACAGTGCTTCGGGATTGCGCAACCCGATCGGCTCCATCCACGCACACCCGATCGACACCGGATGATGGTGGAAGCACACCAGATGATGGCGCTCCGGTGCCTCGCTCAGCGAGCGCGCCAGCAACTGCAATTGTTCATCCTGCAAATACCCGGGCACCGACCCCGGCACCGCCGAGTCGAGCAACGTGACGCGCCAGTTGCCAACATCCACCACTGGTTCCAGCAGCGCGCTGTGCACGGCGGCTGCGGCCATGATCTGCGGTTCGTCGTGATTGCCGGGAATCCAGCGCGCCGGCGCATCGAGTTGCCGGGTCAGGTCGCGAAACTGCTGATACGACTCCAGCGTCCCGTCCTGGGAAAGATCGCCGCTGGCAATGATCAGATCGATCTGCGGCTGTTGCTGCCTGACCAGCTCGATGACCTTTTGCAGGCTGTCGCGCGTATTCATGCCCAGCAACGTGCCGTCCGCTTCGGCAAACAGATGGCTGTCGGACAGTTGCACCAGCAACGCCGAATCGGCGGGGGTCAAAGTGGATACGCTTGGCAAGGCGGTCTCCCAGGGCTAAACACGGGATAAGTGGAATGCCGCGATTATGCTGGGGGACGAACGAAAGAGGAAATCCGAGAAGCTGACGCAGTTCACATCTAGCGAGCTCAACGCACAACGGCGTATTCGTGCCCACACGCCAGGCAATGACTCAGCCATTCACCCAGGAACATGTTCAGCTGCGCCTTTTCGTCCGGCTGGTGCATCGAGGCGTTCGGGTAAGGATAGATCCCGCGAAAGCGTCGCGCATGTTCGGCGCTGACCACTTCGGCCATGCACGCGTCGTGATAGACCTGCACTTCCAGTTGTGGCACCGGCAGCCACGGCAGGCTGTGTTCCTGACGCACTTGCAGGGTCGTGGTGTATGGACAGACCTGCAGCACTTCAAGGGCCAGCACGCCGAGCATCTGCTCGCCGTGGGTCACGGCAATGCGCCGCGCCGCCGGCTCGTTGCGCATGTCCGGCAGCAGTCGCATCAGGCGCGCGTAGTTGGCCTCGCAAGAGGCTTGCAGCCCCACGAGGTCCACCCGGTAGCGATCGCGCAACTTGTTTACGACCATAACCCCCTCACTTCAGCGCGGTTCAAAGCTAACCATTGCAAGGCAATGATGCTGGCCGCGTTGGCAATTCGTCCGTCGCGTACGGCTTGCAGGGCATCCTCGAACGCCCAGACCGTGACGCGGATATCTTCAGCTTCTTCCTCCAGCCCATGCAGGCCGCCGACCCCGGTTGTCTCGCAACGCCCCAGGAACAAATGCACGAATTCATTGCTGCCACCCGGCGATGGAAAATACTTGGTCATCGGCCAGAGCGCCCCGAATACAAGCCCAGCTTCCTCCTGCGCTTCGCGGTGAGCAACTTCTTCCGGCACTTCATCCTTGTCGATCAGACCAGCGACCAGTTCAATCAGCCAGGGATTGTCGGTCTTGCCCATGGCGCCGACGCGAAACTGCTCGATCAACACCACTTCATCGCGCTGCGGATCGTAGGGCAACACGCAGACCGCATCGTGGCGAACAAACACTTCACGATTGATTTCGCGGCTCATGCCACCGGCGAACAACTCGTGGCGCAAGTGCACGCGATCGAGCTTGTAAAAGCCCTCGTAGCACTTTTCGCGCCGAACGATATCAACGGCGGTCGGAATGGCGTTGGCAAAATCAGTCATGACAATCCTCGTTTACTGCTAGTCCGATCCGAGGCTCCTTTTGGTTACTTGCAACCTCGACTTCGCGCCATCCTAACGCGCCCGCGCCGTTTGATGCAGCCCCTTTCCAGTCAGCGGGATAGACGGTGAGGGCGAAACCAACTCTAATTAGCTTAGTGGCGAACTGACTGCTTCGTTGAGAGTCGAAGCGGATAACTTTTTGCCTTTCCCTGTTTTACGAAGGACGCCCATGTCGCTTTTTAAAATCGCCTCCGTGGCCGCAATCGCCCTGACCCTGGGCGCTTGCCAAAGCCTGTTCCAGCCCAACTACCGGGCGCCGCTGGAGACTACCCGCGATGCTTCCGAACAGCTGAAACCGGGTTGCACGACACCTGAATGCCCACTGGTGAACATCGATACGCTGCGCTTCCCCGCCGAGCCGCAGTTGGACGGCATTGTCGAAAAACGTCTGCTGCAAATGACCCGCACCTCGCCCGACGCCCCGGTGGCGCCGACGCTGGCGGCCTATCGCGATGAGTTTTTGCGCACCGCCGGCCCGCGCTACAGCAGCTACTTGCAAGCCAAAGTACGTGAGCAGCATGACGGCTTGGTGATCGTCGAATTTTCCAGCTACCTGGACACCGGCGGTGCACATGGCACGCCGGGCCGCAGCTTCATCAACTATTCGCGCCAGCAGCATAAAGTGCTGACCTTGTCCGACATGTTGGTGCCAGGTCAGGAAGAGGCATTCTGGAAAGCGGCGCAGGTCGCGCACAACAGCTGGCTGATCAGCACCAAGCTCGATCAGGAACCGGAGTTCGTGAAGAGCTGGCCGTTCCAGAAAACCCAGAACATAGCGCTGACCTACGGCGGGGTGATCCTCAAGTACGACGTGAGCACCATCGCGCCTTACGCGCTGGGCCACGTCGAACTGAAGATCCCCTACCCTCGCCTGAACGGCATCATCAAGCCCGAGCTGTTTCCCGGCCGTAACTGAAGGCCCGACCCAGCACGAGTTGCAGCAGCCCTGCCAGAATCAACGACGGCAGGGTTGCGCCGATGTCCGGATACAGATTGGCCAGCAAGTGATAGGTGCTGACCCCGCCCAGCCAGGCGAGCAGCGCCGGCCAGCGCAATGCGGCTGACGCCACTTGAGCACTGCGTTTACGCAGGATGAAGTGATCCACCAGCACCACGCCGAACAGCGGCGCAAACACCGAACCGATCAACAGCAGGAAGTTCTGGTACTGGGCCAATGGCGCCAGCAAGGCGATCAGGGTGCAGACCACACCGATGGCCAACGCCAGGTGTTCGACTTTCAAGCGCAGCAAAATCCCGCTGGAAACGGCCGCCGAGTGAATGTCGGCAAAGGCGTTTTCCGACTCATCCAGCAGAATCAGCAGCAGCGGAATCCCCAGGCCGGCACCGGCCAGCGCCAACAGCAAGGCATTCACTTCACCGCTCGGCGCGAACGCCAGGGTGTAAGCCACGCCCAGGCTCATCAGCCAGAAATTACCGATAAAGAAGCCAATCGCCGTCCCGCCGAACACGTTTTTCGCACGCTTGCCGAAACGCGAGTAGTCAGCGATCAGCGGCAGCCACGACAGCGGCATCGCGATGGCAATGTCGAAGCCCACGGCGAACGGCATCGAACCGTCCCCGGCCTGCGCCCACAACGCCGCCAGATCGGCTTTGGCGAACAGGTTCCAGGTCAGCCAGATGCACGCGGCCAGCAGCAGCCAGATGCCCCATTTGCGCAGGATCTGGCGCACGAAGGTCAACGGACCGCTGACGGCCAGCAAGGTCGCCAAGGCACCGAAGAACAACGTCCAGAGCAGCGGACTGGAGAACAGACTGCCTTCGCTGAACGCACGCGCGCCGAGCAGGCTGGCAGCGTCGCGCATGACGATGATTTCGAACGAACCCCAACCGATCAGTTGCAGCAGGTTCAGCACCGCTGGCAGGCTCGCGCCTTTCGCACCGAGGCTGAGTTTGAGCGCGGCCATCGACGACAGGCCGGTGTCACTGCCGATCACGCCGACAGCGGCCAGCAGCAGAACGCCGACCAGCGTGCCGAGAAAGATTGCCAGCAGCGAACCGGACAGGCCAAGACCTGGCGCGAGCAATGCGCCGGTCTGCAAGACCATCAGGCCGATGCCGAGGGAGAACCACAGGGAAAACAGATCGCGGCCGCCGAAGACACGTTTGTCGGTCGGCACCGCGATGTCGGGTGAATAAGTGCTGGGTTGAATGCTCAAGGGTGTTATCTCAGAGGAACATTTGTTGTTGTGTGGATCGCTATCGCCAGCAGGCTGGCTCCCACAGGGGACATGTGAACGCCACAGATCCAATGTGGGAGCCAGCCTGCTGGCGATGGGGCCTGTGCAGGCCCCACCCTTTCAGGTCAGATCAAACCTTCTTGTACAGCTGACTGCCTTCCTGCTTGAACCGCTCTGCCTGTTCCGCCAATCCCCGGGCGACTTCGGCGTCGACGGTTTCGATCCGCTGGTTGGCCGCGTATTCGCGGACTTCCTGGGTGATTTTCATCGAGCAGAATTTCGGCCCGCACATCGAACAGAAATGCGCGACCTTGGCCGAATCCTTCGGCAACGTCTCATCGTGATACGAACGGGCGGTGTCCGGATCGAGGCCCAGGTTGAACTGGTCTTCCCAACGGAATTCGAATCGCGCCTTGCTCAAGGCATTGTCGCGAATCTGCGCGCCCGGGTGTCCCTTCGCCAGATCGGCGGCATGTGCGGCGATCTTGTAGGTGATGATCCCGGTCTTCACGTCATCCTTGTTCGGCAGGCCCAAGTGCTCCTTCGGCGTCACGTAGCAGAGCATCGCGCAACCGAACCAGCCGATCATCGCCGCACCGATACCCGAGGTGATGTGGTCGTAGCCTGGCGCGATGTCAGTGGTCAGCGGGCCGAGGGTGTAGAACGGCGCCTCGTCGCAGCACTCGAGCTGCTTGTCCATGTTCTCTTTGATCAACTGCATCGGCACGTGGCCCGGGCCTTCGATCATGGTTTGCACGTCGTGCTTCCACGCGATCTTGGTCAGCTCGCCGAGGGTTTCCAGCTCACCGAATTGCGCGGCGTCGTTGGCGTCGGCAATCGAGCCCGGACGCAGGCCGTCGCCCAGCGAGAAGCTGACGTCGTAGGCCTTCATGATTTCGCAGATCTCTTCGAAATGCGTGTAGGCGAAGTTTTCTTTGTGGTGCGCCAGGCACCACTTGGCCATGATCGAGCCGCCACGGGAAACGATACCGGTCACACGTTTGGCGGTCAGCGGCACGTAGCGCAGCAGCACGCCGGCGTGGATGGTGAAGTAATCGACGCCCTGTTCGGCCTGTTCGATCAGCGTGTCGCGGAACAGCTCCCAGGTCAGGTCTTCGGCAGCGCCGCCGACTTTTTCCAGCGCCTGATAAATCGGCACGGTGCCGATCGGCACTGGCGAGTTGCGGATGATCCACTCGCGGGTTTCATGAATGTGCTTGCCGGTGGACAAGTCCATGATGTTGTCCGCGCCCCAGCGAATGCCCCAGGTCAGTTTCGCCACTTCTTCTTCGATGGACGAACCCAGTGCGCTGTTGCCGATGTTGCCGTTGATCTTCACCAGGAAGTTACGGCCGATGATCATCGGTTCCAGTTCGGTGTGGTTGATGTTGGCCGGGATGATCGCGCGACCGCGGGCGATCTCGTCACGAACGAATTCGGGGGTGATGATTTTCGGCACGCTGGCGCCGAAGCTGTGGCCGGCGTGTTGCTGATCCAGCAGGCCAGCGGCACGGGCGACTTCAAGCTTCATGTTTTCGCGGATGGCGACGAATTCCATCTCGGGCGTGATGATGCCCTGACGCGCGTAGTGCATTTGCGTGACGTTGCCACCGGCCTTGGCGCGGCGCGGGTTGTTCACGTGAGCGAATCGCAGCTTGGTCAGCTCCGGATCGGCGAGGCGTTCCTTGCCGAAGTTCGAGCTGAGGCCGGGCAGACGCTCGGTGTCGCCACGGGCTTCGATCCACGGCGAGCGGATGTCGGCCAGGCCTTTGCGCACGTCGATGATCACGTTGGGGTCGGTGTACGGACCCGAGGTGTCGTACACGACAACCGGCGCGTTGATCTCACCGCCGAAGTCGGTCGGGGTCACATCGAGGCTGATTTCGCGCATCGGCACGAGGATGTCCGGGCGGGAGCCCTGAACGTAGATTTTTTGCGAGCGGGTAAACGGTTGAACCGATTGTTGATCGACTTGGGCCGAGTCACTCAGGTTCGTTATGTTTTTTGGTTTTATCGTCATCACGGGCTCTCCGAACACATCCAGGCAGTGGATTTTTGTCGGAGCGAACCTGTAATCGAATGGACGCACGAACGCTGGGAAAACCAGCAGTGCTGTGCTCAGTGCTCGAGGGGTGTTCGATTGTCGAACAACATCCCGGACGAAGCACAAGAGGACTCGCCGGGTGACGAGAAATCTTGTTCCCTACGCAGGCGCTAACCTGATCAGGTTCAACGGGATCCGAAATTATTCGATCTCAGCCTCATAGCAAGGCACCCCGACAAGAACCCGGCCAGTCTAGACACAACTGACAAAGAACGCCAACACCGCAGTAAACACCATGATGAATGGCGCAATCAGACGATTGTTGCCGCACGTATGCGCAACTACACTCGCAACGGCCATGTCGCGCATTGACGCTGAGTGGGCTGCGCCGTACCTTTGGCGCTCAAATTATCAGTGTAATTTTTAGGGATGGCCTCATGCTGCGCAAACTCTCACTGGCCCTTGCCGTGTCTTGTGCTTCCAATGGAATGGCCTGGGCAGCAGAAGCGCCCTTATCGACCAAGACCGATCTGGTCAGCGTCTACCAGGAAGCGGTGGACAACAACGCCGACCTGGCCGCCGCCCGCGCCCAATACGGCGCGCAGAAAGAAGTCGTGCCCCAGGCGCGCGCCGGCTTGCTGCCGAATATTTCCGGTGGCGCCCAGTTGGCCAACGTGCGCACCGATATCGATCAACCGTCGTCCGTTGCCAACCGTAGCGCCAATTCCTATCAGGCAACGTTGGCTCAGCCTTTGTTTCGTGCCGATCGCTGGTTCCAGTACCAGGCCGCCAAGGACGTCAATGAGCAAGCCGCCCTGCAACTCTCGGCGACCGAGCAGAACCTGATCCTGCAAACCGCCGAGGACTACTTCAACGTGCTGCGCAGCCAGGACAACCTGGCCTCGACCAAGGCTGAAGAAGCGGCATTCAAGCGTCAGCTCGACCAGTCCAACGAACGCTTCGATGTCGGCCTGTCGGACAAGACCGACGTGCTGCAATCGCAAGCCAGTTACGACACCGCACGGGCCAACCGGATCGTTGCGCAGCGTCAGGTGGATGATGCGTTTGAAGCGTTGATCACTCTGACCAACCGTCAGTACAACTCGATTCAGGGCATCGTCCACACCTTGCCGATCCTGCCGCCGGCGCCGAACGACGCCAAGGCCTGGGTCGACACCGCCGCCAAACAGAACCTGAATCTGCTGGCCAGCAACTACGCGGTCAGCGCCGCCGAAGAAACCCTGAAGCAGCGCAAGGCCGGCCACGCACCAACGGTGGATGCGGTGGCCAAGTATGAGAAAGGCGACAACGATGCCTTGGGCTTCAGCAACCCGAACGGCTTCGGCCAGCCGTATGGTGGCCCCGTCGAGCAACGTACGCTGGCGCTGCAATTGAACATCCCGATCTACAGCGGCGGGCTGACCAGTTCGCAGGTTCGCCAGTCGTACTCGCAACTGGACCAGACCGAACAACAGCGTGAGAGTCTGCGTCGGCAAGTGGTGGAGAACACCCGCAACCTGCACCGCGCGGTGAACACCGATGTCGAGCAGGTGCAGGCGCGCAAGCAGTCGATCATCTCCAACCAGAGCGCAGTGGAAGCGACCGAAATCGGTTATCAGGTGGGTACGCGCAACATCGTCGATGTGCTCGACGCGCAACGTCAGCTGTACACCTCGGTGCGCAATTACAACAACACCCGCTACGACTACATCCTCGACAACCTGCGCCTGAAGCAAGCCGCCGGCACGTTGAACCCGGGGGATTTGCAGGACCTCAAACGCTATCTCAAGGCTGACTACAACCCGGACAAGGACTTCCTGCCACCGGACCTGGCCAAGGCTGCGGCTGAGCAGTTAAAGGCAAAACCGGGGCAATAATGGGCGGGTGATGGCGGTTCTGAGGACGCCATCGCCAGCAAGCTGGCTCCTACAGAATCGGGGATGACGGGGATTTTGAGGGGTGCGCAAAACCTGTAGGAGCCGGCTTGCCGGCGATGGCGATTCCGAAGACGCCATCGCCAGCAAGCTGGCTCCTACAGAGTCGGGGATGACGGAGCTTCTAGGTTCACGCAAAACCCGTAGGAGCCAGGCTTGCCGGCGAAGGCGATTTCAAGGAAGCCTTCGCCGGCAAGCCTGGCTCCTACAGGTCAGCGATTGATCAATCGATCCAACCCATCCAGTAACCGCTGCAACGCGCCCTGATTGGTACGCATCACTTTCAGCCCCGCGTCTGCCATTCGCTGCGCATCGCGCGGCAATTCGAACAACCGCTGCACCGCCAGCGCCAAACCCTCGGCATCTTCCACTTCCTGCAACGCCCCGGCGCTGCGCAACTGCGCGGCGATTTCGAGGAAGTTGAACAGGTGCGGCCCACTGAGCACCGGTTTCGCCAGCGCGGCGGGTTCCAGCAAGTTATGGCCACCATTCGGCACCAGACTGCCGCCGACAAACGCGCTATCGGCCAGGGCATACAAAAACAGCAACTCGCCCATGGTGTCGCCGAGCAACACCGACGTATCGGCGGTGACCGGTTCGCCGGAGGAACGACGCACCGTGGCGAAGCCCTGTTGCTTGCAAAGGTCGAACACCGCGTTGAAACGCTCCGGATGACGCGGCACCAGAATCAGCAACGCATCGGGATGACCGGCAAGCAACTGACGATGCGCCGCCAACACCACTTCGTCTTCACCGTCGTGAGTGCTGGCGGCGATCCACACCGGACGCTCCTGCGCCCGCCATTGCCCACGCAACTCGGTCGCACGCTGAAGCATTTGCGGGTCGATGGTCAGGTCGAACTTGATCGAACCGGTCACTTCAACCGTTTCCGCACGGGCGCCCAAATAGCGGAAGCGCTGGGCCTCGGCTTCGGTCTGCACGGCGAACAGGCTCATTTCGGCGAGCATCGGCTGAGTCAATTTACCGAAGCGGCCATAGCCTTTGGCGGAACGCTCGGACAGTCGTGCGTTGGCCAGCGCCACAGGAATCCCGCGTTTGGCGCATTGATGAATGTGGTTGGGCCAGAGCTCGGTTTCCATGATCACCGCCAGTGTTGGCCGGACCCGATCAAGAAACCGCGCCGCCGCGCATGGCAAGTCGTAAGGCAAATAGCAGTGCTGAATGCGCGGCTCGTTGGCGAACAAGGCATGGATGCGTTCGGAGCCCGTCGGCGTCATGCAGGTCACGGTGATCGGCAGTGCGGGATAACGTTGCAGCAATGCGCGAATCATTGGCGCTGCGGCAATGCTTTCGCCCACGGACACCGCGTGCACCCAGATGCCGCCGGGCTTCATCGCCGGCAGCCCGAGCGAGAAACGCTCGCCGATGCGTTTGGCATACGCCGGTGCCTTGCGCGAGCGCAGCCACAGCCGAATCGCTACCAGTGGCAGCCCCAGGTAAAACAGCGCGGTGTAGAGAGTTCTATTCATGGCGGCGGAGTTTATCGGTTTTTTCGCCGATCGCCTGCAAGTGCACGGCAAAACGTTCCGCCAGCCAACGGGCCGCCGGGCCGAGCGGTTCATCCCGGCGCCAGACCAACTCCACCACCAGCGCCGGTGGCGTCCATTCGCTGGCCAGTTCGACCATCAACCCCTGATACGCCGGATACTGCACCACGTGCCGTGGCAACCAGGCCCAGCCTAGGCCACGCACCAGCCATTCGGCCATCACGTAGAAACTGTCGGCCCGCCAGACCTGCGGGCTGGCCGGCTCGCTGCCGGGATACACACTGGACTGGGTCGACATCAGCAACTGCCGATGCTGCGCCAGTTGCTGACAATCGACCGGAGCCTGCGTTGCCAATGGATGCCCGACGCCGCATACCGTGACCATTTCGACGCTGCCCAGCACTCGCCGTTCGAGCGCCTCGGGAATCTGATCGTGATAAAACAACAGACCGAGATCGGCCCGGCGCTCCACCAGCTTGCGCGCCACATCGCCTTGGGCAGCGCTGGTCAATTGCACTTCAAGACTGGGAAACTGTTCCGCCAGGGCTTCGAAACTTTCAATGATCGGCTGATACGGCATCGCCTCATCCTGAGCCACGCGCAGGCGAGCTTCCTGCCCACGCGTCATTGCCAGCGCACGGCCATTCAGGCGCTCGCATTGACGCAGCACTTCCCGCGCCTCATCCAGCAACGCATTGCCGGCCTCAGTGAGTTTCGGCTGCCGACCGCTGCTGCGGTCGAACAGGCTCACACCCAGGTCTTCTTCCAACAGCGCTATCGAACTGCTGACCGCCGACTGCGCCTTGCGCTGGTCCCGCGCCACAGCGGAAAACGATCGCTGCTCGGCAACGCTGACGAACAAACGCAACTGCTCCAGATTCCATTGAATGTTCATGGCTAACCCATCTCCCGCACAGATAGGTAATGACTTTACCCCATCTGAGCAACCCCTAAAATGCCGACCTCATAAAGCAACACTTCACACGAGGATGCACCCATGACCGCTTACTACTACCTGGCCATCGCCATCTGCGCCGAAGTGATCGCCACTGTTTCGATGAAAGCGGTCAAAGGCTTCAGCACACCGTTGCCGCTGATTCTGGTGATCGTCGGTTATGGCATTGCCTTCTGGATGCTGACATTGGTGGTGCGCAGCGTGCCGGTGGGTGTGGCGTACGCGGTGTGGGCCGGCATGGGGATCGTGATGGTCAGCGTCGCGGCGCTGTTTATCTACGGGCAGAAGCTGGATGTGCCGGCGATGCTGGGGATGGCGCTCATCGTGCTTGGCGTTGTGGTCATCCAGCTCTTCTCCAAAACCGCCGGCCACTAAGACCTGAAACACGATCCATTGTAGGAGCGAGCCTGCTCGCGATTGCGGTATGTCAGCCAACATCTCTGCTGAATGTACCGCCCTCATCGCGAGCAGGCTCACTCCCACAGGATTTGTGTCTGGCTATGGATTGATTGCCAGCAAAACCTCCATTCTTCGAGTCTGTATACTGCGCCCTCGTCTTGAACACTGAGGTCGCTGCATGCCATCCGTTATTTCCACCGACGTTTTGATTGTCGGCGCTGGTGTCGCCGGCCTCTGGCTGAACGCGCGCCTGCGCCGCCAGGGTTTTTCGACCGTGTTGGTGGAAAGCGCCACCCTCGGTGGCGGGCAGAGCCTGAAGTCCCAAGGCATCATCCACGGCGGCGCCAAGTACGCGCTGCATGGCGCCCTGACCGGCGCCTCGGAAGCCATCGCCGACATGCCGCGCCGCTGGCGTGAAGCCCTGGCCGGTGACGGTGAACTGGATTTGTCCGGCGTGCGCCTGTTGTCCGAAGCCCATTACCTCTGGTCCCCCGGCACAATCGCCGGCAATCTCACCAGCTTCTTCGCCAGCAAAGCCGTGCGCGGCCGTGTCGATCAGGTCAAGGGCGATCAACTGCCGCCAGCCCTGCAAGACAAACGTTTCAAGGGCAAGGTCTATCGCCTGGCAGAACTGGTGATCGACGTGCCAAGCCTGATTCAGCGCCTCGCCGACCTGGCCGGTGACGGCTTGCTCGCCGGGAAGACGATCGAGCCGTTGCTGGACGCTGGCGTTCTGGTCGGCCTGAAAGTCGACGAGCGTGAAATCCGCGCCCAACGCATCATCTTGAGCACCGGTGCCGGGACGGCAGCGCTACTCGAAGCACTGGGGCTGACCAAGCCCGCCATGCAACGTCGACCGCTGCACATGATCATCGCCAAAGGGCCCGGCCTCAAACCGCTGTACGCCCATTGCCTGGGGGGCGGCACCAAGCCGCGCATCACCGTGACCACCCATCCGGCCGCCGATGGCCAATGGGTCTGGTACCTGGGTGGCGATATCGCCGAGGCCGAAGGGGTTGCCCGCGAACCGGCCGAGCAAATCGCCACCGCGCAAAAAGAACTCGGCCAATTGCTGCCATGGATCGACTTGAGCACCGCGCAATGGGCGACCTTGCGCGTTGACCGCGCCGAGCCGCTGCAATCGGGCCTGACGCGACCGGACAACGCCTTCCTTGCCGAAGAAGGCCGTTTGCTGGTCGGCTGGCCGACCAAACTGGCGCTGGCGCCGGACTTTGCCGACCGTGTCATCAGCTCATTGCAACGCGACGGCATCCAGCCAAGCCATCCCGCGCCGCTGCCCGAGTTGCCGAAGCCGCCGATGGGCGTCCCGGCCTGGGAGCAACTGCTGCCATGAGCCAACCGACCCTGCACGACTTGCATCGCCCGCTGGGCAGCACCGGCCTGATGGTTTCGCCCCTGGGTTTGGGCACCGTCAAACTCGGTCGCGATCAAGGCGTGAAATACCCCAACGGCTTCCAGATCCCCGACGATGACGAAGCGCGCATGCTGCTCAAACTCACGCGCGACCTGGGCATCAACCTGATCGACACCGCCCCGGCCTATGGCCGCAGTGAAGAACGACTCGGCCCGTTGTTGCGCGGTCAACGCCAGGACTGGGTGATCGTCAGCAAGGTCGGCGAAGAGTTTGCCGACGGCCAGTCCCGCCACGATTTCAGCGCCGCGCATACCCGGCTCTCGGTGGAACGCAGCCTGCAACGCCTGGAAACCGATTTTATCGATCTGGTGCTGGTGCACTCCGACGGCAACGATCTGGCGATCCTCAACGACAGCGAAGTCTACGCAACCCTCGCCGCGCTCAAGGCCGAAGGCAAGATTCGCGGCTATGGTTTCTCCGGCAAAACCGTCGAAGGCGGTTTGAAGGCTCTGGAACAAGGTGATTGCGCGATGGTCACCTACAATCTGAACGAACGAAACGAGAAGCCGGTCATTGACTATGCTGCTGATCACGGTAAAGCCATCCTGGTCAAAAAAGCCCTCGCCAGCGGTCACGTCTGCCTGAGTCCAGGCGTGGATCCAGTGCGCGCCAGTTTCGAGTTGTTGTTTGAACATCCGGGGGTGGCCAGTGCTATTGTCGGGACCATCAATCCGCTGCACCTCGCCCACAACGTCGCGACCGTTGCCCAGGTCCTACGTAGCAACTGATGCCGCCCCACGCGGCCTTAAGCAGGAGCCGACATGCCGCGTACGCTCATTAGAAAGAACCCGAGCAACTTCAAGACCCTGCCGTTATTCGTCGAAGCGACTCCCGAAGGCCTGAGTTATCAAAGCGTCGGGATGCCGCTGAATTTTTCCCAGACGTTGCAACGTCGCCGCCCGGTGACGGTGGCTGACAGCGAACGGTTCGCCGTGGAGTTGGCCAATCTCGGGGTTTCGGTGCGCCTGACCCTGCATTGGCAGAATCGCGATTACTGGGTGTTGGTACGTCAGCGTCGGCAAGACCGTGGCGATGTGGTGCTCAAGCTGATCTCCGGTTACGTGCCGGCCCACGAACTGAACCTGCCGCTGCACACCGCCATCCAGGAGATTGCCGAAGAGTGCCTGCTGGAAACGCCGGAAGGCTGGCTCGGCGGGCGCTTCAACGACACCTGGCTGCCGGCGCCCTACTCCGCTGCGCTGCACTATCGCGAAGCGTTGCCGTTTCGGCTGACGCCGCTATCCGGCTCGGCGCGGCCGGTGCGCTGCGCCAACCTGCAGTTGATCGAACGACCGCGCGCCTACGTGCACCTGCCGACCGCGTCGCTGCAACTGATCTATGACTTGCGCCTGGACGTGCCCAAGGAAGCCAAATCCCTGAGCCTGTTTCATGTCGACGAACGACTGGAAGGCGATCAACTGGTGGCCCGGCTAGACCGCAAGCGTCCCGACTTGTACCTGATGCCGCTGCAGGACGGCCAGCCGATGGCCGAGTTGTATACCCTGAAAAAGGATCACCTTTACCCGGCGAGCACACGCGGCTTGTATCTGGCAGAGAGTTTTGCCCAGCAGCAAGGCTGGCTGGTGCGCGATGAGCGGATTCGCTGGAAGGATTGGGTGCGCCAGCAAGGCTTGAACCCGCCGGGGAAAGATTCCGGTTTGGCGCGGTTGCGCGGGAAGGCGAAGCAATTGCTGAAAAAGATCGTGCCGCGCAAGAAGGTCAGTTCCTAAAAACCCAGCATGCGTACACCTAACCCTGTAGGAGCTGGCTTGCCAGCGATGGTCGTTAACGATGACGCGTGTCTACTGAGTAAACGCGGCGCCCTTGAGCCCATCGCTGGCAAGCCAGCTCCTACAAAAGTTTGGTATCACTCGGACTTGCGGATTTTTTCGACTATCGCGGTCGTGGAACTGTTTTCCACCAGCCCCAGCACTTTTACCGTTCCGCCATACGCCGTCACGATGTCCGCACCGACGACCTGGTCGATCCCGTAGTCCCCACCCTTGACCAGCACGTCCGGCTTGACCTCGCGCAACAGGTTTTCCGGGGTGCCTTCAGGGAAGCTGATCACCCAATCCACCGCACCAAGACCGGCCAGTACCGCCATGCGACGGTCGACGCTGTTGATCGGACGACCTGGCCCTTTCAGGCGGCTGACCGAAGCATCGTCGTTGACCGCAACGATCAGACGATCGCCTTGAGCGCGCGCCTGTTCGAGGTACGTCACGTGGCCGGCGTGCAGGATGTCGAAGCAGCCATTGGTGAAGACGATCTTCTCTTTGTGCGCACGCGCATCGTCGACCGCCAGCAACAACTGCTCAAGACCCAGCACACCGCGCTCGGAACCTTCTTCACGCTGGATGGCGCGACGCAGTTCCGGGGCACTGATGGCCGCCGTACCGAGCTTGCCGACAACGATGCCTGCCGCCAGGTTGGCCAGGGCCACGGCGTGAGGCAATTCCTCGCCCGCGGCAATCGCGGCCGCCAGGGTGGAAATCACCGTATCGCCGGCACCGGTCACGTCGAACACTTCACGGGCCCGAGCTGGCAGGTGCAACGCCGGATGATCCGGGCGCAACAGGGTCATGCCGTGTTCGCCGCGAGTCACCAGCAACGCGCCGAGGTCGAGGTCGTGCATCAGCTGCGCGCCCTTGCTCACGAGTTCATGCTCATCGGCGCAACCGCCGACGATGGTCTCGAACTCGCTGAGGTTCGGAGTGATCAGGCTCGCACCCCGGTAGATCGAGAAATCCTTGCCCTTGGGATCGGCCAGCACCGGAATGCCACGGGCACGGGCGGCCTGGATCAGCACTTGATGATTTCTCAACGCGCCTTTGCCGTAGTCGGACAGCACCAGCACCTTGATGCCTTCGAGCAGTTCATCGACTTGCTCGCTGAGCGCCAACGCGTCGGTGGCGAAGGGTTCTTCAAAGTCGATACGCAGCAGTTGCTGGTGACGGCTCATGACCCGCAGCTTGACGATGGTCGGCTGGTGCGCGATGCGCTGGAACAACGCCCGTACGCCAGCGCCCTTGAGGCTGTTGGCCAGGCTGTCGGCGGCTTCATCGTCGCCGGTCACGCCGACCAGCGAGGCCGGTGCGCCGAGGGCGGCAATGTTCAGGGCAACGTTCGCGGCACCGCCCGGGCGGTCCTCGATTTGCTCGACTTTGACGACGGGTACCGGCGCCTCAGGGGAAATCCGTGAGGTACCACCATGCCAGTAACGGTCGAGCATGACATCGCCGACCACCAAGACAGGGGCTTGATCGAATCGCGGCATGGACAACTTCATGGAGCAACCCACATACAGAATGAACAGGGGCGGGATATTAACACAGGGTTGGCGTGGGCTTGTGTGGCGGCTGCAACGGGATGATTTTGCAGGGTTTATTGCTCATTTATTGAGCAATAAACCCGATAACCGCCGGCAAGCATCTGCCATCTCCAGCGTTTGCGTGTCGATTTCACACTCGGCGCACAACGGTGCCTCGTAGGGACTGTCGATCCCCGTGAAATCCTTGATCCGTCCCTGCCGGGCCGCCCGATACAAGCCTTTTGGGTCGCGCTGCGCGCATACCGCGAACGAGGTGCTCACATACACCTCGATAAAATCGCCCTCGGCGAACAGCCGTCGCGCCGCTTCACGCTCGGCCCGAAACGGCGAAATCGCCGCAACAATCACGATCAGGCCGGCATCGACCATCAGCCTCGCCACCTCGGCCATGCGCCGGATATTTTCCCGACGACACTCAGCCCCCATCCCCAGGTCACGGCACAGACCGGCGCGCAGATTGTCACCATCGAGCACAAAGGTATGCCGCCCGAGCTCGTTGAGTTGTAGCTCTAGGGCATTGGCCAGCGTTGACTTGCCCGCACCGGACAACCCCGTCAGCCAGAGGCAGCGCGGCCGCTGCGATTTGATCGCGGCACGATCGTTGATCGACAGCGACAACGCATAAGGCCTGATCCCGGGGACTGACATCGACAGCGCCTCATTCATAACCGAGCATCTCGTAATCGCGCTGGTACACCCGCCGTACCAACCGGCGGGTGCGTACCGAGCAGAAGTCACGGGCAGGCGCCGTGCGCCGCTGCTGCGAGCTGTTGATGTGCGGCAGCGGCACCGCGTCGCCCACCTGCTCGCACACGCGCTGAAAGTCACGCTCCAGATGCTCCTGATAGCCAATGAAATCCAGCGCCAGGTGCCCGAAGGAATCGGTGAGAAAATCCGTTTGCGCAGCGAAATGCAGCTGCCGCTGGATCGTTTCCGGGTGCAGCCAGCGAGCGACGAAATCGTCGAAATCGCGGTAGTGGCTGACCAGTTTCTGCGCGGGCCGGTCGCGCAGGCTCAGCTCGTTGCCCCGCAGAAAAGCGTAGGCCGAGTACGCCCTTTCCAGCGGATCGCGAACAAAAGCAAACTTGAAACTGTCGGCAAACTGCTCGGGAAATTGCTGCTCGTACCAGTACAAGGGCAAGTGCCCCGGGCTCCAGCCATCGAACAGCGCCGCACAGACGCTGCTCCCGGCGCATTTGGGGACGTGAATGAACAGACAGGAACGCTGTGTGAAAGGCTGGGGATAACACAGGTTGGCCGACATCGACCGATTGACCACCTGACGGTCCACGACCGACAGACGCCCCAGCAAGAATTGCCGTTGCGCCTTGGGCAACAGCTTCCAGAGATAACGTTGCAACATTGCAGCACCCGCGCGAAGGGGATGGCCCCCTCGATTGAAGTCAAAGTTCGTTCAGGAACCTTAACAAGCGCGTTGCCGAGATTTATTCAGGTTTGGTCAAGAAAGGTAAAGGTCTGGATACAATTCACCGGACGCATTGCACGTCGATGAGCGCGAGGGTGAGCCAGGCTCACCCTCGCGTCGGGTCAGGCGATGTTTTCTGCCGGTGCATCGAGCCCCATCGCATGCAGGCGCGAGTAGTAGCCGTTTTGCGCCAGAAGCTGGGCGTGGGTGCCGCGCTCGACAATTTCCCCATGATCCATGACCAGGATCAGATCGGCCTTCTCGATGGTCGACAAGCGGTGAGCGATCACCAGCGTGGTGCGACCTTTCATGACCTGATCCAGTGCCGCCTGAATGTGCCGCTCGGATTCGGTATCGAGCGCCGAGGTCGCCTCGTCGAGAATCAGCAACGGTGCGTTCTTCAACAAGGCCCGGGCAATCGCCAGACGCTGACGCTGACCACCGGACAGCAACACGCCGTTTTCGCCGACCTGAGTGTCCAGGCCTTGCGGCATTTGCGAGATGAAGTCCATCGCATAAGCGTCCGCGGCGGCCTTTTCGATGTCTTCACGCGGTGCGCCGGCAAGGTCGCCGTAGGCAATGTTGTTGGCGATGGAGTCGTTGAACAGGGTCACATGCTGCGTCACTTGCGCCACATGCCGACGCAGATTACGCAGACGGTAATCTTCGATTTCTACGTCATCGAGCAGGATTTCGCCGGTTTCATGGTGATAGAAACGCGGAATCAGACTGGCCAGGGTCGACTTGCCGCTGCCGGAACGCCCCACCAGCGCGATCATTTGCCCCGGCGCCGCGGTGAAGCTGATGTTCTTCAGCACTTCACGGTCGGTACCTGGGTAAGTGAAGCTCAGGTTACGCACTTCAAGGTGACCGCTGACGCGATCGCGCTCGACAGTGCCGGTGTCGATCTCAGGCTCGACGTCCAGTTGCTCGAAAATGCTTTCGGCACCGGCGACGCCTTTCTGGATGGTCGAACTGACTTCCGACAACTGGCGAATCGGTTTCGGCAACAGGCCGGCGGCGGTGATGTAGGCCACCAGGTCACCTGCGGTGGCATCACCGCGCAGGAACAACACGAGGAACATCAGCACTGCCATGGCGGTGTAGATCACCAACTGCAGCATCGGCGTGTAGACCGCGCCGGTCTTGGTCATGCGCAATTGCTTGTCGGTGTTGCCCTGACTGGCTTCGGCAAAGCGCCGCTCTTCATAGCTTTCACCGCCGAAGCTGCGCACCACGCGATAGCCCTGAATGGTTTCGGACGCCACGTGTGTCACGTCGCCCATCGCCACCTGGATCTTCTTGCTTTGCTTGCGGAATTTCTTGCTGGCGCTGCTGACCATGATCGCGATGATCGGCAGGATCGCCAGCATCACCAGGGTCAGTTGCCAGTTCATCCACAACAGGTAGGCAAACAGGAACACCACGGTCAGGCCTTCGCGAATGACCACTTTGATGGCATCCGTGGCAGCACCGGTGACCATGGTCACGTTAAAGGTGATACGCGAAATCAGGTGCCCGGAGTTATGGGTGTCGAAATAGCGGTTGGGCAAAACCAGCAATTTGTTGAACAGCTCGACGCGCAGGTCATGGACCAGACCGAGGGAGACCTTGGCCAGGTAATAGTTGCCCAGGAACGACCCCAGGCCTTGCCATGCCGCGATCAGGATGATCAGCAGCGGCACGGCCATCAGCAACTGCAAGTCTTTTAGGTAGGGAACATTCGGGAACAGCACCGCTTCCGGGTTGCTCAAGCCGTCGACGAAGTATTTGAGAATCCCGGCCAGCATCGGCTGTGTCGAGGCAAAAATCACGAAGCCAATGATACTGATGGCAAACAGGCCCCAGTACGGGCGCACATACGACAGCAGGCGCAGGTAAATCTTCAAGCTCGACGGCGCAGGCGAATCAGGGCTAGTCATGAGAACCCGTTGTATGAGAAAAGAGCCCGCGAGTGTAACACAGGCCATTTTAGTCGCTGAGCTGCGGTAATATGGCCGGCTATCCATGCCTCACGGCGTCGACCCCGGAGTATTGATGCAAGCGCTTGACCACACCCGATACCTCGCCCTGCGCGAGGGTGCACAAGTCCTTGAAGCGGATGGTTCGGGAGACAAGGTGCTGCGGTTGACGGACGGCTCGATCCTCAAGCTGTTCCGCCGCAAGCGTCTGTTGACGTCGGCCGCCTGGTATCCGTACGCCAAACGTTTTGCCGACAATTGTGATGCATTGCGTGAACGGCACATTCCCTGCCCGTCGATTCGTCAGGTCTACCGCATCGCGAGTATCGAGCGCGATGCCGTGCACTACGATCCGTTACCGGGTCAGACCCTGCGCCAGTTGCTGGACGACGAAGGCGACGCTGATCCGCTGCGCGGCCAGTTGGGGGCGTTCATGGCGACCCTGCATGAGCGAGGGATCTATTTCCGCTCGGCGCACCTGGGCAACATCGTGCTGACGCCCGAGCATCAATTGGGTTTGATCGACATTGCCGATATGCGGGTCTATCGCCGTCCGCTGCGCAAGACCCTGCGGCTGCGCAACTTCAAGCATATGGTGCGTTACCCGCAGGATCGCCAGTGGTTGCTCGACGATCGCGGTGAGGTGTTCATGCAGAATTATGGCCAGACCCAGAGCGTTTGCTCTGCGGAAGAACTGAGCATCGCCCTGCAAAAATGATCTGGACACCTTCGCCTCCGGGGAGGAGGCGAAGGTCAGGCATTACGCCAGTGCCTGGCGTCGCGCTTTCAATACACGCGAGAGAATCATCGCCGAAGGCAGCAACACCAGTGGCCACAACTCGTCCGGGTTGCCGATCAGCAAACTTCCATCGAAGTTCAGCATCACCAACGCACACGCCAGGTAAACACCCCACGCATCGCGCAGACGCCAGGCTTGCCACAGCGAAGCCACCATCAACCCGACAAACAGCAGCAACGCCACCGCACCGCCGTAAAGCCCCATGGCCACGAAGATATTGTGCGGATGCTGGATCGGCATCGTGCCATCGAGCAACTGTTCAGTATGGAAACCGATGCCGCAGCCCAGCGCCCAACCGCAGTTGCGCCACTCGCCGATCATGATGTGGAAGATTTCGATGCGGTACGAATCACCCCGGTTCCACAGGGACAGGAACCAAAGCTCGTTGTGCACCATCCAGAACAACAGACCGAGAATCACCAGGCCAACCGCCATCGCACTGCCCACCAGACGCGGCTTCTTGTAAAGCGCGTAAAGCAGCCAGGCGCCCAGCAGGAAGGCTCCGCCCACCAACGCGGTGCGTGTCTGCATGACAAAGACCACGGCGAACACCGCCAGGAAGACAGCCAGGCCACCTTCGATCAGCCTCCGCTCCTTGACCCACATCGGCAGCGCCAGCCCCAATGCGCAGAACAGCCAGATACTGGCATAGATGACATTTTCCAGACGCCCTGGAAGCAGTCCGACACGGATGCCGACGGCATACTCACCGGTCACCCAGGCGTAGATCGCCGAACTGAACACGTACAACGTCAGGACCCAGAACTGCGCACGAACGAAGGCCGAGCTGCGGAAAAACTGTGGATTGGTGAGGGCGCCCACGACCATCACGAACATCAGCACATAGAAAATGTGCTTGAAGAACTGCGCATGTCCGGCAATCGTCGCCGGAACCAGAAACCACAACAGGAAAGCCAGCCACCCCAGCGCCAACGGGAGCTTGAACAGGCCTGCCCCGCGCTCCTTGACCAGAAAGACCAGCCCAGGCAAAACCATCAGGCCGTAATACAGGTTGTTGGTCCACTTCGAAGACCAGCCCACCACAAAACTCAACAGGAACAAGCAAAGTGCTGCCCCGAAGTACGACGTGATGGTGATTTTTCCTGGCTTCATGCCGCTAAATTCCATTGACTACCCAACCTATTGCCACACCAAGAATCAGGGCCACGACCAGCTTGATTCGATCGAGACGTTTACGCCTTAACTTGTTTTGCCGCTCCTGTGGAACCACCACGTGCTCACCGAAACCGGTGTGCAGTACCGCGTCGTTCTCCAGAATCAGCGCATAGCGGTTTTCGCCGGCATACAGGCGCGACAGGTCTTTCTCTCCGGAAAAAGCGGAGTACGGTGCATGAATCAGGTAATCGGCACGGCGTCGCAAGCCCGGGTTCAGGGAGAAGCCCTGCCAGTCGGCCTTGTGCGAGCCCAGCACATAGAAAGGAATGCCGTGGCTGACTTTGCGCTCGTTCAAAAACACATAAGGACTGTGAACCTTGAGGTCATGATTGAAGCTGCGCAGCCACACCTGCAAGGCTTGCGGATCTTCTTCCAGCAAGCATTGGGACTCTTCGATAAAGCCTTCGCGGTAGAAATCCCAGTCATCTTCGCAGTGGAAAATCCACGAGGTCTGCACCTCGGCATAGGCCGCATCGATGGATCGTAGCTGGCCCAGTCGCGGATTGTTGATGAAGAACCGGGTATGCGCCCGCCAGTGCTCCGGAATGCAGGCCTCGACGGCGCTGTCGCCGGAGTCCTCGGTAATGAATACCTTGCGGATGGGAGCCGTATTGAACCGGTCAAACGTCTCCAGGGTTCGCTTCAACAGATCGAAGCGACCGCAACTGGTGATGACGACCGAAATGTCGCTAGTCTCGCTGAACAGCATTTATTTACACCGCTCCATTAGTGGTTTGACCGCCGGCTTCACAGCCCGAGCGTTAAGCGTATTTTTTCTTTCCAGCCCAGCGGAACGTGCTCGCGTAGCGGCGCGCGCAGGGCGTCGACAATCGCATGCCCAACGGCGCGGAAGGTGTAACGCTGCTCTACCAGAGCCTGCCCGGCCAATGAAATGGACTCGGTCAGTTGCGGGGACTCTCGCAACACCGCGAGTTTTTCCCTCAATTCATCGCGCGTTCGATAAAGCACAATGTTGTGCATATCGACAAAGCCCAGTGCGCGATTCTCTTCTTCGCCCTGATCGTAAGCAAACAACACACAACCACAGGCCATAGCCTCGAAATTCTTGATCATGTATTCGCCCATGCCGACATCGGCACTCACGAAATAACGGATCCGGCTCAACGTCTCGCAGTATTCCTCACCCGACTTGGTGCGCGTGATCAGCAGGTTTTCGACTTCGGCCACGGACTCGAGCATCGCCCTGCGTCCGGCATAGGCAACACTGTTCAGGCTGCCGACGAAACCCAGCTCGATGTCACGTTCACGCTGACGGTTCTGCAACAGCGCCTGATCGTAGCCCTTGGGCACGAAATGCGCGTCAAAGCCTTCATCGCACAGGCGCTGGCTGACCATGTAACCCGAGCTGATCACCCGCGCCCAGGGCAACTTGCGGTAATGGGCGCTGAACTTTCCGGTGTACTTGCACGGAATGTAATTCTGGTACGCATCGTGTTCCAGAATAACCAGATTGGGCAGGGTCTGTATGAACCTCACCTGTCTGATTTCTTTTTTGAAGCGCAGGAAGAACACGATCCGGTCATAGCGAGAGACATCTACGTGCTTGCGAAAGTAGCCACGCAAGTCGTCCTGTTCCTCACTGGTCAATTCGCGCTTGTCACACTCGCACTGCTCAGCGATACCGTCATACAGCCGGTCGAGGATCGCTCGCTGCTCTTTCTGCACCAGAAACAGAACTTTCAATTGGTCTCTCTCTTTCCCGACAGCTCATGGACCCAGAATAATTCATGGCGTCGCACCGCTTTACGGAAGAACTCGTTTTCGCCGAAAGCCGGCCATTGCCTGGCAGCCAGGCAACGTTGTATCGCCCGGCGGAGTAAACGCTTGAGGGGAAGTCGCGGCTGAAGGTCGTGCATCATGCCCAACGACATGGCCTTGTGCCACTGTTTTTCGGTCGACAGACAAAGCGACCAGGGGCGCAATGGCTCTTCGGCACTGATCTGCGGAGGCATCGCCACACCCGCACCGGCATCGCCCATTGGCCAGCGATCGTTATCGTGCAGGTGATTGGCGTAATGCAACAAAGTCTCGGGCTGCCAGGCTGTACCGCCCAGCGCCTGCATCACTGCTTGTTGCGAACACAGGTGGTCCGGGTGCGGGTCAAAGCGCGGATGCGGCAAGACAATGACCTGGGGCTGAATGCGCTCGATCAGCTCTTTCAGGTCGGCCAGCAGGTTGTTCCAGGACGGCACGCCATCCACATCACTGCCCAGGGCGAACGGATTGAATCGGCGAAAATAACGGGTATCGCCCAGTTGCGCCTCGCGGGACAACACGGCCTCGGCCGGCGCGTTTTGCATGGCAGGCAACTGTAGACAGAAGTAGCCCAGCTGGACACAGCGCTCCTGAGGTACGCCACCCCACAATGGCACGCTGATACTGTCCCAGGCGCGAAGCGAACCTTTCAAGCGGGATGCTTCGACGCCTTTGAGCCCCATCTGCTGATAGTGTTCGGCCTCGATTTCACCGGCGGTCAACGTCACGATCCAGCTTTCGCTGGCACTGCTGTACAAGCCGAACGCGGCCAATTCGGCATCGTCGGCATGGGGCGCGATCACCATCACCCGCCGATTGCTGTAATCCGGATGTTCGAACGCCCAAAGTACCGGTTCGCCGAGCAATCGGCAGAAACGCCCGCGCAAACGCAACTCGCCTTTGGACAGAACCTGCGCCTGGCCGCTGAGGTTGAGGTAACGCAGACCGCTCACACCGCGCTCAAAGACTTGCCGGTCCGGACTGTCGCCACCCGACAATTCCACTATCGGGTCGAGAAAGCGCCCCAGCCAGGTGCTTTTGATCCGTAACGCCAGCACCAGGGTCGCGTCGTCCACCAGCATGACGCCGTCATCCAGCCGCAAATGCTCACCGTCCAGGTGAACCTTGGGTTGTTGGGTATAGGGCGGAAAGCTGTACTCGTAATCGTCTTTGGGCGAATAAAACAAATGGTCGGCAAACCATGCTTCGTGAGCGATCCAGCCCAGGACCGCCAGAATCAGCGGCAACCACCAAGCCACCAGCACGCCGATGGCAATCAACAGCACCAGCGCGACCAGCAGGCCGATGCGTTTCTGGCGCCGATGGCGCTTAAGCAATTGCTGTTTACGGCTCATGGATTGGCTCATACGGTGAAGACTGGCACAGGATTGCACCAGCGATCCTTGTATTCACGATCGGCGCGACCGAAGGAGAAGCGAAGGGGCTTGTCCAGCGCTCGCGCATGCTCCCAGGCGCTTTGCGTATTGAGGAAGCTCAGCACGCTGCCAGGGCTGAATTCGCGGGTTTGCGGATCCACGCCACCATTGATGTACTCGACACTGATCCATTGCGGCGCTTCAACGCGGTAGACCAGTTGAATCGCGATTGGCGCGTCGTTGAGGAAAATCACCGAACCGATCAACAAATCACGCAACAACTCGATCACTTCACCCATGCGCTCGGCACCGGTGGCCGCAAAGCCCCAGCGACGCTGAAACAGGTCGCAATAAATCGCGGCCAGTTCTCGGCTGGAAAACTCGCTGACCGGCCGCACCACGCCGCCCGCCTCCTCCAGCAAGCGCAATTCGCGGCGCTGGTTGTAGCGAAACTTTTTCGACAGCTCTTCCGGAGTGCGGGCCATGGCCAATTGTTCAGTCTGCAACCTGATGCCGGCGAAGCGGCCTTCATTCAGTGCTGACAGATAACGAGCGCGATGGCGCAGGGGCGCTTGCGTATCAGCAGCGGCCGGCAGGATGAGCTCGGCATTGCCGAGGTCGAACAGGCCTTTTTTACCGTTGCGCTTGAGCACGTCCTTGGACAAGGCAAGGTCGCGCCCCCAGGTCGGGATGGCCGCCTGGACGTCACCGTTTTGCGCCCAGGCCAGATAGCGCACGGGAATGCCGGCCAAATGAGCCAGTCGTTCGACGACCATCGGATGCGTCGCGACGCTGCCGCCGTAACGGTGCCAGGCCTCGGCGTATGTCGAGGCATCGACCACCGCCCAGCCACGCTCGCGCCAGCCTTGTAGTCGGTTGAGCATCAGCCCCTCGGCGCCAGTTCGGTAACGTGTGGCAAACGCCAGAAAGCATCGCGTACTGCACGGTCGGAGAAGCGCTCACGCAGGCGGTCGAGCATCAGCTCGGCGCACTGGCGACGTTGTTGCTCATCCATTGCGGCCAGATGGTGCAGCCCTTGAGCCAGGTGCCCGGCATCGCCCAACGGGAACAGAATGCCAACGCCTTCCACCACTTCCTTCGCGCCGCCACACGCCGTGGCGAGCAACGGCACGCCGGCGGCCATGGCCTCCAGCAACACCATGCCGAACGGCTCGTGATCGGAACTCAGGGCAAACACATCGAAGGCACGGAAATAACGCCGAGCCTCGGGCACCTGCCCAAGGAACAGTACGCGATCGCCAATGCCCAACTCGCGGGCCTGGGCCTTGAGGTCCTGCTCCAGCCGACCGGTACCCAAAATGACCAGTTGGCTGTTAGCCGGCAAACCCGGCAGAGCCGTCGCAAAACCTTCCAGCAACGTGGCCTGATCCTTGTCCGGATGCAGCCGCCCGACGTTGCCGACAACCCAGGCATCCATCGACAACCCCAGGGTTTCCCGGGCTTCACGAACGGACACCTGGCTGTCTTGCAAGGTTTGCACATCGATGCGGTTATAGAGCGTCTGAATCCGCCCGGCCGGCCATTTCGGCAAGCAACCGCGCATGTCATCGCGCACCGCGTCGGAAACCCCGAGCAGGCTCAGGCGCTTGCGGAAAATATGGGCGAAGAGCTTGCGAGTGCCGCGCTTGTAGTCATCAAACGCATGATGCACACCGATGACCGGCAACGAAGTGCCCAGCAAGGCGATGTAGATCGGCTTGAAACGATGAGCGATGCAGAAGCTGAAGTTGCGCGAAGCGGCGATCTTGCGCAGATCGCCGATGGCACCCAGCTTCAGGCCACGAATGGCCTTGGAGCTGTATTCCATGAACAACACTTCATCGGAAGCACAGCCCGCGGCAACCTCGCTGTCTGCAACCCCGGTCAGAAACACCGTGGTCACTCGATATCCGGTCCCCGCGAACAGGCTGGCGTACTGCCGGGCGCAGTCCAGAAACGGCCCGTCATAGCCGTGACAGAACTGCAGCACATGGCGTTCAGCCGAGCGTGTCATATGCGTCCGCGCCCTCTTTGACCACCAGGATGTCTTCCATGATCAGATACTGCAGGTCGGAGCCGAAGAACATGTTCAGGGCATCCGTCGGCGAGCAGATCATCGGCTCGCCACGACGGTTGAGCGACGTGTTCAGCGACACGCCGTTGCCGGTCAGCACTTCCAGCGCCTTCATCATGTCGTAGTAGCGCGGGTTGTATTCGCGCTTGAGCACCTGGGCCCGGGACGTGCCGTCTTCGTGGACGACTTCCGGCACGCGGGTTTTCCACTCTTCAGCCACTTCGAAGGTGAAGGTCATGAACGGCGCCGGGTGATCGATCTTGATCATCTGCGGTGCGACGGTGTCGAGCATCGACGGGCAGAAAGGCCTCCAGCGCTCGCGGAACTTGATCTGGTGGTTGATGCGGTCAGCCACGCCGGTCGCACTCGGGCAACCGATGATCGAACGACCGCCCAAGGCACGCGGACCGAACTCCATGCGACCCTGGAACCACGCAACCGGGTTGCCATCGACCATGATTTTGGCAATGTTTTCCGGCATGTTCTCGAGCTTGCGCCATACCGGCTTGCTCGGGTGACGGGCGCATGCTGCCAGCACGTCTTCGTTGCTGTACGACGGGCCGAGGTAGACGTGTTCCATCTTCTCGACCGGCACGCCACGTGCGTGAGACACGTAAGCCGCCGCGCCGACCGCGGTGCCGGCATCGCCGGATGCAGGCTGTACGAACAGCTCTTTGACGTCGTCACGGGCGATGATTTTCTGGTTGAGCTTGACGTTCAACGCACAGCCGCCGGCGAAGGCCAGCTTGCCGGTTTCCTTGAGCACGTCGCCCAGGTAGTGGTCGATCATCTGCAACGCCAGTTTCTCGAACAGCGCTTGCATGCTCGCGGCGTAGTGGATGTACGGCTCGTCGGCGATGTCGCCTTCGCGCTTGGGACCCAGCCACTCGATCAGCTTCGGCGAGAAGTAGAAACCCTTGCCCTTCTCTTTATAACGGCGCAGGCCGATGACGTTGGCGTAGTCGGTGTTGATCACCAGCTCGCCGTTCTCGAACGAGGCCAGGCGGGAGAAGTCGTACTTGCTGGCGTCGCCGTACGGCGCCATGCCCATGACCTTGAACTCGCCGTCGAGCATCTCGAAACCGAGGAACTCAGTGATCGCACCGTACAGGCCGCCCAGGGAGTCCGGATCGAAGAATTCCTTGATCTTGTGGATCTTGCCGTTTTCGCCGTAACCGAAGAAGGTCGTGGCGTACTCACCCTTGCCGTCGATGCCGAGGATCGCGGTTTTCTCTTTGAAACCGGAGCAGTGGTAAGCGCTGGAAGCGTGAGCCAGGTGATGCTCGACGGGCTCGATCTTGATTTTCTTCGGGTCGAAGCCCAGTTGCTCCAGGCACCAGACGATCTTGTTGCGATATCGCTTGTAGCGACGGTTGCCCATCAGGATCGCGTCGAGGGCGCGGTCCGGGGCGTACCAGTAACGCTTGGCGTAGTGCCAGCGCGCCTTGCCGAACAGGCTGATCGGTGCGAACGGAATCGCAACCACGTCAACGTCGGACGGCTTGATGCCCGCCTGCTCGAGGCAGAACTTCGCCGATTCGTATGGCATGCGGTTCTTTGCATGTTTATCGCGCACAAAGCGCTCTTCTTCAGCCGCCGCGACCAGCTTGCCGTCGATGTACAAGGCTGCGGAAGGATCATGGCTAAGGGCGCCGGACAGGCCAAGAATCGTCAATGCCACAGGGGTCTAGCCTCTTTAGTCTGCATGCAGGCGCAACGCGCCTCAAAAATTAATGTGCCCTCGCAAGGGGCGAGAGACAGCTAAAGGGCGGGATTATAGCGTAAACATGCCGGGAATGACCCTACGGTTATCAGCGGCGTAAACATGACCCAAGGCCAGGACGCATGGCCAGGATCATCCGCGACCCGGCCGCCAGTAAATCCTGAGATTGCCATCGGCCCCCTGCCGGTAAATCGTGTACGGCAAGGCAACGGTGTCCAGTGCACCGGACAACGCCAGGTCCAGCAAAACCAGTGGTACAAGAAAACCCGTGGGGTCCGGCGGTGCATTCAGCACACAAAAATCGTAGGCCATCCCGCTGTAGATTCGCGGGATGGACTGGCAGTAGGTTTTTTGTTTGCGCAGGTCACGCGCCGCGTCTTCGTCATTTTGCAGGACGGTGACGGCGGTGCCGCAGCCAGATAGCGCCAGTGAGAATGTGCCGAGCAGAACAGCCGTTTTAATCGTCAAGATTTGCCCTCCATGAACGTCAGGCAAACTAGCATTGCGGCTATTCAGGGCACAGTTCATGGGGTCTGGGGATCATGTAGGACATTTCATAAGAACTTGTCCGCCTGATCTCCGGTGGCTGTGCCGGCCCCATCGCGAGCAGGCTCGCTCCCACAATTGATTTACTGTGAACACAAATCCAATGTGGGAGCGAGCCGGCTCCGGGCGGCGTTCCGACGATAGGACCGAAGGTCCGATTCAGGCAGCGCTGGCGATTTCTTTGGGCAGCCGCTGATCGATAACCTGATACAGCGCGCTGCTCTCAGGCCAATTGCGCATGAACCGCGCCCGGTCCCGCGCATACGCCGGGGCGAAGCTGGCGAGCGAGCCGTGCTGACGCATCGCGTCCAGATCGATCAGTGCCCAGCGATCTTCCTGCCAGAACAGGTTGTGGCCCTTGAAGTCGCCATGGCTGATCCGCTCGCGAATCAGCTCTGCAAACAACTGATCCAGTGCCACCAGCTCTGCCTCGGGCGCTTCACCGCTTTCAACGTACGGCGCAAACCGCTCGATGATGTCCGGCCCCGCCAAATGCTCGGTCACCAGATACGCCCGGCTGCGCAACCAGAGAAAACGTTTTTCCAGCACGGCCAGCGGTTTCGGCGTGGCAATACCAAGGAATGCCAGCCGATTGCCTTCGCGCCATGAGTTCCAGGCACGGCTCGGGCGCCAGAAGCGCTTGAGCCAGTGGGCAAAGCCTTTGATGTTGTAGCGCTTGATTACCAGCGTCCGACCGTCCACCGCGACTTTTCCGACACTCGCCGCGCCGCCGGTCTTGTACAGATGGCCCTGATCGAGCAATGCATCGGCCTGCTCCAGCACCGGCAACATCGCTGTTTCTTCCTCGCGGCGAATCGCCCGCAACCCGAAGGCCCCGCGCTGCACACTGAACAGCGTGCATTCGCGTCCGACCTTGATCAGGAAGTCCTTGAGGCGCCAGCTGCGGACCTTGTCGATCTGTTTCTGCAACGCTTCCATGGGCAAGGCATGCTCGCCATTGCTCAGCAGGTAATAGACCAGCAATTCTTCGGTGAAAGGCTCCAGCGCCTTGGGCAACTGGGCGAAAAACACCCCGAGATTTTCCAGGACCTTCTGCCGCGACAATGGCTGGCCGGGGGTTTCGCTGCAGATCCCCGCGCCGTCGATCAGATACAGTCGACCGCCCTGGCGCAGCAGGTTGTCCAGGTGCAGGTCTTCCTGCCACAGCCCTTTGCGGTGCATCTGGCCGATCGCGCCCAACGCCTCGGCCAACACGGCCCCTTGCCCATCCGCGAGCACCGGCAAGTGCTCGACCTGTTTCCAGGTATCCCCCAGGCTCTCGGCGCCTTCAAGGAAATCGAACAGCAGCCAGCCGCCCTCGCCGTCCTTCAAGCCGTCGGCCAGCAGCTGCGGCGTGGTCAGACCTTGAGCGGCGAGCAAGCGCACACCGTCCAGTTCTCGCTGAAAATGCCGGGCCGCCTTGGTGCCGACCAACAACTTGGCCAGCACCGGACGGCCACGCCAGACACCGGCGCCGACATAACGCTGGCCCGGCAACACCCGCAACAGACTCAACAATTGCAACTCGGCAGGACCGGCGGCATCGGCCAGTGAAACGCTCAGCGGCAGAGCCGGGCTACGGCCGGTGTTTTTCAGTTCGGACAAACGCATCAGCGCGCCTCCTTGTGGCTGCGCCGCGCGGTCAGTCGCGCCAGCCAGCTGTCGATCAGCGAACTGTCCTGCGATTGATCCAGGTAAGCGGCCAGCAATTCACGTACCTGCGCATCGCTCCACTCGGGCGCCCGCCGCGTCAACGGTTCCAGATCCTTGACCCGGTCACGTCGACCCCACAGCAGCGGCCGGGTTTTCTCCAGGTCGATCAATTGAGCCTGGTAACCGTCGCCCGTGGCCCGCAGAAAAATGTGTTTGGGATAGAAGCAGCCATGAACCTGACGCGCCGCGTGCAGGCGCCGAGCCAGCTCGCCACACGCCTGCAAAATCGCCGAGTGCTGCGCGCCACTTAACTCCGACCAACGCTGCAGCAGCGAATCCAGGTCATCCCAACCGTCCAGCGCACGGGTCAGCAGAATCGCCCGGACTTCGCCCTCGACTTTGCGCTCACCGAAGAACGCCGCTTTCAGCGCCGGAATGCCAAGCTTTTCATAACGACTGATGTTGCGAAATTCCCGGGCAAAACTGGGTTCGCCAAACGGCGCATGCAACGTGCGCATCTGGTAGTTGCTTTGCCGCTTGAGGTAGAAGCCGTGACCTTCAAGATCCAGCCGAAACACGCTGCTCCAGCCACCGCGCACGGTGTTGGGCTCATCCACAGCATCAAGCTGCCTGGCCCAAAGCGCATCGAAGTTGCCGAGGCCGTGGCGCTCCAGTAGCGCACGGTCTTCAGCAGCCAGAAAATCAGTCATTCGCGCCCCTCGAAAAATCTAACCACGTGCCGGATCCGTTTTTTGTCGGCGGCATTGAGTCGTGTCCGTTGGCTGTATTGCAGGTAAAAGCGCAGGCGTTGAGTCGCCGACAGCTGATACTTGGCGACCTTGTCCAGGCACGCCAGATCCTTGGTGATACGGTACTTGAGCCAGAAGCCGCGCCAGAAATTACCGTTGGGGCAATCGATCAGGAACAGCCGGGCCTGGTCGTCGATCAACAGGTTGCGCCACTTCAGATCGTTATGGGTGAAGCGGTGGTCGTGCATGGTCCGGGTGTAACCGGCCAATTGCCGACTGACATGATCGACCCAGGCGCGATCCGCCAGTTTTGGATCATGCCGTTCAGCCAGGATGGACAGGTCCACGGTTTGCGGCAGTTCAAGGGTAATCATCGCCCCGCGAGCGTACGCCGCACCGCGCCGCTCCAGGCCCCAGGCCACCACTTCAGCAGTGGGAATGCCCCATTTGGCGAAGCGCTTGAGGTTCTGCCACTCCATTTTCACCCGCGGCTTGCCCAGATAACGGCGCAAGCCCTTGCCCGCGCCGACGTAACGCTTGACGTAATAGTTGACGCCATTGCGATTGACGCGGATGACTTCGGACAATGGGTCGTGAGTCAGTCGCTCGCCCTTAAGCGCAAACACCGCTTCAAGGCTGCCGAAATCTTCTGCCAGCTCGCTATAAGCAGGTTCCAGTTTCCAGCCCGACATCAGAGCGCATCCCCGTATCGCTGTTTACGGTCGTAGAGTTTGTTGGCCTTGCCTTCCAGCCAGGCGAGCAGCCCCGCTTCTTCCGACAGAACCTGGCGCAGCGGTTGCTGGAAGTAGCCCTTGAGGAAACGCAATTTGTCGCGCTGGGTCAAGCCGATGTCCAGGGCCGAGAAGTACAGCGCCGCCAGATCCTTGTTACGCCAGCGCTGGGTAATCGTCGGGCGGGTCTGGGCGCGGTGCAGGTCGATCACCGAGAGCTTGAAATCGTCGGCGGTCACCGGTTTATCGGTGTGCAACAGGAAGTGGCAGATGTAGCAGTCGCGATGGTTGACCCCGGCGCGGTGCATCATGCCGGTCATGCGCGCGACTTCGGCGATCAGCGCGCGCTTGAGTTTGGGCTCCGGCGGTTGCTTGACCCAGTCGATACTGAAATCTTCGAGGCTGACGGTCGGCGCCAGCTCTTCGGTAACGATGAACGAATGCTGGTCCGCCGGGTTGCTGCCCTTTTCACCGTAGGCGACAGCGGTCATGGTCGGCACACCGACTTCCTGCAGGCGCTGAATGGCTTTCCACTCCTGGCCCGCACCGAGCACCGGCAGTTTGGCGGTCAGCAGGTTCTTGAAGATCTCGCCCCAGCCAATGCCACGGTGGATCTTCACGAAAAAACCATGGCCGTTCACTTCGG
This sequence comes from Pseudomonas sp. FW300-N2A2, assembly GCF_017351735.1. Classification (NCBI taxonomy): domain Bacteria; kingdom Pseudomonadati; phylum Pseudomonadota; class Gammaproteobacteria; order Pseudomonadales; family Pseudomonadaceae; genus Pseudomonas; species Pseudomonas sp. FW300-N2A2. The sequence goes on along the minus strand of NZ_JACNDU010000002.1, from coordinate 229,033 downwards.
TGCGCAAGGTCCGGCGCGCTTCCAGCTCGCGATAAACCTCGCCCTGCAAGCCTTCGACTTCGGCGAACGGGTCGCGCCCGGCCCAAAGGCTCTTGAACGGTTCAGCCAGCATCAACTTCATTTAGCGTGCTCCGCCAGAATCACATCGGCCGCGTGTTGCGGCATGCTGTAGAGGTCGGCCGTCTCGGCGAAGGCCAGACCATTGCGGCTCCAGGCCGCCCGTGCTTGAGCGTCGTTCAACATGCTGGTCAGGTATTGCGTCAGTTGCGCCTGATCGAAGGGTTCATCCAGCACCAGGCCGGCGTCGGCCTCGGCGATGTAATGAGCGTAACCGCACACGGCGCTGACCAGTACCGGCAACCCGGCCACCAGGGCTTCGAGCAACACGGTCCCGGTGTTTTCGTTGTACGCCGGGTGGATCAACAGGTCGGCACCCAGCAGAAAACGCGGGATATCGCTGCGCCCCTTGAGGAACGTCACGTTATCACCGAGTCCCAAGGTGGCGCTCTGCACCTGGAATAACTTGGGGTCATCCTGGCCAATTACAAACAGCCGGGTGCGTTTCTTCAGGTCAGCGGGCAATGCGGCCAGTGCCTTGAGGCTGCGATCCACGCCCTTGGTCTTGAACCCGGAGCCGATCTGCACCAGCAACAACTCGTCGTCCTGCAAGTTGAATTCACGACGGAACCCGGCACGAATCTCAGCCGCATTCGGTGGCGCACGACGGTCCTGAGAAATGCCCGGCGGCAACAAATGGAAGCGTTCCAGCGGCGTGTCGTAATGTTTGATGAACAGTGGTTGCTGGACTTCGGAGATCATCAGTACTTCAGTCTTGGCGTCCTTGGCGAACACCGCGCGCTCGTACTCGGCGAAGTGCCGGTAGCGGCCCCAACGACGGTACAGCGAGTTACGCAGGTTCTGCGCCTTGTCTTCGAAGCAGCCATCGGCGGCGTAGTAGACGTCCAGGCCTGGCATTTTGTTGAAACCGATCAGACGGTCCACCGGACGCTTGGCCAGATCGGCCTCCATCCACTCGCTGAGTTTCTCGTTGCGACGATGATTGAAGAACGCCTTGACCGGCGCCACCAGCACTTCGAAACCCGGCGGGATGTCGCCCTCCCAGATCAGCGTGTAGACACGAATCTGATGACCGCGCTGCTGGCATTCCAGGGCAATGCGCATGAAATCGCGCTGCAAGCCCCCGAACGGAAAGTACTTGTACAAGACGAATGCCAATTGCATCAGCGCAGCTCCTCAGCCAGTAACAACGTGCTCAGTCGGGTCGCGACACGCTCGGGATTCAAACGCGTGAAGCACAGCGGCGACTCGCGTTTCAGGTCAAACCGGCGGGCATCTTCGGCCGTCGGTTGATAGGTGCATTTCTTTTGCAGGCAGGGTGCGCAGGGGAAATCGCTGGCCATGTGAATCTGTGCCTTGCCATACGCGCCGGTCAGGCCGGGGTTGGTCGGACCGAACAGCGACAGCGTTGGCACATCGAGTGCGGCCGCAAGGTGACCAAGACCGGTGTCCACCGCCACGCACGCTTGCGCGCCGGCCAGCACTTTGCCGATGCCCGCCAGGTTCAGCTTGGGCAGCACTTCGACGTGGCGCATGTCTTTGGCGATGCGTTCAGCCCGGGCCTTCTCGGCCGGATTGCCCCACGCCAGCTTCACGCCGACGCCCAGATAGCCAACGCGCTCGGCCAGTTCGCGCCAATAGGCTTCAGGCCAGTGTTTGGTGTCCCAGGTGGTGCCGTGCAGGAACAGCACGTAAGGATTCTTGCGCGGCAATTCCACCAGGCGCTCGACGTTCAGGCCGTAATCGCCCAGACCTTTTGGCAAGTCGTAACCCAGGGCGATGGCGAACAATTGACGCACTCGCTCCACCGCGTGTTGGCCACGGGCAACCGCCAGCCGCCGATCATAGAAGCGCGCAGCAATCGGCTCGCGCGCAGATCCTTTATCCAGGCCCGCCACCGGCGCCTTGACGTAGCGGGTCAACAACGCGCTTTTCAACAGGCCTTGCGCGTCAATCACCAGATCATATTTCGTGGCGCGAACGCTTTGCTTGAAGCGCTTCCACTCGCCACTCTTGATGGTTTGCCAGATGTTCTTGCGCCAGCGACGGATCGCCACCGGAATCACCTTGCCCACGGCCGGGTGCCAGGTCGGGATCTCGGCGAAACCTTCTTCCACCACCCAGTCGAACGTGATGCCGGGAATCGCCCGGGATGCGTCGGTCAACGCCGGCAACGCATGAATCACGTCGCCCAGCGAAGAAGTCTTGATCAGCAGAACCCGCAAACTATTTGACCTCGACCACAGTGCCCTGCAACCGCTGCAAGGCTTCGTTCACCGCTTGCGGCATCAGCTGGCGCAGGCAGTTGTAATGACCAAAACGGCACGTGCGATCAAAGCACGGGCTGCATTCGATTCCCAGGCGCACGATCTCGACATGTTCGGCCAGCGGCGGCGTGAAGCCCGGCGACGTCGAACCATACACCGCCACCAACGGGCGATTGAGGGCCGCGGCGACGTGCATCAGGCCGGAATCGTTGGACACCACCGAATCGGCGCAGGACATCAGGTCGATGGCCTCGGCCAGGGACGTGCCGCCGCTGAGGTTCACCGACTCTTCACGCAGGCCGGGAATCAGCCGCGCGCGAATGTCTTCGCCCACGGCGTGATCATTTTTCGAACCGAACAGCCAGACTTGCCAGCCTTCGCGAATCTTCGCTTCGGCGACCTGGGCGTAATGCTCGGACGGCCAGCGCTTGGACTCGCCAAACTCGGCACCAGGGCACAGCGCCAACACCGGACGGTCGAGGCTCAGGCCGAATTTGGCCAGCGCCGCTTCACGGGTGACCGGATCGATCTGCAAGGTCGGGCGCGGATACGGTTTCGGCAGTTCAAGGCCGGGCTCGTACGCCAGCGCCATGAAGCGCTCGATCATCAGCGGGTAACGTTCTTTGTCCAGCGTGCGCACGTCATTGAGCAAGCCGTAGCGGAACTCGCCACGCCAGCCGGTGCGTTTCGGGATGCCGGCGAAGAACGGCACCAGCGCCGACTTCAGGGAATTGGGCAGCAGGATCGCCTGGTCGTACTGACCGGCCAGGGATTTGCCGATGCGCCGACGCGTCGCCAGCTCCAGCGCGCCGTGGCCGAGCGGAAAGCTCAAGGCCTGGCGAACTTCGGGCATGCGCTCAAGAATCGGCCGGCTCCACTCGGGGGCCAGCACGTCGATTTCGCATTGCGGGTGGCGTTGCTTGAGACACTGAAACAGTGTCTGCGCCATCACCATGTCACCGACCCAACTGGGCCCAACGATCAGAATTTTCATGTGGTTTCCAAAAACGAACCGGGGAGGCATACGCCTCCCCGCCTCGAGAATCACTGTGGGAGCCTGTTTGCTCGCGATGGGATCATCACATCCAACATGACTGTCGACTGTCACTCCGCTATCGCGGGCAAGCCCGCTCCTACATGGGTATTGGTGCACATCCAGTGCGGTGCAGCTTAGCTACCTAAATCTACAAAACACTGCAGATCTACTGTGGGAGTGAGCCTGCTCGCGATGGCGGCGTGACAGTCAACATAAATGCTACATGTTACGGCCTCATCGCGAGCAGGCTCGCTCCCACATTTGAATTTCGTCGCTCCAACTGGCGAGATTCAGCTCAATCCCAGCTCGCGCCAGATCCGTAATACCTGCCGCCGTTCGTCCGCGAACTGGTCGCCCGGTATCACCCCGGCGTCCTTCTGCAAGGCCTGCCGGTGCGCGGCGGAGCGGTAGGCTTTATAGGCCTCTCGCAACAGGCTGGCGTCTTCGGCGGGCATCAGCCCTTCGTGTTCCAGCTCTTCCAGAATGCGGATATTGTCGGTCCAGCGCAGCAATGGCGGGTGTGTTTCGGACCACGCCAGAGCCGCGTATTGCACCATAAATTCAATATCGACGATACCTCCCGCGTCCTGCTTGAGATCGAACGGCGCCGTGGCTTCGAAGGCATTCGCCCCGGTGCCGGCCGCGGTGCTCTTGCTGCCAAGGTTATCGCGCATCTTCGCGCGCATCTCGCTGACCTCCTGACGCAAGGTCGGCAAATCCCGAACTTTGCCCAATATCGCCGCGCGAACCTTCTCGAACGCCTGGCCGACATCCTGACTGCCCACCAGCACCCGCGCCCGTACCAGCGCCTGATGTTCCCAGGTCCAGGCTTCGTTTTCCTGATAACGGGCAAACGCCCCGAGCGAACTCACCAGCAGGCCCGAAGCACCGGATGGTCGCAGGCGCATGTCCACCTCATACAGCTGACCGGAGTTGGTCTGGGCGGTGAGCAAGTGAATGATCCGCTGCCCCAGCCGGGTGAAAAATTGCGCGCCGTCGATCGGTTTCGGCCCGTCGGTTTCTGCCTGCGGATCGCCATCATGAATGAACACCAGGTCCAGGTCCGAACCATGCCCGAGTTCCAGCCCGCCGACTTTCCCGTAACCGACAATGATGAAGCCGGGATCGCACAAGGTGCCATCGGTGCGCTGCGGCGTGCCGTATTTGGCCACGGTCTGGCGCCAGGCCAGGGCCAGCACTTGTTCGAGGATCGCTTCAGCAAGCCAGGTCAGGTAATCGCTGACTTTCATCAGCGGCAGGCTGCCGGCGATTTCCGACGCAGCGACGCGCAAACGGTGCGCCAGTTTGAAATGGCGCAGGGCTTCCATTTGTTGTTCGAGGTCATCCTCGGGGATTCGTGTCAGGCGCTCGCGCAACTCGGCGGCCAGTTCCGGCGCCAAGGGCGGCTTGAACAACCGGCCTTCGTTAAGCAATTCGTCGAGCAGCAGCGGGAAGCGCGTGATCTGTTCAGCGATCCACGGGCTCGCGGCGCATAAGGTCAGCAAACGTCGCAGCGCGCCGGGGTTTTCAGTCAGCAGCACCAGGTACGCGGAGCGTCGGGCCACTGCTTCGACCAGTGGCAGCACGCGCTCCAGCACCAGATCCGGGTTGGCGTGCTCGACCGCCTGGGCCAGCAACCGTGGAATGAACGCATCAAGGCGTTCGCGGCCCAGACGCTGCATCGCGCGCAATTGCGGGCTGCTGCGCAGGCTGGCCAAGGCTTTCAGCGCTTTGGTGGCATCGGCGAAACCGCCCTCCTCCAATTGGCGACAAGCGGCCTCTTCGTCCTGCGCCTCCTCCCACAATGGCAGCCATTCACCGCCGACCACCACTTCGCTTTCGGTGCCTTCCTCTTCATCAGGGTCGGCGATCACCTGGCCAAAGTGCCAGGCCACGCGACCGCGCCAATACATCAGCTGCTCATGAAAGGCGTCCCAATCGGCGAAGCCCAACATAAAGGCAATGCGCGCCTGATCCTGCGCCCCGTCCGGCAACATCTGCGTCTGGCGGTCGGCAATCGCCTGGATCGCGTGCTCGGTGTAACGCAGGAATTCGTAGCCTTCGCGCAGCTCGCTGACCACCGCCGGCGGCAGGTAACCCTGACCTTCCAGCGTGCTCAGTACTTTTAATAGAGGACGTTGTTGCAGGCTCAGGTCGCGACCACCGTGGATCAGCTGGAACGCCTGGGCGATAAACTCGACTTCGCGGATGCCGCCGGAGCCGAGCTTGATATTGTCGGCCATGCCCTTGCGCCGGACTTCCTGCTGAATCAGCTGCTTCATCGTGCGCAGCGCTTCGATGGCGGAGAAGTCCAGGTAACGCCGGTAAACGAACGGGCGCAGCATGTCTTGCAGCTGTGCGCCGGCCACTTGGTCGCCGGCCACCACCCGCGACTTGATCATCGCGTAGCGCTCCCAGTCACGGCCCTGATCCTGGTAATACTGCTCCAGCGCGTTGAAGCTCAACACCAGCGCACCCGACGAACCGTAAGGGCGCAGGCGCATGTCGACGCGGAACACGAAGCCGTCAACGGTCATCGGGTCCAGCGCCTTGATCACGCGCTGACCGAGGCGGATGAAGAACTCCTGATTATCCAGCGAGCGTTTCACGCCGACGGTTTCGCCGCCCTCGGGGTAGGCGAAGATCAGGTCGATGTCCGACGACAGGTTCAACTCGACCGCGCCGAGTTTGCCCATGCCGAGAATGACCATTTGCTGCGGCTCGCCGCTGCGCCGGCCGGTGGGCACGCCAAACTGCTGGCAATGCCGCGAGTACAACCACTGATAGGCCTGATCGATGCTCGCATCGGCCATGTCCGAGAGGTCGCGGCAGGTCTGGACCAGATCGGCCTGACGGGTCAGGTCGCGCCAGATGATCCGCACTTGATGGCGGGTGCGCTGGCGACGCAGGGCGCGACCGAGCTCGTCTTCGGTTTCAGCCGCGTTCACCGCTGCCGCAATCTGCGCGCACAGTTCGCCGGGAGCATAGCCACGGTCCAGCTCACCGGACTGCACCAGCGCCAGCAACATCAAAGGGTCACGTGCGCTCTGTTCAATCACGAAGTCGCTGGCGGCGGTGACGCGGGCGAATTGCGCCCAGCGCTCAGGCGTCCAGGCGGACAGGCCATGATCATCATCAAGAGCATCGACGGCCGCACGGAACGACTGCTCGGCGCGGGTGACAAACGGCAGGAGAATGCCGGGCAGTTCAGCAAGCGTAGGGAGGCTCATGGTCTATCCTTGATCGGCGTGTAGGAGGCTGCATGTAGTGAATTTTCAAATTGCACTACCTGATCGACTGTCGAACAAAGGTTAGAAATAGCTGAAATTTCTTTATTTTTGGCAGGCAGCATCAAGCTTTCACCTTTTTCGGTTGGCAAAAGACCAACCTTAACGATTATTCTCACAACGTAGCCGGAGGCCACAAGCCGCTCATCTGTAGTTTTACTACTCGTATATACATTCGAATAGCTGAAATGCCCGATGATTTGTAGTAAAACTACACGCCGCCGAATCCTACCTCTCGGCAATCCAAGAATTTATATCGTCTGCCCACAAGGCCAGTCGCAAACTCAGGCAACCGATTCTGGAAGCCTTTCCGCCCTGGAGCAAGCCATGCAAGACCTCGATCCCGTCGAAACCCAGGAATGGCTGGACGCCCTGGAATCGGTTCTCGACAAAGAAGGCGAAGACCGTGCTCACTATCTGATGACCCGTATGGGCGAACTCGCAACCCGCAGCGGTTCGCAATTGCCTTACGCCATCACCACGCCATACCGCAACACCATTCCCGTTACCCACGAAGCACGCATGCCTGGCGACCTGTTCATGGAACGCCGCATTCGCTCGCTGGTACGCTGGAACGCGATGGCCATGGTGATGCGCACGAACCTGAAAGATTCTGACCTGGGCGGTCACATCTCCAGCTTCGCTTCCAGCGCAACCCTGTACGACATCGGCTTCAACTATTTCTTCCAGGCCCCGACCGACGAACACGGCGGCGACCTGATCTACTTCCAGGGCCACACCTCGCCAGGCGTTTACGCCCGTGCGTTCATGGAAGGCCGCATCACCGAAGACCAGATGAACAACTTCCGCCAGGAAGTGGACGGTCAGGGCCTGTCGTCCTACCCGCACCCTTGGCTGATGCCTGATTTCTGGCAGTTCCCGACTGTATCCATGGGTCTGGGCCCGATCCAGGCGATCTACCAGGCGCGCTTCATGAAGTACCTGGAAGCCCGTGGCTTCATTCCGGAAGGCAAGCAGAAAGTCTGGTGCTTCCTGGGCGACGGCGAGTGCGACGAGCCGGAATCCCTGGGCGCGATCTCGCTGGCTGGCCGCGAGAAGCTCGACAACCTGATCTTCGTCATCAACTGCAACCTGCAGCGCCTCGACGGCCCGGTTCGCGGCAACGGCAAGATCATCCAGGAACTCGAAGGCGTGTTCCGCGGTGCTCAGTGGAACGTGACCAAAGTCATCTGGGGCCGTTTCTGGGACCCACTGCTGGCCAAAGACGTCGACGGCATCCTGCAACGTCGCATGGACGAAGTCATCGACGGCGAGTACCAGAACTACAAAGCCAAAGACGGCGCGTTCGTGCGTGAACACTTCTTCAACACGCCAGAACTCAAGGCGATGGTTGCAGACCTGTCCGACGACGAGATCTGGAAACTCAACCGTGGCGGCCACGACCCGTACAAGGTCTACGCGGCGTACCACGAAGCGGTCAACCACAAAGAACAACCGACCGTCATCCTGGCCAAGACCATCAAAGGTTATGGCACCGGTGCCGGCGAAGCGAAAAACACTGCGCACAACACCAAGAAAGTCGACGTCGACAGCCTGAAGTTGTTCCGTGATCGTTTCGACATCCCGGTCAAAGACGACGAGCTGGAAAACCTGCCGTTCTTCAAGCCAGAGCCAAACAGCGCCGAAGCCCGCTACCTGAGCGAGCGCCGTACTGCACTGGGCGGCTTCGTGCCACAGCGCCGCGCGCAGAGCTTCAGCGTACCGACGCCATCGCTGGATACGCTCAAGGCGATCCTCGACGGCTCGGGCGACCGTGAAATTTCCACCACCATGGCCTTCGTGCGGATCCTCGCGCAGCTGGTCAAGGACAAGGAAATCGGCCCGCGCATCGTTCCGATCATCCCGGACGAAGCCCGTACCTTCGGTATGGAAGGCATGTTCCGTCAGTTGGGCATCTACTCGTCCGTCGGCCAGCTCTACGAGCCAGTCGATAAAGACCAGGTGATGTTCTACAAGGAAGACAAAAAGGGCCAGATCCTCGAAGAAGGCATCAACGAAGCGGGCGCCATGAGCTCCTTCATCGCTGCCGGTACTTCGTACTCCAGCCACAACCAGCCAATGCTGCCGTTCTACATCTTCTACTCGATGTTCGGCTTCCAGCGTATCGGCGACCTGGCCTGGGCTGCCGGCGACAGCCGTACCCGTGGCTTCCTGATCGGCGGCACCGCCGGCCGGACCACGCTGAACGGCGAAGGCCTGCAACACGAAGACGGTCACAGCCACATCCTGGCTGCCACCATCCCGAACTGCCGCACCTATGATCCAACCTACGGCTACGAGCTGGCGGTGATCATTCAGGACGGCATGAAGAAGATGACCGAAGAGCAGCAGGACGTTTTCTACTACATCACCGTGATGAACGAGTCCTACCAGCAGCCAGCCATGCCGGCCGGTGTCGAGGAAGGCATCATCAAGGGCATGTACCTGCTCGAAGAAGACACCCGCGAAGCGGCGCACCACGTTCAGCTGATGGGCTCCGGCACCATCCTGCGTGAAGTCCGTGAAGCGGCGAAGATCCTGCGTGAGCAGTTCAACGTTGGCGCCGACGTGTGGAGCGTCACCAGCTTCAACGAACTGCGTCGCGATGGCCTGGCCGTCGAGCGCACCAACCGTCTGCACCCTGGCCAGAAGCCTAAACTGAGCTACGTCGAAGAGTGCCTGAACGGCCGTCAAGGTCCGGTCATCGCGTCTACCGACTACATGAAGCTGTTCGCTGAGCAAATTCGTCAGTGGGTCCCGTCCAAGGAATTCAAAGTCCTGGGCACCGACGGTTTCGGCCGCAGTGACAGCCGCAAAAAGCTGCGTCACTTCTTCGAAGTCGATCGTCATTTCGTGGTGTTGGCAGCCCTGGAAGCATTGGCTGACCGTGGTGACATCGAACCTAAAGTGGTGGCTGAAGCCATCGCCAAGTTCGGTATCAACCCGGAAAAACGCAACCCACTGGACTGCTGAGGAGAGATTCTGTGAGCGAACTCATTCGCGTACCTGACATCGGCAGCGGTGAAGGTGAAGTAATTGAACTGTTTGTGAAGGTCGGCGACCGTATCGAAGCCGACCAGAGCATCCTGACACTTGAGTCGGACAAGGCGAGCATGGAAGTGCCTGCGCCGAAGGCCGGTATCATCAAGAGCCTGAAAGTGAAGCTGGGCGACCGCCTGAAAGAAGGCGACGAACTGCTGGAGCTGGAAGTCGAAGGTGCCGCTGCTGCGGCTCCTGCTGCTGCCGCGCCTGCTGCCAAAGCCGCAGAGAAACCGGCCGCTGCTCCAGCGCCGGCCGCTCCTGCTGCTGCGCCAGCTGCCGCTTCGGTTCAGCAAGTGCACGTGCCGGACATCGGTTCGGCAGGCAAGGCCCAGATCATCGAGATCCAGGTCAAGGTCGGCGACACCGTCGAGGCTGATCAGTCGCTGATCACCCTGGAATCCGACAAGGCGAGCATGGAAATTCCATCGCCTGCCGCTGGCGTGATCAAAGCCATCAGCGTCAAGCTCAACGACGAAGTCGGCACCGGCGACCTGATTCTGGACCTGGAAGTGGCAGGTGCTGCGGCACCGGCTGCGGCCGCGCCAGCTCAGGCGGCTGCTCCTGCCGCTGCACCTGCGCCAGCCGCTGCCGCCCCGGCCGCACCGGTTGCCGACAGCGTTCAGGACATTCACGTCCCGGACATCGGTTCGGCGGGCAAGGCCAAGATCATCGAAGTACTGGTCAAGGCCGGTGACACCGTCGCCGCCGACCAGTCGCTGATCACCCTGGAATCCGACAAGGCGAGCATGGAAATCCCATCGCCTGCCGCTGGCGTGGTGGAAAGCATTTCCATCAAGCTGGATGACGAAGTCGGTACCGGCGACCTGATCCTGAAGCTGAAAGTCAAAGGCGCTGCGCCTGCTGCTGCCCCGGCTGCGGCGTCGGCTCCAGCCGCTGCGGCACCGAGCGCTCCTGCGCCAGCCGCCGCTGCTCCTGCTGCTCCAGCACCTGCGGCGGCCCCGGCCAAATCGGGCGCCAAGGTTCACGCAGGCCCTGCGGTACGCCAACTGGCCCGCGAATTCGGCGTCGAGCTGAGCGCGGTCAGCCCAAGCGGCCCGCACGGTCGAGTGCTGAAAGAAGACGTGCAGGTTTACGTCAAAGCCATGATGCAGAAGGCCAAGGAAGCACCGGCCGCTGCTGCCGGCGCAACCGGTGGCGCGGGCATCCCGCCGATTCCGGTCGTGGACTTCAGCCGCTTCGGTGAAACCGAAGAAGTGCCGATGACTCGCCTGATGCAAATCGGCGCGTCGAGCCTGCACCGCAGCTGGTTGAACATCCCGCACGTGACTCAGTTCGATTCGGCTGATATCACCGAGCTGGAAGCGTTCCGTATCGCTCAGAAAGCCGTTGCAGAGAAGGCCGGCGTCAAGCTGACCATCCTGCCGCTGCTGCTCAAATCCTGCGCGCACATGCTCAAGGAACTGCCGGACTTCAACAGTTCGCTGGCACCAAGCGGCAAGGCGATCATCCGCAAGAAGTACGTAAACATCGGCTTCGCCGTCGACACCCCTGAAGGCCTGCTGGTTCCGGTCATCAAGAACGTCGACCAGAAGAGCCTGTTGCAACTGGCAGCCGAAGCCGCTGCGCTGGCTGCCAAAGCCCGCGACAAGAAGCTCACCGCTGACGACATGCAAGGCGCCTGCTTCACCATTTCCAGCCTCGGCCACATTGGCGGCACCGGCTTCACGCCGATCGTCAACGCGCCGGAAGTGGCGATCCTCGGTGTTTCCAAGGCAACCATCCAGCCAGTCTGGGACGGCAAAGCCTTCCAGCCGAAACTGATGCTGCCGCTGTCGCTGTCCTACGATCACCGTGTGATCAACGGCGCCGCTGCTGCACGCTTCACCCAGCGTCTGAGCAGCCTGCTGGCGGACATCCGCACCATCTTGCTGTAACACCGGCCAGCCCTCCTTCACCGGAGGGCCGTTCGCGTTTCACGTTTTCCGAGCGCCACGCTCGTACCTCAACCCCGCCAATTTGGCGGGGCTTTTTTTGACTTGAAGAAAGTCACTTTCCTACGTTCGTGGTTGAGTTAGCCCACAACTCGAATCCACTTCGGCACGATATTTTTTGCCGGTCTCCCACTAGGCTTGGCTATACAAATGACTAACTAAAGGTTTAGTCGGCTTACTTATTTAGTTAACACCCCTTCGAATGGATTCGAATATGTTTAAACCTACAGTCGGCCCGATTATTGGCCACACTACAACTCAACATGCCCGTATTTTTTTACGTGGCGACTTACAAAAAGACACTTTGGCGTTTGGTGGAATTCGTTATCGACGCAGCGGTGATACACCGTGGTCCAAAGCAATATTCAAACAACTGACAAGCGCGCGAGACATGTGCGACGTCTTTGCCCTCAACGATCTCGCCACCGATACCGAGTACGAATACCAGGCTGGCTGGTTCAGCCCCATGAGCCCCGTGCACACCGTGGAGACGATTCAGGAACTGCCGCTGCAATGGCCCAGGCATGTCTACCGTTTCAGCACCCAGTCCGGCAATCCCGCAGCGCCACGGGCTTACATCGTCGGGTCATGCCGTTACCTGCGGATGACGGTCGGTGCACCTTCGTTCCCGCATCTGGGCGACCGGATCTTTGCCTCCATCACCAACCTGGCGCAGCGCGCCGAAACGCCCATCAGCGCCCTGTTGATGACTGGCGACCAAGTCTATATCGACGACTTGAACATCATCGCCCCTGATCGGGAATACAACGAAATACTCAGCAAGTACCGCATGGCTTTTTCCCAGCCGCACATTTCAAAGTTAATGTCCGGCACGCCGACTTACATGATCCTCGACGACCATGAAATCGAAGACAACTGGCCCGCCAATAAAAACAAAAACGATGACCTTCTCTATAACAATGCCATCGCCGCCTATGAGTTGTATCAAGCCAGCCATAGCCCGGCCCATGAGTTGCTTGAGGATGGAAACATCCGTCTCCCCCTGAAACGCTATTGGTATCAATTCACCAACGGGGATATCGAATGGTTTGTCACTGACAGCCGGACCCGACGCAACCTGTCGGCCGGCGACCGGCGCATTTTCGACGAAGAGCAGGAGCAGGCCCTGTGCGAATGGCTGATCCACAGCCCGGCCCGGGTCAAATTCGTGGTCACTAGCGTGATGTTCTACCCCGACCGCAAACGCCTGGGCGATGACGCCTGGAAAGCCTTTCCGGAGCAACGACTACGGCTGCTGGAGACCATTCGTACACGCCGCATCAAGAATGTGTTCTTCGTGTCCGGTGATGTGCACGGCTCCCTGACCAGTCGATTGACCCACAGCGAAGACCCGGACTTCGAGGTGCACACCATCGTCTCCTCGCCGCTGTGCAACAGCAAATTGCTGCCCTACGCCAAAGCCTCCACCTTCATCCTTGATCAGCCACTAGCCCGAACAGCCGCCGGAGATTATCGGCATGAACTGACCAGCCAGGTCATCAGCCAGGACAATTTCGCGCACCTGATCGTTGAGCCAGAACAGATCCGCATCAGTTATCACGACCGCGATGGCAAACTTTTACAGTCGACGAGCATTACGTTGCGGTGATGCCAAAAACATCGCCAGCAAGCCGGCTCCTACAGAAATTACGCGACCCCCTGTAGGAGCCGGCTTGCTGGCGATAGCGACCTCAAACTCTGCGCCGCCCTTCAGGCCGCCATCGCTGGCAAGCCAAGCCCCTACAGGTTCGGTGTCGCCCCGCAGATCGAGAAATCACGCAAACCTCTGTAGGAGCCAGCTTGCTGGCGATAGCGGCCCCGAATTTTGCGCCGCCCTTCAGGCCGCCATCGCTGGCAAGCCAGGCTCCTACAGGTCCGGTGTCGCCCCGCAGATCGAGAATTACCCCACCTCCCCTGTAGGAGCCAGCTTGCTGGCGATAGCGGTCTCAAACTCTGCTCCGCCCTTCAGGCCGCCTTCGCTGGCAAGCCAGGCTCCTACAGGTCCGGTGTCGCCCCGCAGATCGAGAATTACCCCACCTCCCCTGTAGGAGCCGGCTTGCTGGCGATAGCGGCCTCAAACTCTGCGCCGCCCTTCAGGCCGCCATCGCTGGCAAGCCAGGCTCCTACAGGTCCGGTGTCGCCCCGCAGATCGAGAATTACCCCACCTCCCCCTGTAGGAGCCAGCTTGCTGGCGATCAGCCCCAACGCTTTTTCCAGCGAAATACGTTAGTTTTCAGCCATTACTGAAGAAATGTTCACGCCGGCCGACATATTCTTATAGCACTTGGCCTTCATGTCTCTTGTCAGTCGGTGTCGCAATGATGCAACCTTGCCGCAGGCAACAGTAAAGAGGGCGAGAGCCCAGCGCGATCAGCACATTCGAAGCGAGTTACCCTCCATGAAAAGCCAACCCGATGCCGCCAGCCGTATGGTGGCCGAGGTAGTGACGCAGTTGCCGGTGCCCTCGCGGCTCGGCATGCTGCGTTTCGAACGGCTGAATGAACCCAGCTGGGCGCTGCTGTTTCTCGATCCCAATTGCGAGCGACAGTTCGGCCTGCCCGCGGTGGAACTCTGTGCGCTGGTCGGTTCGCCCTATGCCAGCCTGATGGAGCCCGAAGCGCGCTATCAGCTGCATGACGCGGTCCAGCAACAACTCACCGATAGCCCGCATTACCTGATCCGCTACACCTTGCACACCGCCGCAGGCACCCTGAGCCTGCTGGAACTGGGCGAAGCCTACAAACAACACAATCGACACCTGCTGCGCGGCTACCTGCTGGTGGTCGATGGCATGTTCCAAGGCGATCCGCTGCTGCCGGCGCTGGACCTCGAAACCCAGAACTCGCGCTTGCAGATCGCCCTGGAACTCAATCAGCGCGCCCAACAGGAGCAGCTCCTGCACCTGGACCGCGTGCGCGCCCAGCAAGACTTGATCCTGCTGCTGACCCGCCAGCGCTACAGCACCGGCAACTCCCTGCAAGAAGCCGCCGAGCTGATCACCCGCAGCGCCTGTGACATCTACGAAATCGACTGCGCCAGCCTGTGGAACCTCGACGGTTCGATGTTGGTGCCGATCTCGGCGTATCACCGCGCCACCCAGGAATACGCTCTACCGGAGCCGATCGACATCAGCGGCTTCCCCGATTACATGGACGCGCTGCACGGCAGCCGTGCAATCGATGCCCACAATGCGATTCGCGATCCGCGCACCCGGGAAATGGCCGAAAGCCTGCGCCCGCGCGATGTGAACGCGATGCTCGACGCCAGCATTCGTGTCGATGGCCAAGTGGTCGGCGTGCTCTGTCTGGAGCAGACCGGTGCGACCCGCGCCTGGCAGTCCGACGAAATCGCCTTCGCCGGCGAGCTGGCCGACCAGTTCGCCCAGGTCATCAACAACCACAACCGTCGCACCGCCACCAGCGCCCTGCACCTTTTCCAGCGTGCGGTCGAGCAAAGTGCCAACGCCTTTTTGCTGGTCAATTGCGACGGCGTGGTGGAATACGTCAACCCGAGTTTCACCGCGATCACCCAGTACTCCACCGAAGAAGTCCACGGCCAGCGGCTGTCGGAACTGCCGGCCCTGGAAAACCTCAGCGAACTGCTGTTCGACGCGCCCTCGGCGCTGGCCAAGAGCAACAGTTGGCAGGGTGAATTCAAGAGCCGCCGCAAAAACCTCGAACCCTACTGGGGCCAGTTGTCGATTTCCAAGGTGTACGGCGACAACCGCGAGCTGACGCATTACATCGGCATCTACGAAGACATCACCCAGACCAAACTCGCACAACAGCGCATCGAGCGCCTGGCCTACACCGACAACCTGACCAACCTCGGTAACCGCCCGGCGTTCATCCGTAATCTCGATGAGCGCTTCGCCCGAGACAGCGATACCCCGATCAGTCTGCTGCTGGTGGACATCGACAACTTCAAGCGAATCAACGACAGCCTCGGCCACCAGACCGGCGACAAACTGCTGATCAGCCTGGCCCGACGCCTGCGCAACAGCCTGATCCCGAGCGGCAGCCTGGCGCGCTTCGCCAGTAACGAATTCGCCGTGCTGCTGGACAACACCGACCTCGCGATGGGCCAGCAAGTCGCCAACCAACTGCTGGCGACCCTCGACAAACCGATGTTCGTCGACAACCAGCTGATCAGCGTCACCGGCTCCGTGGGCCTGGCCTGCGCGCCGCTGCACGGCCGTGACCCGCAAACCCTGATGCGTAACGCTGGGCTCGCGCTGCACAAGGCCAAGGCCAACGGCAAGCATCAGGTTCAGGTGTTCACCGAAGCGCTGAACGCCGAGGCCAGTTACAAACTGTTCGTCGAGAACAACCTGCGCCGCGCCCTGACACAGAACGAGCTGGACGTGTTTTACCAGCCGAAACTGTGCCTGCGCAGCGGTCGCCTGCTGGGCATGGAAGCGCTGCTGCGCTGGAACCATCCGGAAAAAGGCATGATCCGCCCGGACCAGTTCATCAGCGTCGCCGAAGAAACCGGGTTGATCATCCCGATCGGCAAATGGATCGCCCGTCAGGCCTGCCGCATGAGCAAAGACCTGACGGCCGCCGGCCTGGGCAATCTGCAAGTGGCAATCAACCTGTCGCCCAAGCAGTTCTCCGACCCGGACCTGGTGTCGTCGATTGCCAACATCCTCAAGGAAGAAGCGCTGCCTCCAAGCCTGCTGGAGCTGGAACTGACCGAAGGCCTGCTGCTGGAAGCCACCGAAGACACCCACTTGCAGCTCGACCAGCTCAAGCGCCTGGGCCTGACCCTGGCCATGGACGACTTCGGCACCGGTTACTCGTCGCTGAGTTACTTGAAAAAATTCCCCATCGACATCATTAAGATTGATCGAAGCTTCATTCACGAAATCCCGGACAACCAGGACGACATGGAAATCACCTCCGCGGTGATCGCCATGGCCCACAACCTGAAACTCAAGGTCGTGGCTGAAGGCATCGAGACGGCCGAACAGCTGGCTTTCCTGCGCCGCCACCGCTGCGACGTCGGCCAGGGCTACCTGTTCGACCGACCGATTCCGGGCTCCGAGCTGATCGAAAAGCTCAAGCGCTACCCACGCGGCCCAATCGCCTGACCACACCGCAATCCCTGTGGGAGCGAGCCTGCTCGCGATAGCGGTGCATCAGTCACCAACAGTGTCATCTGACACACCGCATTCGTCGGAACGCCGCCCGGAGCAAGCCCGCTCCCACATTGGATAGTGCGTAACCAGGCAGCATTGGGCAAACTGGCGGTCTGACTACCTACATTTCAACCTGACTGAGAGGACTGATCATGGTTCTGCGCTCGGAAATTCTGGTGAACAAAAACGTGCTCCCTACTAAAGAACAAGCTCTGCCTGGCCGCGAATCCCCGATGACCGTGCCGGAAAAACACTTCGTCCACGACGCCCCGCTGCTGGGCCCGTTCGCCATGGACGTGGACTTTGCGATCTTCGGCCTGGGTTGCTTCTGGGGTGCTGAGCGCAAGTTCTGGCAGCGCGAAGGTGTGGTGAGTACGGCGGTGGGTTACGCCGGTGGCTTCACGCCGAACCCGACGTATGAAGAAGTCTGCTCGGGCCTGACCGGCCACAGCGAAGTGGTACTGGTGGTCTACGAGCCGGCGAAAGTCAGCTATGAAGAACTGCTGAAAATGTTCTGGGAACTGCACAACCCGACTCAGGGTATGCGCCAGGGCAATGACATCGGCACTCAGTACCGCTCGGTGGTCTACGCCACCAACCCGACGCAACTGGAAGCGGCCAAGAACAGCGAAAAAGTGTTCCAGGCCGAACTGACCAAGGCGGGTAAAGGCACCATCACCACCGAAATCGAAGAAGCGCCGACGTTCTACTTCGCCGAGGCCTATCACCAGCAATACCTGGCGAAAAACCCTGAAGGCTACTGCGGGATTGGCGGCACCGGCGTCACCTGCCCGATCTGACCCAACGCAGATCAAAATGTAGGAGCCGGCTTGCTGGCGATGGCAGCGGGAAATCCAGCGTTGATCTCTCGGCCGTCATCGCCAGCAAGCCGGCTCCTACAGGTTATATGTCAGCCACGAGATTGCGCTCGACACACGACTGATTGGCAGGACCAGCGTCACCCACCCAATCCGATCCGACGCAGATCCAATTGTAGGAGCCGGCTTGCTGGCGATGACGGCGGAAAATCCAGCGAAGATCTCTCGGCCGCCATCGCCGGCAAGCCGGCTCCTACAGGTTTCGTGTCAGACACAATATTGAGCTCGGCACACAACTGATTGGCGTTACCCACCCAATCCGATCTGACACAGATCCAATTGTAGGAGCCGGCTTGCTGGCGATGACGGCGGGAAATCCAGCGAAGATCTCTCGGCCATCATCGCCGGCAAGCCGGCTCCTACAGGGTTTTTCGTTTGCCGTGGTTATTCGGCGATCAACCAATCCATCTGCCACCCACCCTGGGTTTGTCCCAACTTCTTGGACAACCACGGCAGCAGCTCACGCAACTCCTCTTCCAGCCCCCACGGCGGGTTCGCGATCGCCAACCCGGAACCGTTCAGACTGTTCGGCGTATCCAGCGGATGCACCAGCAACTCCACCCGCAATAACTTCGGCGCGCCCGTGCCGGCCAGATCCTGATAGAAACGACGCAACATGCGCTGGTCCTTCACCGGGTACCAGATCGCCGCCACGGTTTGACGCATCCGGCCAATCGCTTCTTTCAGCGACGCCGCGCAACGCTGCATCTCATCGAGCTGTTCAAACGGCGGATCAATCAACATCACCGCGCGCTTCTCCTGCACCGGCAACATCGCACGCGGCACATGCCAGCCTTCGCCGAGGTGAACCTTCACCCGACGGTCGCCAGCCATGTTGTCCTTGAGCAACACACCGTCTTCGGGGTGTTTCTCGTTGAGCATCACCCGGTCCTGCGGCCGCGTCAGACGGCGCGCCAGCTCCGGCGACCCCGGGTAATAGCGCAACTGGCCATCCGGGTTCATGTCGTGCAGCACCTTCATGTAATCGGCGGTCAGTTCCGGCAGATCCGGCTGATCCCACAACCGCGCGATGCCTTCCAGGTACTCACCGGTACGGCTCGCCTGATCGCCTTGCAGGTCATACAGACCAATGCCGGCGTGAGTGTCGAGATAGGCAAACGGCTGCTCCTTGCGCGACATCAGGGCGATGAGGCGGGTCAAGGTCAGGTGTTTGAACACATCGGCGTGATTGCCGGCATGGAAGGCGTGACGATAATTCATGATTGCTCCTGCGAAGGCCGGGAAGTTTACCTTGTACCGAGGCGAACGTCAGGGCTTCGCGGCTGAGCGGGCATTCGCTCCTTCAATCGCAACCACGTCCCCCCGTCGAAACCGCCGACGGCTGCGATTTTTTGATCTTGCTCATGTGGCGAGCAACATCAAGTCACATATTGCCGAAGACCTGCCATCGTGGCGCTTACACATGAATGCGAAGATCGGACCGGCCTGATACCCCTAAAATGGAGATTTACATGGGACGGAAAATGATTGGTATCGGTGCGCCCACCTCAACCGGCGGCTCGGTACTGGAAGGGAATGTCGGTATCAACATCGATAGCGCCGTAAGCACCTCGTCCATTGGACACTTGGCAAGTTGCCCAGCCTGCAGCAAAGGAAAAGGCCCTATCGTCGCGGTCGGGCCCAGAACCATTACGTTACCGGCCGGATTGGTTGCCCTGGAAGGTGATTACGTTGCCTGCGGCTGCCCTCCACAATCCAACAAGGTGATGTTCGCTCAGTCATCTGTATATGGAGGAGCCGAACACAACAAAGCAGATTTTTCAGGCATCACTGCCGCGCTCAATCGTCCCAAGACCATCACTGATATTTCCTTGTCCTATGGCGATGCGCAGGTGCCTGTTGAGTCAGTTTCCCGGTTTTACACCGACTTGAATATTCATGTAAAAACCTCGGGTTATTTTCCCGGCGAGACGGTTACCGTCAACATTAGCGGCCCCACCGAAAAAGCGTTGACCGGGATAGTCGGAGCCAAAGGCATAGCCATCATTCCAAACGCATTTGGAAGCGAAATTATTGACATGGAAGGGGAAGCATAATGGCTCAAGTTGTCATCAGTTCCGGCGGGGTGTCTTCCAACATTTCGGTTAAACGGCCTCGTTTCAGCACTTTATGGAACGCATATGCAGAAGTGGGTCATAAAGGCTCACTGGAGGTTTATGGACTTGTCGGCGGCGGAGTCGAAGCGGCAAGAGTGGAAAAGCCTGATGCTTATGCGAATGCCTGCGCCTTGAGGATAAGCAGAGCCTTTAACTATGGCGGATACAAAATCCCCAAAGGCACGATCATAAAAAACCAGCCCATCTATCGATTGAGTGGAGCGGACCAACTCCCCTACATCATGAAGGTGGTCGATTTCCTCGCTTTTCTTAGACATAACTGGGGCGAACCCGACCATATTTTGACGCAAAGTAATTCAAATTTTATAAATGGCAAAAAAGGCGTCATTGTCATGGAGATCACCGGATGGAGCGACGCATCAGGCCACGCTACCCTTTGGAACGGGAGCGTGACCGGTGACGACAGTGACTACCATAGGCAAGACAGCCACACCTATGACAATCCGAGGGTAAAGCTGGAAAAAATAAACTTTTGGGAGTTGAAAGGATGACACGCTCGCAGTTAATTGTGCTGGCACTACTATTGGTTTCAGGGCGAGCCATATCTGCTGAAATCAGTATCGATAAGGCTCGAGAAACGCTTAAAAATTATGGGTTGGCCAACTGTATTTCCGGCCAATTCAAGGACGAGTCAGAAATCAAATCGGATATAGGACTCGCGATTGGCGCCTACTCGTCGATGGGAAAAGGTCAGCATCTGATCGTTCAAAACGAGGACACCCTCGAGGTCACGCATGACCCCTACGCAGAAACCGAGAAATACATGCGTAATGCCTACGCAAGGACCTCATCCGTCAGCAAGCACTCCGATAAAAAAATGGTTTTTTATGGTTGTCTAGAGGTTTACAACTCCGTGGAATTCAACGCATTCGTCAAATCTCAGGATCAGTACCTGCCAAAGTAGGTCATCAAAAAATCATCCGGACGATCCTTCCCACAATTAAGCCGGAAGGATCCCCCCTTTACCGATGCTACGACAGCGCCTTCAACCGCCGCCCCAACACGTCCAGCACATCACACCCGTCCCGCAACGGAATGGCGCAGAGCAGGGCAAAGTCACTGAGGATGAAGGACTGGCACTCGATAGAACCACGCATCGACAGGTTTTCGAGCACTTGGGTGACAGCGCGGATTCGATAGCTGGCGGCGTCGTATAAAACGTCGAGTGGTGCGAGGGTATCGACGAACAAGGTGGGCATGTCGTCGCAGTTACTGGTCAGAGCCATGAAACGGCTTTTGGGTGGAGGAGTTGGTTTTTCGTAGGGTGGATCGGGGTGAAGATTAGTCATTTTTAAACCTCTGGTAAGAAGGGAAGCTACCATCGGCCTTCCTACAGGCTTGGGTGGCAGCTATACGCGGGGTAGGAATATCGAGACCAGAGAACTCGACCACGCCGAAGCATGCCCGCGCAGAGCCGCCGTAACTGATCTTACGGACGCACGTTGCCGGCCGCAAATACAGGTATCGACGCCAAAGCGTCCTCTCTAGTCTTGAAGGGTTCCTACACCCTGCCACTGAATTTTCAGTGACCACCAGAGACTATCGATGGAACGCACTTCCCACCAGTTCATGCAAACCGCTACAACTTGAAGGAAACTTCCGACGACCTTGCCCAGAAATTTCGCAGCCTGTAAGACCGCCTTCGCGGGCAAGCCTCGCTCCTACAGAATCGAGGCACACCGCCAAAAATGGGAACAACCCCAATCCTGTAGGAGCGAGGCTTGCCCGCGAAAAGGCCGGAACAAACACTGCGAAATTTTGCACCTCTCGCTACAGGAATAGCCTTTCACCAGGTTGAAAAGTCCTCCTGACTCGCCTTGTACAAATCTTCGACCCAAGCTTCGGATAATTTAACGTAAACATCTTCAAAAAACGCCTTGGGATCTTTCATTTCATCCCAGCCAGGAGGAAGTAATGAAGGCGATATCGGATCATGCTCAAATACCTCAGCAAAAACTTTCGAATCTCCATCAAGAGCCTCTCCCAACATAAAAAACAAAACAAACTTATGTCGATAGCTCAATCCAGCGAAGCGCTTCACTACAAACCGAGATATTAAAAACTCTCTATCTGAAGGACAGCCAGGATCGTACTCCGACAACTCAACCCCAAGACTCTCCTCGCGATCATATATATCGAACCCACCAAGAAAGTGCCCTAAGCTTGGATTATATGGAATATCAAGAAAAGGATGCATCAACATTTAAACTTTCTCTATCGGGTAAAGCGCTATAGGCTGCAACGTCTCAAAATCGAATTTCATCTCAAATGCATTCATCTTCGGAATGTAACGCGGATTGGCCGGATCTAAAGCATTAGGCTCATATCCACGCCCTATATTTTCAGCTTCCATTCGCACTACCAAGTTCCCTTTACTATCCTCCCCGGTAAAACGTGACATATTTCTGGCCTCCCTTGTAATCGCCTCATTGTATGCATTTAACTGCGCTTCATAGCTTAAAAATTTTGAACTGGGAACGGCTCTCCATTTCTTGCTTTCACCATGAAGCTCGCCAGCAATGGTTTTCTGCTCAGCAGCGGAGACCAAACTTTTCGCCCCACCATTTCTAGGACCTCGCACCACAGCCATCCTTTCTTTCCATTTACTAAAAACACTAACTTTCATAAACTTGCCAATCAACATAATCACTATTTTTTTCAAATGCCTCACCTCCAAAACAAATATCTATCTTACCGAACGAAACTTCAATAACGCTGAAAACTCAAATACCATTTAACATATATAAACAATAATCCAACACAATCCCCTCCTCTAAGATTATCAACGACCATTAACCCACGCGCACAGCTAAGCGGATCCGCTCTATAGCTAAAGCATACCGAAAACATGTTCCAACCAAGCCAGACCAGCGGGCGCAAAAAGTGAACGGATTTATTTTCTACTCTTATTACTAGCAAAAACACCTTCGAAGCTAGCAGCAAAAATATGTCCGTCCCCTTTGCTGCTACAGAAATTTCGCAGCCTGTAAGACCGCATTCGCGGGCAAGCCTCGCTCCTACAGAATCGAGGCACGCATCCTAAAATCGGAACGACTCCAATACTGTAGGAGCGAGGCTTGCCCGCGAATTGAGCGCGAAGCGGTCATAAAATCTATCTGCCTCAGAGATAGCGGGCCTTACCAGGTTGATTGATCTTCAAGACTGGCGCCCAAAACGGAACAAATTTTAATTTTTATCAGTTTTGTTATCAAATTTGCTAGCAATATGACGCAACCATAATTCGCCAGACTCCCATACGTTCCAGTAGCAGTAGTAACAGCTCAGCTCTTTCAATAGATAATCCCTTAACTCCACTTCGCCCTTCCGCTGATCAAGCAGAAAATTGAGCTCTTCCCGGACCAACATTAAATCCCCGGGGTCAGTGTCAGCTATAAAAGCATCTATAACTTGCTCAGCCGCCCCGTGCTCGACCGTCCAATCCTGATGAAAGTACGCGCCAAAAAAATCGTGCAACTCGGAACAGTGTACGACCATATCTATTAATCAAGATAAATTTCTAAATTGAAAACCAAACTCATCTCACTCACCAAAAACATTAACAACATGATTTAACCATGCCTCCCCTGACGCCCATTCGTGCCAGTAACAGTAACAACAAGACATGTTTTTTAGCAGAAACTCTCTTAGCTCAGGCTCAACCATATGCATTTCTAACAACATTGTGATTTCCCGCTTTACCTCTGCAATCGTCTCTGCTGTTGAATCATTTACGAAAGATCGGACAATATCATCCGCCAATTCGGATTCGCACATCCAGTCCTCGTTAAAGTAGGCACCCAAAAATTGAAAAAGCTGCGAATACGAATTATCGGTCACTTGCATACCCCGTTAATATTATGTAGCCAGACGGCGAATTTCTCGCTTTCTGAAGTATTAATTTTACAACCGTCAATGGCTCCAGCGCCCCACTGCGCCGAACAACCCCAACACCTGCCTGCGCAGGCATTGGTTGTGTAATCACGAGCTTCCGTGCATTACCTTTCATAAAATCATCAATTACCTTTTTATTCCCCCCCATGACATTTGAGACAGTGGCCTCTGCGGCAGCCCTGCTAGGAAACGTCGAAGCAATGGGTATATGCGGCTCAGCCCTGAGCCTGTCCCGCAATTGTGCTTCGGTCCTATCAATATGTTTCGCAATGAGATGCCCACCGCGCGCCTCGTGTGCCGCCAACCCCCCACCCGGAACAATTTCGCTGTACGGCCCATCAACATCCAAATCGCCAGGACAAGCGGTACAAGCCAACCCCAGCGGATCAACCCACCCCGTCGGATTCAGCGCGTACCGATACCCGTTCAGCCCACCCGCCAACTTGACCGGATCCGGCGTCAGGTACCGCCCCACCTCCGGATCATAGTACCGATGCCGGTTGTAGTGCAGGCCGCTCTCGCCATCGAAGTACTGCCCTTGAAACCGCAGCGGCTGCTCAAGTTGCTCGCCCCCACCGAACGCCAACCGCGTGACTTTTCCGTAGGCGTTGTACTTCGCCGACCAGACAATCTCGCCACCAAAATCGGTCAGTTCCTGCGGAGTACCAAGGTGATCAAGCTGGTAGTAAAACGGGCAAGCCTTGCGCGGGCCTTTGCCGTCGAGCATGGCCAATGGGCGGAAGGTGCCCGGTTCGTAAACATAGCTGCGGTAGTGTTCGCGACTGCTTTCAGCGACGAGGTTGTCGCCCTGCCAGAAGAACTCGGTGGTTTTACCGTCGACGGTTTTAGCGATGCGTCGGCCGAAGGCGTCGTAGCGGTAACTCGCGCAACGTCCGTCCGGGGTCGTGACGCTAACCAAGCGATGCTGGCAGTCGTAGGCATATTCGGTGACGAGTTTTTGCCCGGTGCCGCGACGTTCGCGGATGAGGTTGCCGAAGGCGTCGTAGTCGTAATGGCGGTCGCCTTGCATGAGCAGGCGATTGCCTTTTACGGCAGCCACACCGGGGCGGTTTTGCATCAGCAGGTTGCCGGCCGGGTCGTGGGCGAAGCTTTCCGGTGGGTCGTCGCGGGTGTGGCGCACGCGGGTCAGGCGGTTGAGGGCGTCGTAGTAATAACTGCGCTGGCCGTGGCGGCTGTCGGCGACGGTCGCCAGGTTGCCGTTGACCGCGTAGGTGTAGTGGCGCAGGTACAGCGGCCGGGTTTGTTGATTGATCGCGTGCGCTTGCAGGCGGCCCTGTTCGTCGTAGTGGTAGCGGCTGGTGAGCTGGCCTTGTTGGCGCTGTTGTTCGCGGCCAAACGTGAATTGGTGGGTGGTGAGCGGCGCGCCGTTGAGGTCGATGGCGGTCAGCGCGCCACCCTTGGCGTGGTGGTAATCGAGCTTGCTGCCGTCCGGCAGGCGCATGCGGTTGAGTTGGCCACAGGCGTCGTATCCGTAGCGCAAGGTGCCCCAGCCTTGGTGCTCGGTGATCAAACGGTCTTGTCGGTCGTACTCGAATTCCAGTGGATGATCGTGACCGTCGTCGACGCTGATCAGTCGGCCGAGGTCGTCGTAGCGGTATTTGACCTTGATGTCGTCGGGCAGCGTTTTGACCAGCAGCCGCCCTGCCGAATCTCGCTCATAAGCGGTAACCCGCTGCGAGCCGTCGTCGCCGAACTCGGTTTTTTCCAGCAGGTTTCCATTGAGGTCGTAGGTGTACGCCGTGCGCTGGCCATCGAACCCGGTTTCCTGTCGGATCAATCCACCGGGCGTGTAGTCCAGGCGATATTGTTCGCCGGACTCGTTTTCGATTTCTGTGAGCAGCAGCTGCGCGTTGTCGTAGCGATAGCTGAGCTGCGTGCCGTCGGGATTGATCCGGCGGCTGACCAGATGCAAACCATCGACGTATTCGTAGCGGGTAACGAGGCCAAGCTCGTCGCGTTCGGCGGTGATTTTTCCGTAGGCGTTGTAGCTGAAGGCGCGCGTAGTCCCCGTAGGAAGTGTCGTCTGAACCAATCGCCCAACGGCGTCCCACCCGTAGTGAGTGAGCGATCCGTGTTCATCCTGATCGGTAATCCGTCGACCCAGCGCGTCGTAGGAAAATCGCCGCAACCCACCGTCCGGCAAAGTTTCTTCAACCAGTTGCCCTAAAGCATTGCGGACGAAGAGATGGCGACTGCTATCCGGGTAACGGATCGACAGCAACTGGCCTTTTTCATCGTAGTGATAATGGGTGACATGGCCGTCGGGGTCGGTCGCTTCGGTGATGTCGCCCTGAGCGTTGCGCTGATATTTCCAGACCGCTTTGCCGCGATACCGGGCATGCAGGAAACCGTTGCGATACTCGTAGGACGTGGGCTCGTCTTCCGGCGGAATCAGCGCCACCAAGCGTCCGACTTCGTCGTAGTGGTACTCGGTAACGGCGCCGAGCGGATCCTGTTCGGCAATCAATCGACCTTTATCGTCGTAGGCTTTGAGGTGTTCGCCGCCATCCAGCTCGACCTTGCGCACCAGTCGCGCCCGGTCGTCATGCTGGTAAACCTCTTCGCTGCCGTCGATGTTGTGGACGGTGACACTGCCCTCGTCATCCCAGACATAGCGCGCTTCCATCTGCGCAAACGACGCCCAATGCCGGACGCATCGCGTAGCCTTGCCGGACCTTTCCCACTCCCAGAAGAAACTCGCCCCACCGGCCAGTTGCCGCTGCTGGATGACGTGCTGGTCGTCGTAGTCGTAGCGCTCGCTTTCCCCGGCGGCGTTGGTCGCTTCGATCAGTCGACCGCGCTCGTCGTAGCGGTAACTGACCAGTGTCTGTTCGGTTATCCAGGCTTCATCCGACGTGTCTGCCGGGACAAAACGCTGGTAGTCGACGGCAATCAAATGGTGCTGGTCGTAGCGCAACAACAAGGCGCGACCGGCGCCGTTGTCGAGGCGCTGGATACGGTCGCGGCGGTCGTGAGTGATGCGCAACCGGTTGTCGTAACCGTCGCTGATCGCAGCCAATCGACCGTTGATGAAATGATAGAAACGCGTGTCGTCGCCGGCCTGGGCGAGGATCAGCTCTTCCGGAGCGTCGCCCAGGTAAATCGCTGCACGCGAGAGGCTGTTGTGGATCGCCGGGCGCTCATTGCCAGGCAGCGGAAAGGTGGTGCGACGGTTTTCGTGGTCGATCCAGACGACGCCATCGCCATCGATTTCCAGTCGGTGCGCAAGGCTGTGACTCCAGCCGAAACCGAGGCCGCAATCAATCTCGACGGCGCTGGTGCGATAGAGCCGCGTGAAGTCGAATGGCAGGATGCCATTCAGTGAACCGTCGGTGAGGGTCAGCAGTTCTTCACCGGTGACCATCGACACCGGGCATTTGTTGGTGGCGGTTTTATCGGCGGCATCGGCGCTGTCGCCGTTGGGGTTTGTTGCCTGTTTCGAAGCGTCGTCGTGGTGTTCGTTTTGTTTGAGCGTGGTATTGCGTCTGGCGTCCCAACGCAGGTGCAATCCGCCTTTTTTCACACCCGCTGCCACGCCCCGTGCGGCGACCTTTTTGTACTGGTCGACGTAGGTCATGAAGTTGTTGATGAGGGTGAAAATCGCTTTGACGAAACCCTGCACGGCGCTGACGATACGGGCCCCGTAGCTGGCGAGACGCATACCCAGGTAGGCGATGCCCGCCCCCGCACCGGCGAAGGTCAGGACCACGCCAATTAGAATGTCGATGAGCAACTGAACCACCACCGTCGACAGTGCTTCGGCGGTTTTTCCAGCGATCTCGCTGGGCGGCAACATCTCCAGCCAGAGGCTGGCGGTTCGCAACAACAAACACAGCGCCGCTTCGTCACTGGCCAGCAGTTGGACCTTGGCCATGACGTCCGGAGCGGTTTTGGCGAGCTTGGCCAGTTCATCCGCACTGCTACCCAATCGCTCAACGAACTTGCCGGGATCCTGGAGAATGTCCGAGAGCAGGCTGATGCTGTCCCACACACCAATGACCGCCGCCCAACTTCCCGCCAGCAGGCCATTACCCGCAGCGGCAAACGCTGACTGCGACCACTGCGGCTTGAAGCCTTGCCACTCAATTCGCAGCCAGTCTTCCAGCTGTCCGGTCAGGCCGTCGTAAGACTTGAAAAGCTCATCAACCTGATCCGAAGTCACCGCGCTGTGGACATGCACGCGGTAGAACTTCCCGGCAATGCCCCTGAATTGTCCCTTGCCGTTTTCATCGAGCGTGACGGTGTTTTTTTCGCCGCCATCAACAGCAATCACATCAACATCAATGTTCCCCAGCGGAACGTCATAAACCGATTCGAACTTGCTCTCGATCTGCAGAATTCCGTTTAGCGGACACTGCGCAACACTGGAGAAAAAGTCGTCATCACTGCGGCTCACCGATGTAGTGGTGTTGCCCAGTTTGATCTGCCGGTCCATGTCCATCAGCGAGGGCAGGTCCATTGCCCGGCTGACCTTGTCGGCGTTACGACTTAAAAAGCCCTTGAGTTGCTGGCGATACACACTCAGCGTGTCCTTGAAACCTTCGAGCTCCTGCTCGATCCGTACGATCTGATCCATCAGTCCAGCTCCATCGACAGGTAATCCACCAAGGCTGATTTCGGGGCTGGCGGCAGGCCCGGCTCTTCCAGAAAGATCGCGACTTTGTGCCGCAACACGCTTTCGGAAAATGCCTCGAAAAGATCAGGACGGTCCTCGCTCAACCACGTGAGCAAGTTGTTCAGCCGAGTGGTGTTTGAGTGTTCACAGAGGTGCTTCAACAGCGTTGTGGAGATTTCCCACCATGGAAAAACCCTGGCGGTTTTCAGTGCAGTTCCACCGATGTCGAGCGGCTGACCATTGATCAGGCACCGCCCCACGACCGGCAGCAGTTGAGTGACATCGACTTCGGCCGACTGAAGAATCGGCAGCAAGTAATGCCCGTCCCAAAAGCGGAAAAACACCGCGTTGCCATTGGGCAAAAACACTTGCGTGAGGCTGCGCAGATGTTCGATCAACACGTCTTGAGGCGAAGAGGAAACTGCCAGCCAACCCCAATCGCGAGACTCGGTAGTGGCGACCCAATCCAGAAACTCACTGTCAGCAGCGACGATTCCGACATAGGGCATGACCGGTTCCCACTCGGCATAAGCGGTGTCGGCCCAGATCGGGCTCGGCGCATGCAACGGACTTGATCTCTGCCAGGCGTTGAACGGCTCAGCGGAACTGGCATTGCCGAACACTGCGAACAACTGCTCGGAAGGCTCGAGTGGTTGGCGCTCCAGCCAAGTGAGGGGTGACAAGCACTCAGGCTGCACAGACACCACCCTTGCAGCGTTCACATTCTTCGCAGAATGGGGCGTCGCTTTTCAGGGTCAGAATCTGTGCTGTGCTGAGTGCCAGAAGTGTTCGTTGAGTGGTCGCGGCGTCCATGGCCGGCATCGGTGCACCGCCCAGTTCAATCGGAACGCTGCTGAAGATCCCGGCGGGGCCGATGTTGATCCAGTGGCCACCCGCCTGGATGGTCGCGCTTGCGCCGCCATCGATGACAATTTGCTGGCCGGCGCTGGCGTGAAATTGCCCGCTCGCCTTGAGGGTCTGGTTGCTGACGGTGATGGAGCGGTCACCGTGAACGTGCAGGTTATCGTTGGCACCAATCACCGCACTGCGCTGATTTCCGACCTGGACGTGCAGGTCGTTCAACACGTGTTGAGTCCAGTTTCGCTGGGCCCGCAGGTAGATTTCCTCGGCGCCTTTGCGATCCTCGATGCGTAATTCGCTGTAACCACCGCCACCGGGACTACTTTGGCTGCGGAAAATGCTGCGGGTTTTGTCGGCGGGCAGATTCAGCGATATCGAGTTGGCGCCATTGGGTACGCAGCCCATGACCATCGGTTTATCGACGTCGGCATCGAGGAACCCCACCAACACTTCCATGCCGACCCGAGGAATCAGTGCGACGCCGTAGCCGTCATGCGCCCAGCCGGTGGCGACGCGCAACCAGCAACTGGAATGTTCATTGCGCTTTGCGTCACGATCCCAGGCGAGCTGAACCTTGACGCGGCCGTACTCGTCGCAGTGGATTTCACTGTCGGTCGGGCCAGTGACTACGGCGGTCTGATAACCGGTGAAAGAGGGTTTCCCGATCAGGGGTGGGCGAAACGAAACATCCCACGGCGTCGCCAGAAAGGTATTGCGATAGCCCTGGAAATCATCCGCCCCGTCGCTGCTGACTGACTCTTCGAGCACTTGCGGCTGACGGCCATGGTGTTCGATTTTGGTGATCAGCCACAGGTCATTCCAGGCCTGGCGTGGATGTTCCGACAACGCCAGGAAGTGGCCTGCCACCAAAGCGGGCTCATCGCTGCGACCTTCAGCCTGACGGTAGTCCGCGTTGTGGCGCTCCAGTGTTCGTTGAGCCAGCGCCCTGCCAGATTCGCGATCCGTGAACTGGCCAGGAAAGTGATAATCCTCAAGCGTCGGCAGTTGCCCGTTGTCGCTTCGGCTTTCAAGTTGCAGCCCGGGTTTATGGAAGTCGTAGTCGCGACGGGCTACCGAAGTGGTGCGGGTTTCCAGCCGCACGTTGAAGCGATTGATCGCAGGCGCGTCGGCCGCCATTCCCGTGTCAGGCGAGAAAAGTGTCGGTTTGTCGATCAGGGGGAAAACCGTCTGGTCATCACCAAACACCAGCAAATGCCCGTCAGGGCTGTGCTGAAAGTGGTAGTGAATGCCGATCTCGGCGCACAACCGCTGGATGAACGCCAGATCGCTTTCCGCGTATTGCACGCAGTACTCGCGATCGGGGTAATCGCTGCCGAGCTGAAAGGCGAACGCATCGCGCTGGATGCCATGATCCTCAAGGATTTGCGCAATGATCACCGGCACGCTTTTGTGCTGGAAAATCCGCTGATTGATGCGCTGGTCGAGGTAGGTCAAACGCGGGAGCAGGCTGACTTGATAGCGCGTCAGACGCTTACCGGAATCGCCCTGGCCAACCCGAAAAATCTGACCGTGTATACCGCTGCCGTGTGTATCGAAACTCAGAAATGCCTGACGATGCAGAAGGCTTTCGAGCTCGATGTCCGGCCGTTCACTGACCAGTTCCAGATCAAAGCGGTAAGGCTGGCTGATGGCTTCCTTGCCGGTGAACTCAAGCACCTTGAGGTCATGCTGGTCACCGTCGACGGTCAGCGTGAAACGCGGTTGATTAGCAAGAGCGAACATCCGATGTGTCTCTGCAGAGTGAAGGCGGGCGATTCTGCATGAGCGGCAAGGGGTGTTGACGAAGGGACAGGAAACTCAGATTTGTCGTGCTTTTTTAAAGATTCTTCCTTCAAAAATCGGGATGTTTGGCTACAGACATTCCTTTCAAAACCACCACTGCCCTCCTGTGGGAGCGAGCCTGCTCGCGATGGTGTGTCAGTCGAAACCTCTTTGGCTGACACACCATCGCGAGCAGGCTCGCTCCCACAGAGGGATTTTCTAACGCCCAATAAAAACGGCCCGCCTCCAAAGGAAGCGGGCCGTTTTCATGTTCGGCGAAAGGGTTGAGCCTCAGCTCATCCCGATCACTTGTTCAGGCGGAAATCAGCCTCGGCAGCAGCGAAACGCTGCAGCATGCCGTGCGTCGGCGCGCCCAGTTTGCTGACGATGTAGATCGCCAGGCTGGCGAAGATGAAACCAGGGATGATTTCGTACAGGCCCAGCAGTTCGAAGTGTTTCCACACGATCACGGTGATCGCGCCGACCAGGATGCCAGCCAGTGCGCCGTTACGGGTCATGTCTTTCCAGATCACGGAGATCAGGACCACTGGACCGAACGCAGCACCGAAACCGGCCCAAGCGTAGCTGACCAGACCCAGCACACGGTTTTCCGGGTTGGCGGCCAATGCGATGGCGATCAGGGCAACCAGCAGCACCATGGCGCGGCCGACCCAGACCAGTTCCACCTGGGAAGCCGATTTACGCAGGAAGGTTTTGTAGAAGTCTTCGGTCAGGGCGCTCGAGCACACCAGCAACTGGCAGCTCAGGGTACTCATCACCGCAGCCAGAATGGCCGACAGCAAAATACCGGCGATCCATGGGTTGAACAGGATTTTGGCCAGTTCGATGAACACGCGCTCGTGGTTTTCGCTGACGGGCATCGCCACGGCAGGGTTGGCCGAGAAGTAGGCAATACCGAAAAAGCCTACAGCCACGGTGCCGCCCAGGCACAGGATCATCCAGGTCATGGAAATGCGACGGGCATTGGCGATCGACTTGACCGAATCCGCCGCCATGAAACGCGCCAGGATGTGCGGTTGGCCGAAGTAGCCCAGGCCCCAGCCCATCAGCGAGATGATGCCGATGAAGGTGGTGTTTTTCAGCATGTCGAAGTTGGCTGGATCTTGCGCTTCGATGGCCAGGAACGCGGTATCGACGCCGCCGGTCGCCAGCAACACGATGATCGGCGTGAGGATCAGGGCGAAGATCATCAGCGTGGCTTGTACGGTGTCAGTCCAGCTGACTGCCAGGAAACCACCGACGAAGGTGTAGGCAATCGTCGCCGCAGCACCGGCCCACAGCGCGGTCTCGTAGGACATGCCGAAGGTGCTTTCGAACAGACGGGCGCCAGCGACGATGCCGGACGCGCAGTAGATGGTGAAGAACACCAGGATCACAACCGCCGAGATGATCCGCAGCAGGCCGCTTTTGTCTTCGAAACGGCTGGAGAAGTAGTCCGGCAGCGTCAGCGCATCGCCGTTGTGCTCGGTCTGCACGCGCAGACGGCCGGCGACGAACAGCCAGTTCAGGTAAGCACCGACGATCAGACCGATGGCGATCCAGCTTTCGGACAGACCGGACATGTAGATGGCGCCCGGCAGACCCATCAACAACCAGCCGCTCATGTCGGAGGCGCCAGCGGACAATGCAGTCACGACGCTGCCAAGGCTGCGACCGCCCAGAATGTAGTCAGAAAGGTTGTTGGTGGAGCGATAGGCCATGAAGCCGATCAGCACCATTGCTGCGATGTAGATCACGAACGTGATCAGGGTTGGATTGCTAACGCTCATTAAGTGATGCCCTGGCTTTGTTTTTATGTAGCGGCAGAGTGTGAAAACGCCGACAAACGACAATGTTTGATCAAACGATTTGCGGGTCCGCGCATTTAGGACTGATGTTTCCCCAGGAAAGCCATCAGCCGGTGCACCTGTCTTTTTAACCGGTTGCACCTTGGGCGCGAATCCTATTCAACAACGCAAATAAGGTGCAACCCATTTTTTGAGAATAAGTTGCACCTAGTCGGATTTAGCTTGAAAAGCTCTGTTTTTGCTCCCTTTTAGAGCAGTCATGAGCGTTTACTAGAAGCAAAAGCACCAAGCAGGAGCGGTACGTTCGTACCGGAATTTAATTCCTGACGAGCTGCCTATTATTCCGACAAAAAAAGGGTTGCACCCGGTTGCACCTCAGAGAGCGCGCAGCTAATCTTGCCGCCAGCTGATGCCACGCGGTCGTGGCAAACATGAGGATAAAAATATGGCTACCACCACCCTTGGGGTCAAACTTGACGACCCGACCCGCGAGCGCCTCAAGGCCGCCGCGACTTCGATTGATCGCACGCCGCACTGGCTGATCAAGCAGGCAATTTTCAATTACCTGGAAAAACTCGAGGGTGGTGCAACCCTGACCGAGCTCAACGGCCTGACGGCCAAAGAAGCTGACGACAGTGGCGACGTCCATGTCGACCACGCGCACCAGTGCTTCCTTGAGTTCGCCGAAAGCATCTTGCCGCAATCGGTGTTGCGCGCCGCCATTACCGCTGCTTACCGTCGTCCTGAGCCGGAAGTGGTGCCGATGCTGATCGAACAGGCGCGCCTGCCGGTTGCCATGGCTGACGCCACCAACAAGCTCGCTGCCTCGATTGCCGAGAAACTGCGCAATCAGAAGAGCGCCGGTGGCCGTGCCGGAATTGTTCAGGGCCTGTTGCAGGAATTTTCCCTGTCGTCCCAGGAAGGCGTGGCACTGATGTGCCTGGCCGAAGCGCTGTTGCGCATCCCGGACAAGGGCACTCGTGACGCACTGATCCGCGACAAAATCAGCACCGGTAACTGGCAGCCACACTTGGGCAACAGCCCGTCGCTGTTCGTCAACGCCGCAACCTGGGGCTTGCTGCTGACCGGCAAACTGGTCGCCACCCATAATGAAGCGGGTTTGACTTCGTCCCTGAGCCGCATCATCGGCAAGAGCGGCGAGCCGATGATCCGCAAGGGCGTCGACATGGCCATGCGCCTGATGGGCGAGCAGTTCGTCACCGGCGAAACCATCGCCGAAGCCCTGGCCAACGCGAGCAAGTTCGAAGCCAAGGGTTTCCGTTATTCCTACGACATGCTCGGTGAAGCAGCCCTCACGGAGCACGACGCGCAGAAGTACCTCGCGTCGTACGAACAAGCCATCCACTCGATCGGCAAAGCGTCCCACGGTCGTGGGATTTATGAAGGCCCGGGCATTTCCATCAAGCTGTCGGCACTGCACCCGCGTTACAGCCGTGCGCAGTACGAGCGTGTGATGGACGAGTTGTACCCGCGCCTGTTGTCGCTGACCCTGCTGGCCAAGCAATACGACATCGGCCTGAACATCGACGCCGAAGAAGCCGACCGCCTTGAGCTGTCGCTGGATCTGCTGGAGCGCCTGTGCTTCGAGCCGCAACTGACCGGCTGGAACGGCATCGGTTTCGTGATCCAGGCTTACCAGAAGCGTTGCCCGTACGTGATCGATTACGTGATCGACCTGGCTCGCCGCAGCCGTCATCGCCTGATGATCCGCCTGGTGAAAGGCGCGTACTGGGACAGCGAAATCAAGCGCGCCCAGGTCGAAGGCCTGGAAGGCTATCCGGTCTACACCCGCAAGGTGTACACCGACGTTTCCTACATCGCTTGCGCCCGCAAATTGTTGTCGGTGCCGGAAGTCATCTACCCGCAATTCGCCACACACAACGCCCACACTCTGTCGGCCATTTACCACATCGCCGGTCAGAACTATTACCCGGGCCAGTACGAGTTCCAGTGCCTGCACGGCATGGGCGAACCGCTGTACGAACAGGTTGTAGGTAAAGTTTCCGAAGGCAAGCTGAACCGTCCATGCCGCGTGTACGCACCGGTCGGGACTCACGAAACGCTGCTGGCGTACCTGGTACGTCGTCTGCTGGAAAACGGCGCGAACACCTCGTTCGTGAACCGTATCGCCGACCAGTCCATTTCGATTCAGGAGCTGGTGGCCGATCCAGTGGCCAGCATCGAGCAGATGGCGACGCTGGAAGGCGGCTTCGGCCTGCCGCACCCGCGCATCCCGCTGCCGCGCGATCTTTATGGTGCCGAGCGTGCCAACTCCAGCGGCATCGACATGGCCAACGAACATCGCCTGGCTTCGCTGTCGTGCGCTCTGCTGGCCACTGCTCACAACCACTGGAAAGCCGCGCCGATGCTCGGTTGCGTCTCCAGCACCGAAACCCCTGCGCCTGTTCTGAACCCGTCCGATTTGCGTGACGTGGTCGGTCACGTACAGGAAGCGAATGTCGAAGACGTCGACAACGCGATCCAGTGCGCCCTGAACGCTGCACCGATCTGGCAGGCCACCCCGCCGGCCGAACGTGCTGCGATTCTGGAACGTGCCGCCGATTTGATGGAAGGCGAGATCCAGCCGCTGATGGGCCTGTTGGCTCGCGAAGCCGGCAAGACCTTCGCCAACGCCATCGCCGAAGTGCGTGAGGCCGTGGACTTCCTGCGTTATTACGCGGTGCAGGCTCGCAACGATTTCACCAACGACGCCCACCGCCCATTGGGCCCGGTGGTGTGCATCAGCCCGTGGAACTTCCCGCTGGCAATCTTCAGCGGTCAGGTTGCCGCTGCATTGGCCGCCGGTAACCCGGTACTGGCCAAGCCTGCGGAACAAACCCCACTGGTCGCCGCCCAGGCCGTGCGCCTGATGCTCGAAGCCGGGATTCCGGAAGGCGTGCTGCAACTGCTGCCGGGCCGTGGCGAAACCGTGGGTGCCCGTCTGGTCGGTGACGATCGGGTCAAAGGCGTGATGTTCACTGGTTCCACCGAAGTCGCTCGTTTGCTGCAACGCAACGTCGCTGGCCGCCTGGATGCACAGGGCCGTCCGATTCCGCTGATCGCTGAAACCGGCGGCCAGAACGCGATGATCGTCGACTCCTCGGCACTGACCGAACAAGTCGTGATCGACGTGGTGTCGTCGGCCTTCGACAGCGCCGGTCAACGTTGCTCGGCTCTGCGTGTACTTTGCTTGCAGGAAGATTCCGCTGACCGTGTCATCGAAATGCTCAAGGGCGCCATGGCTGAATGCCGTCTCGGCAACCCTGAGCGCCTGTCCGTGGACATCGGCCCGGTGATCGACGCCGAAGCCAAGGCGGGCATCGAGAAGCACATCCAGGCCATGCGCGACAAAGGTCGCAACGTGTACCAGGTGGCCATCGCCAACAGCGAAGAAGTCAAACGCGGCACCTTCGTGATGCCGACGCTGATCGAGCTGGAAAGCTTCGATGAGCTGCAACGCGAAATCTTTGGTCCGGTGCTGCACGTGGTGCGCTACAAGCGCAAAGACATCGACCAGTTGATCGGCCAGATCAACGCTTCCGGCTACGGCCTGACGCTGGGCGTGCATACGCGCATCGACGAGACCATCGCCAAGGTGATCGACAACGTCAATGCCGGTAACGTCTATGTGAACCGCAACATCGTTGGTGCTGTGGTTGGCGTGCAACCGTTCGGTGGCGAAGGCCTGTCGGGCACCGGCCCGAAAGCCGGTGGTCCGTTGTACCTGTACCGCCTGCTGTCGACGCGTCCTGCCGATGCAATCGAACAATCCTTCGCTCGTGGCGACGCCGCCACTGCACCGGATGTTCGTCTGCGCGATGCCATGAGCAAACCGCTGACCGCCCTGCAAACCTGGGCCGACAGCAACAAGTTTGCCGACCTGAGCGCCTTGTGCGTGCAGTTCGCAGCGCAATCGCAAAGCGGCATCACCCGTGTTCTGGCAGGCCCGACCGGCGAGCGCAACAGCTACGCCATTCTGCCGCGTGAGCACGTGCTGTCCCTGGCCGAAGCTGAAGGCGACCTGCTGACGCAACTGGCGGCGGTATTGGCTGTCGGCGGCTCAGCGGTATGGCCGGAAGCTGACCTGACCAAAGCCTTGTTCGCACGCCTGCCGAAGGAAGTTCAGGCGCGTATCAAGCTGGTTGCCGACTGGAACAAGGACGAAGTGGTGTTTGATGCGGTTCTGCATCACGGCCATTCCGATCAGTTGCGTGCGGTGTGCCAGCAAGTGGCCAAGCGTGCCGGGGCGATTGTCGGGGTTCACGGGTTGTCGCTGGGCGAGACCAATATTGCGTTGGAGCGCTTGGTGATCGAGCGAGCGTTGAGCGTTAACACCGCTGCGGCGGGTGGTAATGCGAGCTTGATGACCATCGGCTAAAACCGATAAGCCGGGCTGCCGCAATAGCCGCCCGGTACGCAATACCCCCTGTGGGAGCGAGCCTGCTCGCGATAGCGGTGTGTCATCCGACACATGTATTGGATGAAACACCGCAATCGCGAGCAGGCTCGCTCCCACATTTGTTTTGTGGTGCCTGTTAAGTCGTCGCTCTGCCCTACCATCACGCTCATCAATCATCCTGTTCAGCCTCTATTCCCACGCCTAGACTCGGTCCATTCCAAAAAAAGGTAGGCCGCCATGTCCGAGACGTTGCTCAGTTCCCGCAATCTGGCTTTCGAGCTGTATGAAGTCCTCGACGCCGAAGGCCTGACCCAGCGTGAGCGTTTCGCCGAGCACAATCGCGAGACCTTCGAAGCCGCCATCGGCACCGCTCGCAGCATTGCCGAGAAGTTTTTCGCCCCGCACAACCGCAAGGGCGACGAGAACGAGCCGCGCTATGAGAACGGTCAGGCGATTCTGATTCCGGAAGTGAAACCGGCGGTGGATGCCTTCCTCGAAGCCGGTTTCCTCAACGCCGCGCGCAGTTTCGACGCCGGTGGCATGCAACTTCCTACGCTGTTGTCCCAGGCGTGTTTCGCGCACTTCCAGTCAGCCAACGCGGCCTCGACTTCGTACCCGTTCCTGACCATGGGTGCGGCGAACCTGATCGAAAGCTTCGGCACTGAAGAACAGAAGCAGCGCTTCCTGCAACCGATGATCGACGGCCGCTTCTTCGGCACCATGGCCCTGACCGAGCCCCATGCCGGTTCGTCGTTGTCGGATATTCGCACACGCGCCGAGCCTGCTTCTGACGACACCTATCGACTCAAGGGCAACAAGATCTTCATCTCCGGCGGCGATCACCCGTTGTCGGAAAACATCGTGCACATGGTGCTGGCCAAGTTGCCGGATGCACCGGCCGGGGTGAAAGGCATTTCGCTGTTTATCGTGCCCAAGTTTCTGGTCAACGATGACGGCAGCCTCGGCAAGCGCAACGACGTGTTGCTGGCCGGGCTGTTCCACAAGATGGGCTGGCGCGGCACGACGTCCACGGCGCTGAATTTCGGTGATAACGGTGAGTGCGTCGGTTATCTGGTGGGCAAGCCGCACCACGGTTTGAGCTACATGTTCCAGATGATGAACGAAGCGCGAATCGGCGTCGGCATGGGCGCGGTGATGCTCGGTTACGCCGGCTACCTGTATTCGCTGGAGTACGCCCGCGAGCGCCCGCAAGGCCGCGTGCCGGACAGCAAAGACCCGAACACCGCGCCGGTGGCGATCATTCAGCACGCCGACGTCAAACGCATGTTGCTCACGCAAAAAGCCTACGTCGAAGGCTCGTTCGATCTTGGGTTGTATGCGGCACGATTGTTCGATGACACCACGACGCTTGCGACCGAAGCCGAGCGCAAACAGGCGCATGAGCTGCTGGATTTGCTGACGCCAATCGTCAAATCCTGGCCGTCGGAGTTTTGCCTGAAGGCCAACGAACTGGCGATCCAGATTCTCGGCGGCCACGGTTACACCCGCGAATACCCGGTTGAGCAGTATTACCGCGACAACCGTCTGAACCCGATTCACGAAGGCACCCACGGCATTCAGTCACTGGACTTGCTGGGCCGCAAACTGGCGCAGAACGGTGGTGCGGGACTGAAACAATTGATCCGCCTGATCGCCGACACTGCCGAGCGGGCGCAAGCGTACGAATCGTTGAATGCGCTGCGTGAACCGCTGGAGAAATTGGTGGCCCGCCTGCAAACCGTAACCCTCGGTTTGCTGACCGACCTGGCTCAAGGCAAGGTCAACAGCAGCCTGGCGAATTCGGCGCTGTACTTGAAGGTGTTTGGGCACACAGTGATTGGCTGGCGCTGGCTGGAGCAGGCGATTCGCGCCGAAGAAGGGTTGACCAAGGGGAATGCGGCGGATGTGAGCTTCTATAAAGGCAAGCTGCAGGCGGCGCGGTATTTCCTGACCTGGGAAGTACCGGGTTGCCACCATGAATTGGCGATTCTTGAGGCTCGGGATGATGTGTGTTTGAACATGCAGGATGAGTGGTTCTGAGCAACTGATTCAGTGCAGAGTATTGGTAATGCATTGAGTGTTCATTTTGAAACACGCCAACTCTGCACTCGACACACCTGTTATTTCTGACAGCTGTGTAATCAAGGCAGCTCCGATAGGCTGGATTCCCGACGTCACACTATTTGTCGGCAACGACGGACATCACCCTGTCCGTCGGTCCTCCTATTTGAGAGAGCATGATGAATACGCCAAACACACTTGCAGACAAAACAATCAAACTCCCAGGACTTGTCAGCCGTGACTATTGCGTTCTGGCATCCATTTCAGCTGGGCCTGGAAGAGCGGGAACGATTTGGACCGATTCCAAAGGGATTGAATACATCGTCCTCGACAAGAATTATCACAGGCCGTCAAACGAACAGTCCCTTATCACTATTGAGATGGTTTCCGTTGGCGCCACCGGTGAGAAGAAAGCTTCGGAGAGTACTGAAACAACGGCTGTCGGTATGATGGAAATCGTTTCGCCCGACGAGCGATATGAGTGGGACTACCTCGTCGGGTACAAGGACTACGAGGCCATGTCTGCCAACGAGTGGCTAAGCGTTGTCTATGGCTTCCCTGCCGCAGAACGCACACCAAAAATAGACCCTTATATACGGCTCACCCACGACCAATTCATTCTGGCCACCAGAGTGGGTGACAAGGTAAGAGGTAGTCGCAACAGCACCGTCACAGGCAAAGAGTATCGCTGGCAAATCGATAACGGCTATCGCGTAACCGTCAAAACAGAGGGTGATACCCAAATTGGTAATCGGTTGTTTAACCGCGATGACATGTTCAGATCAATGACCAGTGGCGACACCTATATCGATGAACAACAACGTTCTTGGGTCGTGAGAGAGAAACGGGTTTTTTATATCGATACCGTCAATGGTGCAGAGGTATACGGGAAAGAGCTTTTGGTCTCGTCATTCGTTTCTGACTGATCATCAGCGCCCCGAGAGCGCACAAACTATCGTCGCGCTCTCGGCCAGCCTGTGCCGCCTGGGACTCGAAACTCAGCTCAACCGAAACCCACCCATCTGCCGCGCCAAATCATCCGCCAACCGCTGTAACGTCTGACAATCCTCTCGGCAAGCCCTGACCTCCCCTGCCGTCGCCCGAGCCAAGTCGGAAATCCCCTGCACGTTGCGGTTGATCTCTTCGGTTACCGCCGACTGTTCTTCCGTCGCGGTCGCGACTTGGTGGTTCATGTCGCTGATACGCTCGATCTGCCCGGTAATCGCGGTCAGCGACGTCCCGGTGCGCTGGCTCGATTCAACACCGGTGCCGGTCGCCGCTTGACCGGTGTGCATCGACGACACCGCGTTCTCCGCACCTTGTTTGAGGCTGCCGATTATTTGCTGAATTTCATCGGTGGACGTTTGAGTTCGCCGCGCCAGCGTCCGCACTTCATCTGCCACGACGGCAAATCCACGGCCCATGTCTCCAGCCCGCGCCGCTTCAATAGCCGCGTTAAGCGCCAGCAAGTTGGTCTGCTCGGAAATCCCGCGAATCACCGCCAACACCTGATCGATCGACGCCACCTGATCAGCCAGTTCGCCCACCGCACTGGCGGCGACACCGATTTCATCGGACATGCTTTCAATATGTCGGATCGACCCACCGACCACTTCCCGCGCCTGCATCGCCTCATCGCGAGCATCCTGCGAGGCAACCGCCGCATTACCGGCGTTCTGCGCGATTTCCTGCACGGTCAGGCCCATTTCGTGGACGGCGGTGGCAACCATGTCGGTCATTTCCTGCTGACGCCCGGAGCGTTCGGCGGTGTTGTCCACAACCTTCGCCACCTGGCTGACGGCGGTGCGCAAACGCTCACTGGTGGTCAGCACTTCGCCGATCATCTCGCGCTGACTGTCGAGGAATCGATTGAAGCCGCGCGCCAGGTCACCGAGCTCATCGGCGCGGCTGGAATCTAACCGGTGGGTCAAATCTCCACCACCGCTACCGATGGCAACCAACGCTGCTGTTACCTGACGAATCGGCCGCACCAACCCACGGGCCAGCAACACCACCAGCAACAGGCACACCAACGCCACCGCCAGGCCAATGCCGCTGCTCATCCACATGGCGCGACGGGCTTCGGCGTAGATCTGCGACTGTGGCACTTCGGCCACCAGGGTCCAGCCCAAGTCCCTCAGCGGCAGGCTCAACGCGAGGAAGTCTTCGCCATCACGCACGAAGCTGCTGCTGGCAGCTTTTTGACCCATGACTGCCTGTGCGGCCGACGCACCGATTTGCTCGACCAAGGTGCGTTTGCCACTGAATTGCGCTTCGGGGTGAACCTGGATCAAACCGTCGGAACGCACGAGATAGACCTTGCCGCGCTCACCGAAGGTGAAGTTGTGAATCAGCTCCGACAGCTCTTTCATGCTCAGGCCAAGCCCGGCAACGCCCACGACTTTGCCGGCCTGCTCGACCTTGAGGTCGATGAACAGC
The DNA here is from genome assembly GCF_017351735.1 of Pseudomonas sp. FW300-N2A2. Taxonomy (NCBI): domain Bacteria; kingdom Pseudomonadati; phylum Pseudomonadota; class Gammaproteobacteria; order Pseudomonadales; family Pseudomonadaceae; genus Pseudomonas; species Pseudomonas sp. FW300-N2A2. The sequence continues at coordinate 187,317 of NZ_JACNDU010000002.1, read as the reverse complement.
GCCAATTCTCCGGTGGCTGTGTCGTTGTCGATATTGAGGGTGCGCGGCTGGTTGCTGTCGAGGAACGAATAGAACCAGGCGTCTTTGGGATTGGAACGGCTAAGGCTGCGGTCCAGGCCTTTTTCAGTGAAATAGTGGTTTGAAGCCGTACCGACAATTAACGCGGTAAAGGCTTTGTGTTCGGCGCGGATGCCCTCCAGATACTGCACGAACGCGGCGGTCTGGGCACTGTTTTCACCCCCGGCCAACCAGTCGCGCACCATGCTGTTGCTGGCGATGTCCTTGGCGGCGGTGAGGGGTTGAACGAGGATGCGCTCGATGTCGTTGCGCATCGCTTCGATGCTAGACGGCAGCGCTTGTTCGACCAGGTAGCTCTGGGCGAGACGGTTGACCACGAGGGTATAAACGCCAACCACGATCAGAATACTGACCAGCAGGGCGGTGCCCATACTGAGGATCAACTGCCACTGAATACTGCGACGCCAGAACTGCATGGAGCACCCCCAAAGAATAAGAGGCTGAAACACTGCAACAGCCGTGCCGATTGTATACAACGCAAACGACAATTTATTCTTTGGTTGTGCGCAAAGCCGATCAGGCTTGATTGATCGTCTTGGAGATCACTTCAACCGTGGCGCTGACTTGCTCTTGGTAACGGTCGAGTTCGAGCTTGTGCTGCTTTTTCATTTCGATCTGCTGAGAACACAGATTCATCGCGGCCAGCACCAGCAGGCGGTCACCGATCAGGGTCGGGTACTTTCTTTTGGTGTCAGCCAAAGCAGCCTTCAACATCAATGCGGCGTCCAGCAGGGTTTGCTCTTCCCCGGCCGGCGCCTTGATCGAATAGTCCTCCCCCAGGATCGAGACGACTTTTACCCCTGCGGCGCCGACACTCATGCGCTGACCGGGCCGGCGCTGACGCGTTCAACCAGGGCCTGGATGCGGGCGGCGGTGGCGCCTTGTTTCTCTTCCTGTTCCATCAGGCTCAGTTGCAGGCTTTCGTTTTCATCCTTGGCCTGGGCCAGTTCTGCACTCAGGGTCTGGTTCTGTTGAACAAGGTCGCTGACCAGTTGTTCCAATTGGCTTAGGGATGCTTCCAACATTTTGATTTTCCAAGCATTTTCAAGGGGCGCGTACGATAAAGAAAAGTCACCACGGATGCCAGGGTTAATGGGGCGCAAGGCCTTGATTTTCCTGGCGGGCGACCTTCCTCGCGAACTTTAAAGACTGTGATTGGCGGATCTGGTTCCTGCACTTCGTCGCCATAGTTCCTGTAGGAGCGATGCTTGCTCGCGAAGGACGTCCAGACAACGCGTTCATCCAGACTGCACGCGTTACCGTTAACGCCCTTCGTCGGAACGCCGCCCGGAGCAAGCTTCGCTCCTACAGGAAACAGTCTGGCTGCGACAAATACGCGCAGCCCCTCAAGACTTTAGTCGTATGACCGATAAGTCATCCATACGTCAGTCTCAGCGCCGCACAGGTGCGCTCTTTTCGGTAAACACCATGTCCCTTCGTAATATGAATATCGCTCCGCGGGCGTTCCTCGGTTTCGCCCTGATTGGCGGTCTGATGCTGGTTCTGGGGGTGTTTGCCTTGAACCAGATGAGCAAGATTCGCGGTGCTGCCGAGGAAATCACCTTGAGCAGCGTGCCGAGCATCAAAAGCCTCGACGAGTTCACTCAACTCACCTTGCGCCTGCGAGTGCTGTCCTACCGTTTGCTGGTGAACCGCGAGCCCGACGTTCAGCAGAAAACCATGGAGCTGCTGGACACGCGCAACCAACAGATTCGTGCGGCTCAAGCCACCTACGAAAAACTGATCGCCAGCCCGCAGGAACGTGCAGCCTACGATCAATACGTGCAGTTGCTGGGGCAGTACCGCCAGATCGAAGACCGGATGAAAACCCTGTCGCGCAACAATCAGGTCGATGAACTGCGCACGCTGCTCAACACTGATCTGCTGACCAACTCCGAAGCCGTCAACGCGGTGCTCAATCGCTTGCTGGAGATCAACACCCAGCAGTCCCTCGACACCAATCAGCGCGCCGCCGATCAATATGATTCGGCCTTCAATCTGGTGATCACCTTGCTGGTCATCGCCACCGGCCTGACCGTGCTGTTTGCCTGGCTGCTGACCAACAGCATCACCAAGCCAATCGCCAATGCCTTGAGCGCTGCCGAACAAATTGCCGAAGGTAACCTGACTCGCCCGATCACCGTTGATGGCGAAGACGAAGCCGGCCGTTTGCTGCTGGCCATGTCGAAGATGCAAGACAAGCTGCGTGACACCCTGCAGCGGATTTCCGGCTCGGCCACGCAACTGGCCTCCGCCGCTGAAGAGCTCAACAGTGTCACCGACGAAAGCGCCCGTGGCCTGACCCAGCAGAACAACGAAATCGAACAGGCCGCCACCGCTGTCAACGAAATGACCAGCGCCGTGGAAGAAGTCGCGCGCAACGCGGTGAGCACCTCGGAAGCATCGAAGAACGCCACCACGTCGGCCGGTGACGGCCGTGATCTGGTGCAGGAAACCGTCAGCGCCATCGAACGCATGAGCGCCGATGTGCAGAGCACGGCGACACTGATCGGCGATCTGGCCAATGAATCCCGCGACATCGGCAAGGTACTGGACGTGATCCGTGGCCTGGCGGACCAGACCAACCTGCTGGCCTTGAACGCCGCCATCGAAGCGGCCCGTGCCGGTGAAGCCGGGCGCGGTTTTGCGGTGGTGGCGGACGAAGTGCGTGCGCTGGCGCACCGCACTCAGCAATCGACCAGCGAAATCGAACGCATGATCGGCAGCATTCAGACCGGCACCGAGCACGCGGTGGATTCGATGCGCAACAGCACCGAGCGCGCCGAGTCGACCTTGAACATCGCTCGCGGCGCAGGGATGTCGCTGGACACGATCAACAGCGCCATCGTCGAAATCAACGAACGCAACCTGGTGATCGCCAGCGCGGCCGAAGAACAGGCCCAAGTGGCCCGTGAAGTGGATCGTAACCTGGTGAACATTCGTGATCTGTCGGTGCAATCCGCCACCGGCGCCAATCAGACCAGCGCGGCGAGCAACGAACTGTCGCGATTGGCAGTGGACCTGAACACAATGGTTGGACGGTTCAGCCTCTGACCCGCTAACACCACAAATCCCTGTAGGAGCCGGCTTGCCGGCGATGAGGCCCTAAGATTTTGCGATGATCTTGAGGCCGCCATCGCTGGCAAGCCAGCTCCTACAGGGGATTGCGTAATGGCGGATTTCGCGTAGGGCTTTTGATCTGCAAAAGCTTTTTGACAGCATCACATTTCAACAGGTTAGAATCGCTGGCACGCAGACTGCATGGTCAGTGTGTGCCCGCCTTTCAGCTTTCTGGAGTATTGCCTTTGAATGCGACGACCATCAACAGCCTGTTCTTGATCGGCGCGTTGCTGGTAGGTGCGAGCATTCTGGTGAGCTCACTTTCGTCCCGCCTCGGCATCCCGATTCTGGTGATCATCCTGGCCGTGGGCATGGCCGCCGGCGTCGATGGCGGCGGGATTATTTTCGATAACTACCCAACGGCCTATCTGGTCGGCAACCTTGCACTGGCGGTGATCCTGCTCGACGGCGGTTTGCGCACCAGGGTGTCGAGTTTTCGTGTGGCGTTATGGCCGGCGCTGTCGCTGGCCACGGTCGGGGTGTTGATCACCACCGGGCTGACCGGCATGGCCGCGGCCTGGCTGTTCGATCTGAACCTGATTCAGGGCCTGCTGATCGGCGCCATCGTCGGCTCCACGGATGCTGCGGCGGTGTTCTCGCTGCTCGGCGGCAAAGGCTTGAACGAACGGGTCACCGCCAGTCTCGAAATCGAATCCGGCAGCAACGACCCGATGGCGGTGTTCCTCACCGTCACCCTGATCGACATGCTCGCCAGCGGCCAGACCGGCCTGCACTGGAGCCTGCTGACCCACCTGCTGCGCGAGTTCGGCATCGGCGGCGTGATCGGGCTCGGTGGCGGCTGGCTGATGCTGCAACTGGTCAACCGGATCAATCTGGCCACCGGCCTCTATCCGATTCTGGTGATCGCCGGCGGCCTGGTGGTGTTCGCCCTGACCAACGCCCTGCACGGCAGCGGTTTCCTCGCGGTTTACCTGTGCGGCCTGGTGATCGGCAACCGTCCGGTACGCAGCCGCCACGGCATTCTGCACATGCTCGACGGCATGGCGTGGCTGGCGCAGATCGGCATGTTCCTGGTGCTGGGCCTGCTGGTCACGCCGCACGACTTGCTGCCGATCGCCTTGCCTGCGCTGGGCCTGGCGCTGTGGATGATCCTGTTTGCACGGCCACTGTCGGTGCTGGTCGGCCTGCTGCCCTTCAAGGCCTTCCACGGTCGAGAGAAAGCCTTCATTTCCTGGGTCGGCCTGCGCGGCGCGGTCCCGATCATTCTGGCGGTGTTCCCGCTGATGGCCGGTCTGCCCAACGCCCAGCTCTACTTCAACCTCGCCTTCTTTATTGTGCTGGTGTCGCTGCTGGTACAGGGGACGAGCCTGCCGTGGATCGCCAAACTGTTAAAGGTGACGGTGCCACCGGAACCTGCGCCGATCTCGCGCTCAGCCCTGGAAGTGCATGTCACCAGCGAGTGGGAGCTGTTCGTTTATCGCCTCGGTGCCGAAAAATGGTGCATCGGTTCGCCCCTTCGCGAACTGAAAATGCCCGAAGGCACACGCATCGCCGCACTGTTTCGTGGCCAGCAACTGCTCCATCCGTCGGGTAGTACGGTGCTCGAAGTCGATGATTTGCTCTGCGTGATCGGCCACGAACACAACCTGCCGGCCCTTGGAAAACTGTTTAGCCAGGCGCCTCAACGAGGCCTCGATTTGCGCTTCTTCGGCGACTTCGTACTCGAAGGAGATGCCCAGCTGGCGGCGGTTGCTGCCCTGTACGGGTTGAAAGTCGAAGGCATCGATCCGGATATGACTCTGGCCAGCTTCATTGCTCACAAAGTAGGCGGTGCGCCAGTCGTGGGTGACCAGGTGGAATGGAACAACACCATCTGGACCGTCGCGGTCATGGAAGGGAACAAGATCGGCAAAGTGGGCGTCAGATTCCCCGAAGGAAGTCGCCCGGGTCCGGGACTCTTCCTCTAAACTTCATTCTTCGTCTCGTTTTCGATCGGTCTCTATGTCAACCCTGCGCACCTTTTTCATCATGGCCCTGCTGGGCTTGAGTCTGTCTGTCGGCACACTGCAAGCGGCGGAACCACCGTCCAGCGAAGCCGTGCAGGCGAGCCTGGACAAGATCGCCGACCGCAAACTGCCGGAAGCCGATCAGAAAGCTCTGCAAACGTTGCTGCAAAGCACGCTGACTCAGCTCAACAACAAGCGTGATTACGAGCGCAAGCTGGCCGATCTGAAGCAGCAACTCGCTACCGCGCCCAAGCAGAACATCGAGAACCAGCGCGAGCTGACGCGCCTCAAAGCCAGCAGCGTCATCCCTGTGGCGCAACGCTATGGCAAAGAATCCGTGCAGCAGCTCGAGCAGATGCTGACCGAGCGCGCGACCCAGCAAAGTGATATGCAGAAAGCCCTCGCCGATGCGAACAGCCTGGTCATTACCGCCCAGACCCGCCCTGAGCGTGCCCAGGCTGAAATTTCCACCAGCCAGACGCGCATCCAGCAGATCAATAACATCCTCAAGGCCGGCAAAGACAACGGTAAGACCTTGAGCAGCGAACAGCGCGACCTGCTCAATGCCGAACTCGCGGCACTGAATGCACTGATCCCGCTACGTCGCCAGGAACTGGCCGGCAACAGCCAGTTGCAGGACCTGGGCAACAGCCAGCATGACTTGCTCTCGGAAAAATCCGACCGCCTGGATCGCGAAATCCAGGAGCTGCAAAACCTGATCAACCAGAAACGCCTGGCCCAGTCCCAGGAGACGGTGACGCAGCAGTCTATCGAAGCGCAGAAGTCCGGCGGCAGCGCCCTGCTGGCCACCGAAAGTGCGGCAAACCTGAAGCTTTCGGACTACCTGCTCAAGAGCACCGACCGTCTCAACGAAGTCACCCAGCAGAACCTGCAAACCAAGCAGCAACTCGACAACGTAACCCAGAGCGATTCGGCCCTCGACGAGCAAATCAGTGTGCTCAAGGGCAGCCTGCTGCTGTCGAAAATCCTCTACAAACAGAAACAGGGCCTGCCGCGCCTCAAGGTCGACCGCGACCTGGCCGACCAGATCGCCGACATCCGCCTGTATCAGTTCGAAGTCAGTCAGCAACGGGAATTGCTCAGCAACCCGGCGACCTATGTCGACAACCTGCTGTCGACTCAGCCGCCCGAGCAAGTCACCCCGCAACTGCGCAAGAGCCTGCTGGAACTGGCCACGACCCGCGCCGACCTGCTGGAGCGGCTGAACCGCGAACTCAGCGCGGTGCTCAACGAATCGATCACGCTGCAACTCAATCAGAAACAACTGCTCAGCACCGCGCAAAGCCTGCGGGCGACCCTCGACGAACAGATGTTCTGGATTCCCAGCAACAAGCCGCTCGATCTTGAATGGATGCGCGGCGTGCCGGAACGTCTGCAACGCCAGGTGGCGACCCTGCCGCTGGCGTCGAGCGTGAGTGAATTGATTGACGGCCTGACTCAGCGACCGCTGCTGTTTCTCCCGCTGGTACTGGTGATCGGCGCCCTGCTGTGGCGGCGCAAAAGCCTGTATGCCCGACTGAACAAGGTTCACCAGGACATCGGCCACTTCAAACGTGACAGCCAGTTGCACACGCCGCAGGCGATTCTGGTCAATATTCTGCTGGCATTGCCGGTTGCGCTGGGCCTGGCCCTGTGTGGCCTGGCCCTGCAAATCGACGCTCGGGGGCAGAACGCCAACATGGGCGCGGCGCTGCTGCAAATGGCTCAGGCCTGGCTGGTGTTCTACACCGCCTACCGGATCCTCGCGCCGGGCGGCGTCGCCGAACTGCATTTCCGCTGGGAAAAGCCTCAGGTCGAATTCCTCCAGGGCTGGGTCCGCCGTCTCGGGCTGGTGGTCATGGCGTTGGTTGCGGTGGTGGCCGTTGCCGAGCTGCAACCGGCGGGGCTGGCCGATGACGTGCTGGGCATGCCGGTCGTACTGATCTGCTACGCCTTGATGACCTGGCTGCTCAGTCGATTGCTGATCAGCAGCCCGACGCACGAAAACGCCTCGTTGTTCCGCAAAGCGGTCGGGGTCATGTTCACCGTCCTGCCTGTCGCGTTGTTCGTGGCGGTGTGCTTCGGCTACTACTACACCGCGCTGAAGCTCAGCGACCGCTTGATCAACACGCTTTACCTGCTGATGTTCTGGCTGGTGATCGAAGCCACGTTCGTCCGCGGCCTGAGCGTTGCGGCACGCCGTCTCGCGTACCAGCGCGCCCTGGCCAAACGCCAGGCAGCGAAAGAGGCCGGCGATGGCGAAGCGGTGATCGAAGAGCCGACCCTGGACATCGAGAAGGTCAACGAGCAGTCGTTGCGCCTGATTCGCCTGGCGCTGCTCGGCGGCTTCATCGCTGCGCTGTACTGGGTCTGGTCCGATCTGATTTCGGTGTTCTCGTACCTCGACAACATCACCCTCTACGAATACACCAGCGGCACCGGCGCCAACATGAGCATGGTGCCGATCAGCATCGGTGACATGCTGGGGGCGCTGATCATCATCGGCATCACCTTCGCCCTCGCGCGCAACTTGCCAGGGCTGCTGGAAGTGTTCGTATTGTCGAAGCTGAACCTGGCGCAGGGCAGCGCCTACGCCACGACCACGCTGCTGTCTTACGTGATCGCCGGCATCGGTTTCGTCTCGACCCTGTCCACGCTCGGCGTGAGCTGGGACAAGTTGCAGTGGCTGGTGGCGGCGCTTTCGGTGGGACTTGGCTTCGGGATGCAGGAGATTTTTGCGAACTTCATCTCCGGGATCATGATCCTGTTCGAACGCCCGGTGCGGATCGGCGACACGATCACCATCGGCAACCTGTCGGGCACGGTCAGCAAGATCCGCATCCGCGCCACGACCATCACCGACTTCGACCGCAAGGACATCATCGTCCCGAACAAGACGTTCATCACCGGGCAACTGATCAACTGGTCGCTGACCGACACCATTACCCGGGTGACCTTGAAGCTCGGCGTCGATTACGGTTCGGACCTGGACCTGGTGAAAGAACTGCTGCTCAAAGCCGCCCGGGACAACCCGCGCGTGCTGAAGGATCCGGAGCCGCACGTGTACTTCCTGAACTTCGGCGAAAGCACCCTCGACCACGAGCTGCGCATGCATGTGCGTGACCTCGGCGACCGCAACCCGGTACTCGATGAGGTCAACCGCTTCATCAACCGCGAGTTCAAGAAGCAGCACATCAACATTTCGTTCCGGCAGATGGAGGTTTACCTGAAGAACCTGCACGGCCAGGAATACAAAATGGTGCCCATCGAGCCGGAAGCCAAAACCATCGTGCCGATGGCCGACGGCAAACCGCTGCAAGAGCCGCCGCCCGCCAAACTCGACTAACCGCCCTATCCCTAGCAGAATGCTCGGACATTCTGCTGGAGATGGCCGGTGAAAGCCCTCGACGAACTGACCTTCGATAATCGCTTCGATCGCCTGGGCGATACATTTTCTGCCCACGTACTGCCCGAGCCTATCGACAACCCGCGCCTGGTCGTCGCGAGCCCTGCCGCCATGGCGCTGCTCGACCTTGATCCGGCCGAGGCCGAAACCCCGGAGTTCGCCGAGCTGTTCAGCGGCCACAAGCTGTGGGCCGATGCAATTCCGCGGGCGATGGTGTATTCCGGGCATCAGTTCGGCTCCTACAACCCACAGCTGGGCGACGGTCGCGGACTGCTGCTGGGCGAGGTCTACAACGAGGCCGGCGAGCATTGGGACCTGCACCTCAAGGGCGCCGGCCAGACGCCTTTTTCGCGCATGGGCGATGGCCGTGCGGTGCTGCGTTCGTCGATCCGCGAGTTTCTTGCGTCCGAAGCGCTGCATGCCCTGAACATCCCGACCACCCGTGCGTTGTGCGTGATCGGCTCCGACACGCCGGTGTGGCGCGAAAAACAGGAACGCGCAGCCATGATCCTGCGCCTGTCACCGAGCCATGTGCGCTTCGGGCATTTCGAGTATTTCTACTACACCAAACGCCCCGAAAAGCAGAAAGAACTCGGCGAGCACGTGCTGGCCATGCACTTCCCGGAATGCCTCGAACAGCCAGAACCGTACCTGGCGATGTTCCGCGAAGTCGTCGAGCGCAATGCCGAGCTGATCGCCAAATGGCAGGCTTATGGCTTCTGCCACGGCGTGATGAACACCGACAACATGTCGATCCTCGGCATCACCTTCGACTTCGGCCCGTTCGCCTTCCTCGATGACTTCGACGCCAACTTCATCTGCAACCACTCCGATGATCAGGGCCGTTATTCCTTCAGCAACCAGGTGCCGATCGGCCAGTGGAATCTCAGCGCGCTGGCCCAGGCGCTGACGCCGTTCATCAGCGTCGAAGCCCTGCGCGAAACCCTCGGCCTGTACCTGCCGCTGTTCCAGGCCCATTACCTGGACCTGATGCGCCGTCGCCTCGGCTTCACCACCGCTGAAGACGATGACCAGAAACTGCTGGAACAGCTGCTGCAACTGATGCAGAACAGCGGCGTCGATTACAGCCTGTTCTTCCGCCGCCTCGGCGACGAGTCACCCGAGCTGGCCGTCGCCCGCTTGCGCGACGACTTCGTCGACATCAAGGGCTTTGATGCCTGGGCAGAACGCTATGTCGCCCGTGTTGCCCGCGAAGGTGAAGTTAACCAGCAACAACGCCGCCAACGGATGCACGCGGTCAATCCGCTCTACATCCTGCGCAACTACCTGGCGCAGAAAGCCATCGACGCGGCGGAGAGCGGCGACTATTCAGAGGTTCGCCGGCTGCATGCGGTGCTGAGCAATCCGTTCGAGGAGCAACCGGGGATGGAGGGTTACGCCGAACGGCCGCCGGAGTGGGGGAAGCATTTGGAGATCAGTTGTTCCTCTTGAGTGACTTACGGAATGTCGCCTTGATAACCACCGACTTCGACTCCAGATCAGCTTCACTGATTACCCATTTATTCAGAGCCCGATTATGTCCGAACCACTCCTCATCCCCTGCCCCCACTGCAACGGCCTCAACCGCATCCCCGCCGAGCGCCTCGGCGATCAGCCGAAATGCGGGCGCTGCAAAGCCGAGGTCTTGCTGAGCAAGCCTTTTGAATTGAAACAAGGTGATTACGCCAGTCAGATCAAGGGCGATCTGCCGTTGCTGGTGGACGTGTGGGCGGACTGGTGCGGGCCGTGCAAGTCTTTTGCGCCGGTGTTTGAGCAGGCAGCCAGTCAGTTGGCGGGCAAATGCAGGCTGGCCAAGCTGGACAGCGAGGCGAATCAGCAGTTGTCGGCGCAGTTGGGGATTCGCTCGATTCCGAGCCTGATTCTATTCAAGAACGGCCGGGAAGTGGCACGCCAGAGCGGGGCGTTTCCGTTGCCGCAGTTGATGAGCTGGTTGCGTAGCCAGGGGATTTAGTAGCACCACCAATCACTGTGGGAGCGAGCCTGCTCGCGATGGCGGAGTGTCAGCCGACATCAATGTTGAATGACAAAACGCTATCGCCGGCAAGCCGGTCTCGCTCCTACAGGGGCTCGGTGGTGCCGGGAAGATCAGGCGTTTTCGAGCAGGCTATGCAGCTCGACGAATTGCTGGGTCAGCTTGTGCCGTGGGTCGAGGTGGATCAGCGGCGTGTTGGCCTGATGCGATTCGCGCATGCGCACCGAAGTGCCCAGGTACACCGGCAGCACGGGCAGCCCTTCGGCAATCAACTCGTCGAGGATTTGCTGGGGCAGGCTGGCGCGGGCCTGGAACTGGTTGACGACGATACCCTCGACCTCCAGCCCTTCGTTGTGGTCATCCTTCAATTCTTCGATTTCCGCCAGCAAGCCGTACAGTGCCTGTCGCGAGAAACTGTCGCAGTCGAAGGGGATCAGCACACGATCGGCGGCAATCAAGGCAGAAACCGCATAAAAATTTAGCGCTGGCGGCGTATCGAGGTAGATCCGGTCGTAATCTTCGGCCAGCTCGTCGAGCAGTTTGCGCAGCTTGTTGATCTTGTGTTTCGCCTCAAGCTTGGGCTGCAAGTCCGCCAGTTCGGCGGTGGCGGTGATGACGTGGAGGTTGTCGAAAGGGGTTTCGTAGATATCGACCTGGTTTTTCTTCGAAAACGGGCCTGAAGACAGCGTTTGCTTGAAGAAGTCGGCAATCCCCATCGGAATGTCATTACCGGTGAGCCCGGTGAGGTACTGGGTCGAATTGGCCTGAGCATCAAGATCCACCAACAGGGTACGATAGCCCTCGCTGGCACTGACCGCCGCCAGATTGCAGGCAATGCTGGATTTGCCTACGCCGCCTTTCTGATTGAATACCACGCGCCGCATGTCAAAACCTCCGTGTATCAAAGAATGACCGAGTGTAGTAGTCCACGGCGTCGCTTAGCTACCTCGCCGGCACAGGGACTACGCAGTCAGGTGCAAACACTCACCGAAAAAGCCGCCTTCTCGTCCGGAAAAATGCTCTCGGCGCCGACAGACGTCCGTCCACCGATGTGAATAATGGCCAAACGACAGCTTTTCACGAACCAATCGGTACATTTCGTTGAGCAAAATGTAACCAGCATTTGCTACGCGCTCGCCGCAACGGGATAATGCGCGCCACTCGACGCTCAGCGTCACGTCAGGTGAATCGCCGATTTTGCGACTTGCCGCGTCAAGAAAGCCCGCAGGGGCGGGATGAACATCTGTGATCAACTTCAACATCGCCCAATGGCGCGCGTGGGCCCCTGGGCTCGAAAGCGTGGACGATTGGCAGGCCTGGAGCCGACAACCGGTCGTGCTGCCAAGCTGCGATGCCGCCCCCGACGTCTCGTTTCTGCCGGCCATGCAACGGCGGCGGCTCAGCCGTCTGGCGCGGATGGCGTTCAGTGTCGGCTGGCCGTTGGCCGATGGTCGCCCTGACCTACCGTTGGTCTTTATTTCCCGCCACGGCGAAACCCCGCGCACCTTCGAAATCCTCAGCGATCTGGCCGCCGATCAGCCCCTGTCGCCGACTCAGTTCAGCCTGTCTGTGCACAACGCAGTCATCGGCCTGTGGTCGATCATGCGCGGCGAAACCAGCGAAATGACCGCGCTGGCTGCGGCCGGCGATGGCCTTGAACACGGCATGCTAGAGGCTGCGGCGCTGCTTGGCGAAGGAGCGCCCGCCGTCCTGCTGGTGGTCACCGAAGAGCAGCCACCCGAAGCCTATTCGACCTGGATCGACGACGTACCCTTTCCCTACGCGGTGGCTTTGTTGCTCACACCGGGCAATGACTGGCAACTGTCCTTGAACAGCACTTCGGATGAGTTGTCCAAAGCCCACTGGCCCCATGCCCTGAATCTCTTGCGTACCCTGCTGGGCCAGCAGACCACCTGCCAACATGCCTGGAAAAATCGTGTATGGAACTGGCAACGCAATCGGTAACCGAAAAAAACCGCGACGCCTATTACTGGCGTTTGCTGGCCACCGCCGCAAGCTTCACCCTCTTCGGATTGGGCGGGCTTTGCCTGCGCCTGGTGGTATTCCCGGTGCTGGGCTGTCTGCCCGGCGATGCGCAGACGCACCGCTTGCGTGCGCGGCAAACCGTCAGCCGCTGTTTCTGGTTTTTCGTCCGGTTCATGGCCCGCACCGGCGTGCTGACCTACGACATCGAGGGCGCGGAAAAACTCGGCCGCCCCGGGCAAATGATCATCGCCAATCACCCGTCGCTGATCGACGTGGTGTTCCTGATCGGCCTGGTGCGCCATTCCAACTGCGTGGTCAAAAGCAGCCTGTGGGAAAACCCCTTCACCCGTGGCCCGTTACGCTGCACCGAATACATCAGCAACGACGGCAGCATGGACATGCTCGACGCCGCGGCCGACGCGCTGAAAAGCGGTCAGACCCTGATCATTTTCCCCGAAGGCACCCGCACCCAGCCCGGCGAAGCACCCGCCTTCCATCGGGGTGCGGCGTCGATCGCACTGCGCGGTGCGAAAATTCTCACACCGGTGGTCATCAAGGTCAGCCCGACCACTTTGACCAAGGCTGAACCCTGGTATCGGATCCCTAAACGTCGCGTGCACTTCAGTTTCCGTGTCGGGGCCGATATAGACCCACAGGCCTTCGCTGCACAAGGCCCGGCGCCTCAAGCCTCGCGCAAGCTCAATGATTACCTGCATCACTACTTTATTAAGGAGCTCGCCGAAGATGAGCGATCTGCACCGTGAAATAAAACTGTTGATCATCGACGCCCTTGGCCTCGAAGACATCAGCGTCGAAGACATCGGCAATGACCAGACGCTGTTCGGTGAAGGCCTGGGCCTGGACTCCGTCGACGCCCTGGAACTCGGCCTGGCGATCCAGAAAAAGTACGGCATCAAAATCGATGCCGACGCCAAGGACACCCGCAATCACTTCAGCAACGTGGCGAGCCTTGCGGCGTTCGTCACTGCAAAACAGGCAGCTTGAGACCGGACCATGCAAACTCGTGACGACATTTTCAACACCTTGCGCGATGCCTTGGTCGAACTCTTCGAGCTGGATCCAGAACGTGTCAGCCTCGACTCCAACCTGTACCAGGACCTGGAAATCGACAGCATTGACGCGGTCGACCTGATCGATCACATCAAACGCCAGACCGGCAAGAAAATCGCCGCCGAAGAATTCAAATCGGTGCGTACCGTCAGCGACGTCGTCGAGGCGGTCTACCGTCTGGTTCAGCCGGCCGCATGAGTCGACTGATCGGCCTCGGCCTGCTGCTCGCGGGGCTGCTGTACCCTTTCGCGGTGTATTTCGGCATGGAGCATTTCGCCCCGTGGCAGTTCGGCCTGCTGCTGGGCAGCCTGTGGCTGGCGCGAGCGGTGACGGGCGTGCGGCGACCAGGGAGCCTGTGGATGGCCATCGTCGCCATCGTGTTTTGCCTGTTGCTCGCACTGTTCGACAGCCCCGCCATGCTGCGCTGGTACCCCGTGCTGATCAGCGGCTTCATGCTGGTGCTGTTCGGGTTGAGCCTGAAACTCGGCCCGCCGATGATCGAGCGCCTGGCCCGCTTGCGTGAACCACGCTTGCCGGCCAAGGCCATTCGCTACACCCGCCAGGTCACCATTGCCTGGTGCTGGTTTTTTCTTTGCAACGGTTTCTGCGCCGCCGCCCTGACCCTCTGGGCGCCGCTGAGTTGGTGGATGTTGTACACCGGCCTGATCTCCTATGGATTGATCGGCCTGATGTTTGCCATTGAATGGCTCATACGACAACGGGTACGAGGCCACCCATGAATTGGATAAAACTTGAGCACCTGTTGCTCAAGGCTCAGCCGGAACGCGCCGTAACGGCCGGGCCGGTGCTGAATCACGCACAATTGTGCGAACAGGCCCTGAGCCTGGCCGCCGGCCTGCAAGCGCAGGGTGTGCAGCGCATTGCCGTGCATCTGGAAGACGCCGCCGACCTGGCAATTGCCCTGCTTGGCGCCTGGCGGGCCGGGGTCAGCGTGTTGCTGCCTGCCGACCTGCAACCCCAGACGCGCCAACGCTGGTCGAGTGAAGTCGATCTGTGGCTGACGGATCAGGCCGATGACGCTCAGTTGAGCGACTATCGCCATGCGCCGCTAAGTGCAGCAGCGCTGGACCTGGATCGCTGCACGCTTAGCCTGTGCACCTCCGGCTCCAGTGGCGCGCCCAAACGCATCGACAAAAACCTGCGCCAACTGGCCAATGAAGTCGAAGCCCTGGAACACCTCTGGGGCGCCGATCTGGCTGAAGCCTGCATCATCGGCAGCGTCGCCACCCAACACATCTACGGTTTGCTGTTTCGGGTGTTGTGGCCGCTGTGTGCCGGGCGCTCGTTCGTGCGCAAGCAACTGGCCTTTCCGGAAGATTTGCAGCGCGCCAGCCGCGAACACCCGGCCTTCGCCTGGGTCGCCAGCCCGGCGCTGCTCAAGCGCATGGGCGACAACCTCGACTGGCCGGCCTTGAGCGCGGTTCGTCGGGTGTTTTCCTCGGGCGGCGCATTGCCGGCCGAGGCGGCGCAAAGCCTGCAGCAACGCCTGCAACAGTGGCCGACGGAAATCTTCGGCAGCTCGGAAACCGGCGGCATTGCCTGGCGCCAGGGACTTGATTTGTGGCAGCCGTTTGCCGGTATCGAATTGAGCCAGGACAGCGATGGCGCGCTGCTCATTGCCTCGCCGTACCTGCCGCCCGGCCATATTGAACACACCGCGGATGCCGCGCGAATCGCTGCCGATGGCCGCTTCGAATTGCTGGGCCGTCTGGACCGGATCGTCAAACTGGAAGAAAAACGTATCTCCTTGCCGATGCTGGAACACGCGCTGATGGCCCACGACTGGGTCGCCGAAGCGCGCCTGGGCGTAGTTCAGGAAAATCGCGCATCACTGGGTGCATTGCTGGTGCTGAGCGAGCAAGGTTTGCATGCCTTGCGCAATCAAGGGCGACGCACCCTCACTCAGGCATTGCGCCAACACCTGAGCCAGCATTGCGAAGCCCTTGCCTTGCCTCGACGCTGGCGTTTACTGCGGCAGTTGCCGCTGAACGCTCAGGGCAAACTGCCTCAGGCCGACGTCGAGGCGCAGTTGCTGGCGCCGCGTCCGAAGGCACCGCAAGTGCTGGAGCAGGTCGAAGCCGATGGCGAATGGAGCCTGCAACTGGCGGTGCCACCGGACCTCGCCTACTTCAGCGGCCATTTCCCTCAGGCGCCGGTATTGCCCGGCGTGGTGCAAGTGGATTGGGCGTTGAGCCTTGGCCAGCAACTGATGAACCTGCCGGAAAAATTCGCCGGCATGGAAGTACTGAAGTTCCAGCAACTGGTGCGCCCCGGCGATGAAATCCAGTTACACCTGCGTTTCGACCCGGTACGCAGCAAGTTGTATTTCGCCTATCGCAACGAGACCGCCACGTGTTCCAGCGGGCGGATTTTGCTGGAGGCTTCGAGTGATGCATAAATTTGGTGAGTGCTGCGCACTCAATCGCGAGCAGGCTCGCTCCCACAGGGTGTCTGCGTCGCGCACGAATCTAGTGTGGGAGCGAGCCTGCTCGCGATGCAGGCAACTCGGTCTTGTGGGTGTAACCCAACATGCATAACCCCTGCGCCGTTGTGCCCGTCTACAACCACGAAACCGCCATCACCACGGTGGTCGACGCCCTGATCACCTGCGGCCTGCCGTGCATTCTGGTGGACGATGCCAGCAGCCCGGCCTGCGCCAAGGTGCTCGATCGCCTGGCTGAGCGCGAGATGGTCTACCTGATCCGCCTCGCCGCCAACCAGGGCAAGGGTGGCGCTGTCATGACCGGTCTGCGCGAAGCCTCACGCCTGGGCTTCAGCCACGCCTTGCAGGTGGACGCCGACGGTCAACACGACCTGCAAGACGTCGCGACGTTCATCGAGCACTCACGCACCCATCCGCGCGAAGTGATCTGCGGCTATCCGCAATACGACGCCAGTGTGCCGAAAGGTCGGTTGTACGCTCGTTACCTGACGCACGTGATGGTGTGGATCAACACCTTGTCGTTGCAGATTCGCGATTCCATGTGCGGTTTCCGCGTCTATCCATTGTCACCGACCCTGGCCGTGATCGAATCGGCCAAAGTCGGCAAGCGCATGGACTTCGACTCGGACATTCTGGTGCGCCTGTCCTGGCGCAATCAGCCGATGCAGTGGCTGCCCACCAAGGTGCATTACCCCCTGGACGGCGTCTCGCATTTCCGCATGTTCCACGACAATGTGCTGATTTCGAGCATGCACACCCGGTTGTTCTTCGGCATGTTGCTGCGGGCGCCGGTGATTCTCTGGCGGCGGTGGCGAGCATGAGCAGCAACGTCGACAAAAAGCATTGGGCCGACCGCGAGGAGCGCGGCAGCTTCTGGCTGATGAAGCTCACCGCGTTCGGCGCCAAAGTCCTTGGCCGCCGACTGTTGAGCCCGCTGTTGTACGGCATCGTTCTGTACTTTTTCCTGTTCGGTCGCAGCGCCCGCCGCAGTGCCTGGCAATACCAGCAACGCCTCGCCGACTGGAGCGCTCGCACTGAATTGCGCCCGACCCATTGGCGGGTATTCGGTCAGTTCATGGCCTTCGCTGATTCGATGCTCGACAAACTCGACGTGTGGAACGGCAAGTTGAGCATCGAGCAGATCGAAATCGTCGACCCGGCGTTGCTGCGTAATCAGTTGCGCGGCAGCCGCGGGCAACTGCTGGTGGGCGCACACCTGGGCAATCTCGAAGTCTGCCGCGCGCTGGCGGAGATCGGCGAAAAGGTCACGATGAACGTGCTGGTGCACACCAAGCACGCCGAGCAGTTCAATCGTCTGCTGGGCGAAGCCGGGGCCACCAATCTGCGGCTGATCCAGGTCAGCGAACTGGACCCGGTGATCATGCTGCAACTGCACGAGCGCCTGGAGCGCGGCGAATGGCTGGCGATTGCCGGTGATCGCGTGCCGTTGCACGGCGGTCGCAGCGTGACCGTGGATTTCCTAGGCCATCCGGCAAAATTTCCGCAGGGGCCGTGGTTGTTGGCCGGCCTGTTGAAATGCCCGGTCAACCTGATGCTGTGCCTGAAAAAACCCGACGGCGATTATCGACTGACCCTCGAACCGTTCGCCGACGCGATCACCTGGAAGCGCAGCGACCGCGAGCAGGTCATTCATCAGTGGGCGACCCGCTACGCCGAGCGCCTGGGTCACTATTGCCTTGAAGCACCTCAACAATGGTTCAACTTTTACCCTTTCTGGAAGACCGATGACGACGCCAACGCTTGAGCCGGTAACCTTCGGCGAACTCCCTTTGCGCATCGAAGACGTGCTGGCCCTGGCCAACCGTCAGGTGCCGACGCAGTTGCAGGCTGACCCTGCGTACCGCGAGCGCATCGCCAAGGGCGCACGATTCCTCGATTCCCTGCTGGACAAGGAAGGCGTGATTTATGGCGTGACCACCGGTTACGGCGATTCCTGCGTGGTCGCGGTGCCGCTGCATCACGTCGAAGCGTTGCCGCGTCATCTGTACACGTTCCACGGTTGCGGCCTGGGCAAACTGCTCGACGCCCAAGCCACCCGCGCGGTGCTGGCTGCACGCTTGCAGTCGCTGTGCCACGGCGTGTCGGGGGTTCGCATCGAGCTGCTGGAACGCCTGCAAGCATTCCTTGAACACGACATCTTGCCGCTGATCCCGGAAGAAGGTTCAGTGGGCGCCAGTGGTGATCTGACGCCGCTGTCCTACGTCGCGGCGACCCTGTCCGGCGAACGCGAAGTGATGTTCCGTGGCGAACGCCGCCAGGCCGCCGATGTGCACCGCGAACTCGGTTGGGAGCCGCTGGTGCTGCGCCCCAAAGAAGCCCTCGCGCTGATGAACGGCACCGCCGTCATGACCGGCCTCGCTTGCCTGGCCTATGCCCGCGCCGATTACCTGCTGCAACTGGCAACGCGCATCACCGCGCTGAACGTGGTTGCGCTGCAAGGCAATCCCGAGCACTTCGACGAGCGCCTGTTCGCCACCAAACCGCATCCGGGGCAAATGCAGGTCGCCGCGTGGCTGCGCAAGGATCTGGCGATCGACGCGCCGACCGCACCGCTGCATCGCCTGCAAGACCGATATTCCCTGCGCTGCGCGCCGCACGTGCTCGGCGTCTTGGCCGACAGCCTGAACTGGCTGCGTTCGTTCATCGAGATCGAACTCAACAGCGCCAACGACAACCCGATCATCGACGCCGAAGCCGAGCGCGTGCTGCACGGCGGGCATTTCTACGGCGGCCACATCGCGTTCGCCATGGACAGCCTGAAAAACCTGGTGGCCAACGTGGCCGACCTGCTCGACCGTCAACTCGCGTTGCTGGTGGACGAGCGTTACAACCATGGCTTGCCGAGCAACCTTTCCGGCGCCACGGCAGATCGAGCGATGCTCAACCACGGCTTCAAAGCCGTGCAGATCGGCACCAGCGCCTGGACCGCCGAGGCGCTGAAAAACACCATGCCGGCCAGCGTGTTTTCACGCTCCACCGAATGCCACAACCAGGACAAGGTGAGCATGGGCACCATCGCTGCCCGCGATGCCATTCGTGTGCTGGAGCTGACCGAACAGGTCGCCGCTGCCACACTGCTCGCCGCCAATCAAGGCGTGTGGCTGCGCAGCAAGGCCGAGGACGCGCGCCCGTTGCCGCCGGCCCTTGCTGCCATGCATGAAGAGCTGGCCAAGGACTTCCCGCCGGTCATCGAAGACCGCGCGCTGGAAGGCGAATTGCGCCTGTGCCTGAAACGGATTGCCGAGCAACACTGGAGGCTGCATGCGTAGCAAGGGAGTGCTTCACACTGATACGGAAATCCTCGTGCCGTTCTTTGACGTCGACAGCATGAACGTGGTCTGGCACGGCCATTACGTCAAATACCTGGAAATCGCCCGTTGTGCGCTGCTGGATAAAATCGGCCACAACTACACGGCCATGTCCGAGTCGGGCTATGCCTGGCCGGTGATCGACCTGCAATTGCGCTATGTGCGTGGTGCCGTGTTTGGCCAAAAGCTGAACGTGCGCGCCAATCTGGTGGAGTGGGAGAACCGGCTGAAGATCAACTACCTGATCAGCGACCTGGAAACCGGCGAACGCTTGACCCGCGCCGTCTCGGTGCAGGTCGCAGTCGACATGAGCAGCCGTGAGATGCAATTGGCCTCACCCAAAATCTTCACCGACGCCGTCGCAAGGGCCCTGTCATGATTTTCTGCCACCCCCGCTCCCCTGTGGGAGCCGGCTTGCCGGCGATGCTCGTTAACGATGACGCGGGACACCTGACACTCCGCGGCGCTCTCAGGTTTTTCGCGAGCAAGCTCGCTCCTACAGTGTTGTGCCTGTTGCTGGGCATTCCAGGCCTGGCCCATGCCTTCGATCTGCAACAGCTCAGCGATCAACTGGCCAAACCCGATGTGATCCACGGCCACTTCATCCAGGAAAAACACCTGCGCGCCCTGCCCCAGCCGCTGACCAGCAAAGGCACCTTCGTACTCGCGAAAAACCACGGCCTGCTGTGGTTGCTGAAAACGCCGCTGCAACAGGATTACCGCATCACCGGCAAAGGCATTGCGCGACGTGACGCCAGCGGCTGGCAAATGCTGCCCGGCAAGAGTGCCGGCGCCGAGCAGAACCGCTTGTTCCTCGCCGTGCTGCAAGGCGACAGCAGCGGGCTGCAACGGGACTTCGAACTGTCGCTGAGCGGTGAGGCGCAGAACTGGAAACTGACGCTGACCCCGCGCTCGCTGCTGCTCAAGCAGGTGTTCAATCAGATCAACATCACCGGCGGCGAATTGGTGAACACCATCGAGCTGCTGGAAACCCAGGGTGACAGCACCTTGCTGCGGATGCAGGACAGCACCAGCACCCAACCGTTGAGCGACGCGGAGCAACATGACTTTGCCGAGTGAACGTACGCTTCCACGGCTGTTTCTGATCCTGCTGCTGGCGGTGCTCGCGCTCGCCGGTTGGCAATGGCGGGACGGCGCGCCGCTGTCGGCCAACCTGATGGAACTGGTGCCGGGCACGGCGCCGGACGCGCTGGAACTGCGCGCCGAACAACGCATGCAAGAACCGCTGAACCGCGAAATGCTGGTGCTGGTCGGTCACACCGATCGCCAGCAAGCCGTCGCCATGGCGCAGAAACTGGGCGAGCAATGGCAGGCCAGCGGTTTGTTCGAAAAGGTCCAGTGGACCCTGCAAGCCGACTTGCCGGCGCTGCGCACGCAACTGCTGCAAGGCCGGTTGGCGATGCTCTCGGCAGCGGATCGCCAGCAATTGATCGAGCATCCCGACGCGTTCATCCAGCAACGGGTGCAGGCATTGTTCGACCCATTCACCGGTTTCAGCCTGGTGCCGAGCCAGGATGACTGGCTGGGCCTGACCGGGCGCATCCAGAACAGCCAGCCGCAACACGGTTCGGTGCAACTGGACATCGGCAGCGGCGCACTGGTTGCCGATGCCGACGGCAAGAGCTGGGTGTTGCTGCGGGCGCGCACCACCGGCAATGCTTTCGACATGAACCTGCCGCTGCAAGTGGCCGATCTGCTCAAGCACAGCCGTGAAGAAGCGGCCCAGGCTGACGTGCAACTGCTGGCCGCCAGCGGTTTGCTCTACGCGGCCAACGGGCAGCGGCAAGCCACACGCGAGATAACCTGGGTCGGCGGCGGTGCCACTGTCGGCATTCTGTTGCTGTTGTTGCTGGCCTTCCGCCGTTTGCGCGTATTGCTGGCGTTCGTCCCGGTGCTGGTGGGCATGCTGTTTGGCGCGGTGGCGTGCGTGGCGCTGTTCGGCCATATGCATGTGATGACGCTGGTGCTCGGCTCCAGCCTGATCGGCGTCGCGGTCGATTACCCGCTGCACTATTTGTCCAAGAGCTGGAGCCTGAAACCCTGGCACAGCTGGCCGGCGTTGCGCCTGACCTTGCCGGGGCTGACGCTGAGCCTGATCACCAGCTGCATCGGTTACCTCGCGCTGGCCTGGACCCCGTTCCCGGCCCTGACCCAGATCGCCGTGTTCTCCGCCGCCGGCCTGCTCGGCGCCTACCTGTCTGCGGTGTGCCTGTTGCCTGCGCTGCTCAAGGGTTCGGATTTGCGCCCGGCGCAATGGCCATTGCGCGTCGCCGAGTATTTGCTGGCACTGCGCGAAAGGCTGTTGAAAA
This sequence comes from Pseudomonas sp. FW300-N2A2, assembly GCF_017351735.1. Taxonomy (NCBI): domain Bacteria; kingdom Pseudomonadati; phylum Pseudomonadota; class Gammaproteobacteria; order Pseudomonadales; family Pseudomonadaceae; genus Pseudomonas; species Pseudomonas sp. FW300-N2A2. The sequence goes on along the minus strand of NZ_JACNDU010000002.1, from coordinate 165,573 downwards.
TCGCCCGTACGCCCGTGCTGCTGGCGCTGCTGATTGCCTTCTGCGTGGGCGGTCTGTTGCAGCTCGATACCAAAAACGATATTCGCCAATGGGTCGGCGCACCGCAGCAATTGACCGACGAAGCCCAGACCATTGCGCGCATCACCGGCTACCAACCCACCAGCCAGTTCTTCCTGGTGCGAGCGGCCAATCAACAAGCATTGCTCGAACGCCAAACCGCGTTGAGCGAGCGGCTGGATCAGCTGGTCAATCTGAACAAACTTCAAGGCTATCTATCGCTGAATCAACTGGTCAGCCAGCCTAGCGAACAACGGCAAGTGCGCGAAGCGCTGAACAAGTTGCCGGCGTTCTGGCAACCGCTGCTCGACGTCGGCGTGCCGGTCGAAGCACTGAAAACCGAGTTGGCGAAGTTGCAGGCCCTGCCGGTCGAAGACATCGACAGCGCACTGACCGGTCCGCTGGCCGAACCCTATCGCACGCTGTGGCTGGGCCCGACCGAGGACGGCGTGGCGGCGATGGTCAGCCTGCAAGGCCTGAACAACCCTGCACTGCTGCGGGTGCAAGCGCTGGATCTGCCGGGGGTGGAACTGGTGGATCGTCTGGGCGAATTGAATAACGTGTTCGCCAAAACCCAGATCAGCGCTGCGGAACTGAAACTCGCCTCCTGCGTGCTGATTGTACTGGTGCTGATCCTGCCGTTCGGCCTTGGCGGCGCCTTGCGCATCGTCGCCCTGCCGTTGCTGGCGGCGCTGTGCAGCCTCGCCAGTCTCGGCTGGCTCGGACAGCCGCTGACGTTGTTCAGCCTGTTCGGCCTGCTGCTGGTGACGGCGATCAGCGTCGATTACGCGATCCTCATGCGCGAACAGGTCGGCGGCGCCGCCGTCAGCCTGCTGGGCACCTTGCTGGCGGCGTTGACCACGTGGCTGTCGTTCGGATTGCTGGCCGTGTCCAGCACGCCAGCGGTGAGCAACTTCGGGTTGTCGGTGAGCCTCGGCCTGGCGTTCAGCTTCATCCTCGCGCCGTGGGCCGGACGGCACGTGCAAGCGGCCACGGTCGCGGAGTCGGCAGCGTGATGGTCGTGTTGTTCTGGGCAATGGCCCTGGCGCTGTTCGCCGTGGCCACGCGTGTCGGGCGCCACTTCGGTTTGATCCCGATCGTCAGCCAATTGTTGCTGGCCACCGTCGGTTTGCCGCTGCTGATGTACTTCTGGATCGAACCTCAATGGCACTTGAGCGGCGCAACGCTGGTCGCTCCGATCTGGCTGAAAAACCTCTACAGCCTGAGTTTCGCGCTGTTGCTGGGCTACATCCTCAGCGACGTGATCGACCTGCGCCTGGACCGCCAGAGCCTGAAAATCGCCCTGCCGAGTTTCTGCATTCCGTTCGCCGGCGGGCTCGCGACAGCGATCTGGCTGCTGCCGCCACAACCGTGGATCAGCTCTTTGGCGGTCGGCCTGCTGTTCGCCATTACCGCGATTCCGGTGTTGTACCTGTACCTTCGGCATATCGATTACCCGGTCGCCGCGACCCGGCGCCTGGTGCAAACCGCGATCCTCATCGACCTCACGTGCTGGACCGTGTTCGCCATCGCCCAAGGCAGCCTGCACCTGAGCAGTTTGCTGCTGCCCTTGGTCTGCGCATGTGTGCCCTTGCTGCTGCGGGTACTCGGCTTGCGCCAGCCACGACTCTACAGCGGGTGTTTCTTCGCGTTGCTGGTGGTGGCCGAGCACTACAAGCTCAATGCGCTGATTGTCGGCATCGGTTACTTGTTGTGCATGGCCGCGCTGAAGGTGCCGCTGGTGCTGCCAATGCCGGCGGCGTGGATGAATCGCCTGCAGACCTGGATCGCGATCCCGTTGATCCTGACGTTCGGCATCGTGCAGATCAACGTCCACAGCGCCATGGACAGCCTGAGCTGGGCGCAACTGGCTGCGCTGCTGCTGTTCCCGATTGCCAGCAAACTGCTGGGCAACTGGCTGGGACTTGGCTGGGCCGGCGCTTCGTTTGCGAGCGCCAGTCGCTGGCGCGAAAGTGTGCTGCTCAATATTCGCGGCTTGAGCGAGATCGTCTTTCTCAACCTGCTGCTGCAACAACAGCTCATCAGCCCGCCGCTGTACTTTGCGCTGATGCTGATGGGTCTTATCGCGACATTGCTGCCGGCATTGGCCGGCATGCACCGAATCCCTTTGAAAGCTGCCGTCCCGGCAAGGAGCCCCCATGCCAATCGTTGAAATGGAACGTCGTCAGGTAGTGATCATCGGCGCCGGTCCATCGGGCGCCATCGCCGCCGCGCTGCTCAAGCGCAAGGGCCACGATGTGTTAGTGATCGAACGCCAGCATTTCCCACGGTTCTCCATCGGCGAAAGCCTGCTGTCGCACTGCCTGGATTTCGTCGAAGAAGCCGGCATGCTCGAGGCGGTTAACGCTGCAGGTTTCCAGCTGAAAACCGGTGCGGCGTTCGCCTGGGGCGAGCAGTACAGCGCCTTCGATTTCGGCGACACCTTCAGCAACGGCAAGCCGACCACGTTTCAAGTCCAGCGCGCCGATTTCGACAAACTGCTGGCCGATCAAGCCGCGCTGCAAGGCGCGGAAATCCGCTATGGCGAAGCGATCGTCAGCGTCGATATCGAGCGGGAAAAACCGCTGCTCGGCGTGCAGCGCGAGGATGGCAGCGAGTACCGCGTCGAGGCTGATTTCATGCTCGATGCCAGCGGCTACGGCCGCGTCCTGCCGCGCCTGCTCGACCTTGAGGCACCCTCGAATTTCCCGGTGCGCCAGGCGGTATTCACCCACGTCGAAGACCACATCGACCACCCGGGTTTCGACCGCACGAAAATCCTCGTCACCACGCATCCAACCAAACGCGATGTCTGGTTCTGGACCATCCCGTTCAGCAACGGCCGCTGCTCGGTGGGCGTGGTCGCGGCGGCGGAGCATTTTGCCGGTCGTGCCGAGAACCTGGACGATTGCCTGCGCGGTTTCATTGCCGAGACGCCAAGCCTCTCCGGCGTGTTGAACAACGCGGTGTGGGATACGCCGGCGCGCACCATCGGCGGCTACTCCGCCAACGTCAAAACCTTGCACGGACCAGGCTTTGCGCTGCTGGGCAACGCGGCGGAGTTTCTTGACCCGGTGTTCTCCTCCGGCGTGACCATCGCCATGCGTTCGGCGAGCATGGCCGCCGGTGTTCTGCATCGCCAACTGCAAGGTGAACGTGTCGACTGGCAAACCGAGTTCGCCACACCGCTCAAGCGCGGCGTCGACACCTTCCGCTGCTACGTTGAAGGCTGGTATGCCGGGACGTTCCAGGACGTGATTTTCCATCCGGACAGCTCGCCGGACATCCGCCGCATGATCAGTTCGATCCTCGCCGGTTACGCCTGGGATGAACGCAATCCGTTCGTCGCCGAACCGAAACGCCGGCTGCGGATGCTGTCGGAACTCTGTGCAAGGGATGCCACATGAGCTACTTGAGCGACAACTACGTCGAGGAGACGCGCTTCGGGTTCTGGTTCCTGCGTAGCCACACCTGGCAGCACCATGTGCTGCGTGTGGCGATCAATGACCTGCGCAGCCTGTTCAGCGAACCGTTGCCCACCCATCCGGTGTTGCTGGATGCCGGTTGCGGCCAGGGCAAGTCGTTCCAGTACCTGCGCCAGACCTTTGCGCCACAGCGCCTGATCGGTGTAGACGCCGACCCGCACAGCCTCGACCTGAGCGGTGCAGAAGCCACCCGTCAGGGCATGGACGTGGAGTTGATCGGCAGCGACTGCGCCACGCTGGCCGTGCCGGATGCCAGCGTCGACCTGTTGTTCTGTCACCAGACCTTCCATCATCTGGTGGAACAGGACAAAGCGCTCGCCGAGTTCTACCGTGTGCTCAAGCCGGGCGGTTATCTGCTGTTCGCCGAATCCACCGAGGCTTACATTGATACTTGGGTGATCCGCTGGTTGTTCCGCCATCCGATGCATGTGCAGAAGAGCGCCGCCGGGTACCTTGAAATGATTCGTCGCCAGGGTTTCGAATTCGGCCCGCACAACGTGTCTTATCCTTACTTGTGGTGGAGTCGCGCCAAGGATTTCGGCCTGCTTGAACGCTGGGGTCTGCGCCAGCCAAAACCCTTCGGCCAACGGGAAGAAACCCTGGTCAATGTGGTGGCGCGCAAACCGCTTGAAGGTGCTGTGTGATGTTCACTGTCATTGGCTTAAACGGCGCACCCTGTGGGAGCGAGCCTGCTCGCGATAGCGGTGTGTCAGTCAGCATAAATGTCGACTGTATGGCCGCCATCGCGAGCAGGCTCACTCCCACAGGGTATGCGGCGGTGTTGAGATTTTTGCTCATTGGCGCGGTCCTGCTGATCAGCGCCTGCGCCAGCAAGGCACCGCTGCCCGAGCAAACCCCGAGCCTGCCGTTGCCGCAGCAATTGCACATCCAGCGTCTGGCGGACGGCCAGCGTCAGGACTGGGTACTGGTGATTGCGCGTGAAGGCCCGGGCATTCGCTGGTCGATGATGGACCTGCTGGGCATTCCACAGGCGCGTCAAAAACTGATCGACGGTCAATGGCAAGCAGACGGCCTGTTGCCGCCCAACCCGGAAGCCCGTGAGCTGTTCGCGGCGTTGGTGTTTGCGCTGACGCCCAAGGATGAATTGCGCGGCAACTACCCAACGGCCTGGCAGCATGGCGCACAACGCTCCCTGCCCGAGTACTGGGAAGTCCGTTATTCACAACCGATGAGCTTTGAATTGAACCTGCCCAAAGGTCCGACGTACCAAGTCACGCCCCTGTCCGGTGAGACACCATGACCGCCTACCTCAACGCCCTCGGGGTGATCTGCGCCCTGGGCCGCGACAAGCACGAAGTCGCGCGCAACCTGTTTGTCGGCGATTGCTCCGGCATGCGCAGCGAGTCTGGCTGGGTACCGGAACGTTCGTTGCCGGTGGCCGCAGTGCGCGGTGATCTGGCGCCGATCCCGGCGGAACTGGTAAAGCAAAGCACCCGCAACAATCAGTTGTTGCTGGAAGCGGCGCTGCAAATCCGCGACGACATTGATCAGGCGATTCAGACCTACGGACGCGACCGCATCGGCGTGATCCTCGGCACCAGCACGTCCGGCATCGATGAAGCCAGTCGCGGCCTGGCCCATTACATCCGCGAACATCAGTTCCCGGACTATTACGACTATCAGCAACAGGAACTCGGCGCGCCGGCGAATTTCCTTGCCGACTGGCTGCAACTCAGCGGCCCGGCCTATGTGATTTCCACCGCCTGCACCTCCAGCGCCCGGGCGCTGATGAGTGCCCAACGTCTGTTGGATCTGGGCCTGTGCGACGCAGTGTTGTGCGGCGGCGTCGACAGTTTGTGCAAGCTGACCCTCAACGGATTTTCGGCGCTGGAGGCGGTGTCCGAACAACGTTGCAATCCGTTTTCGGTCAACCGTAACGGCATCAACATCGGCGAAGCGGCGGTGCTGTTCCTGATGACCAAAGTGGCTGGCGATAAACAATCGATTGCACTGCTCGGCAGTGGCGCCAGCTCAGATGCGCACCACATTTCCGCGCCGGAACCGACCGGCCGTGGCGCCCTGCAAGCGATGCGCAAAGCCCTGGGCCGCGCGAACCTGCAACCCGAACAGATCGGCTACCTGAACCTGCACGGCACCGCCACCCAACACAATGACGCCATGGAAAGCCTCGCGGTGTCGGCCTTGTTCCCGGCCGGCGTGCCGTGTTCTTCGACCAAACCGATGACCGGTCATACCCTCGGCGCGGCCGGCGCGCTGGAAGCGGCGTTCTGCTGGCTGAGCCTGAGCGCTGACAATCAAACACATACGTTGCCGCCACATGTCTGGGACGGCCAGCCTGACCCGCAACTGCCAGCCCTGAATTGGGTGACCCCGGCCGATCGCCTGGCGTCCATTGCACCTCGCTACCTGATGAGCAACTCCTTTGCCTTCGGTGGCAATAACGTCAGCCTGATTATCGGAGACGCCCCATGATTGACTGGCCGCTCGCCGAACTGCTGCCGCACGCTGGCGACATGATCCTCATCGATCAGATCCTCGCGTTCGATGACGAGCAGATCCACACCCGCCTCACCGTCAAGCCCGATGGCCTGTTCAACCGTCCCGACGGCAGCCTGCCGGCGTGGGTCGGCATCGAACTGATGGCCCAGAGCGTCGCCGCCTTCGCCGGCTGCCATGCGCGCCAGCGAGGCGATGCGGTGGAGCTGGGCTTCCTGCTCGGCACCCGCAAATTCGAATGCAATGTCGACCACTTTCCCGCCGGCACCGAGCTGACTATCCATGGGCTGCGTTCGCTGGAAGACGACAACGGCATGGGCGTGTTCGAATGCCACATCAACGCCCCCGGCATTCACGCTACCGCCCGTCTGAACGTGTTTCGTCCACCGCAAGCCGCTCAATATCTTCATGAAACCCCACAAAGCTCTTCACAAGGCTTTTCACAAGGCTTTTCACAAGGAACGCAGGCATGACTGAATCCGTACTGGTCACCGGTTCCAGCCGTGGCATCGGCCGCGCTATCGCGTTGCGTCTGGCTCAGGCCGGGCATGACATCGTGCTGCATTGCCGCAGCGGCCTGGTTGACGCCGAAGGGGTGAAGGCCGAAATCGAAGCCTTGGGCCGCAACGCACGCATCCTGCAATTCGACGTGTCTGACCGCGCCAGTTGCAAAGCCATTCTCGAAGCCGACGTGGAAAGCCATGCTGCCTATTACGGCGTGGTGCTCAACGCCGGCCTGACGCGTGACGGTGCTTTTCCGGCGCTGAGCGAGGATGATTGGGATGTGGTGATGCGCACCAACCTCGACGGTTTCTACAACGTGCTGCACCCGGTGATGATGCCGATGATCCGTCGTCGCGCCGCCGGGCGAATCGTTTGCATCACCTCGGTTTCCGGTTTGATCGGCAATCGCGGGCAGGTCAATTACAGTGCCTCCAAGGCCGGTTTGATCGGCGCGGCAAAAGCGTTGGCGATTGAACTGGGCAAGCGCAAAATCACCGTCAATTGCGTCGCACCCGGCCTGATCGACACCGCCATGCTCGACGAAAACGTGCCAGTGGAAGAACTGATGAAAATGATTCCCGCACAGCGCATGGGCACCCCGGAAGAGGTGGCCGGCGCGGTGAATTTCCTGATGTCGGCGGAAGCGTCGTACATCACCCGGCAGGTTCTGGCCGTCAACGGAGGCCTGTGCTGATGAAGCGCGTCGTCGTCACCGGCATGGCCGGCATCACCTCACTGGGCAGCGACTGGGAAACCATCGCCGGCAACTTCGCAGCCAACCGTAGCGGCATCCGCCGCATGGACGAGTGGGACCGTTTCACCGAGCTCAACACGCGCCTGGCAGGTCCCATTGATGATTTCAAAGTGCCGAGCCACTGGACCCGCAAACAACTGCGCAGCATGGGCCGCGTCTCGCGCCTGGCCGTCGGCGCGGCGGAACAGGCGTTGGCCGATGCCGGTTTGCTCGGTGACCCTTCGATCAAGGACGGGCGTATGGGCGTCGCCTGCGGCTCATCCACCGGCAGCACCGACGAAATCAAGGCATTCGGCAACATGCTGCTCAACTCGGTGGCCGAAGGCCTGAACGCCAACTCCTACGTGCGCATGATGCCGCACACCACGGCGGCCAACATCAGCATCTTCTTCGGCCTCACCGGCCGATTGATCCCGACCTCCAGCGCTTGCACCAGTGGCAGTCAGGGCATCGGTTATGCCTACGAATCGATCAAGTTCGGCCGCTTGCCCTTGATGCTCGCCGGCGGCGCCGAAGAGCTGTGCCCCACCGAAGCCATGGTCTTCGACGCGCTCTACGCCACCAGCCTGAAAAACGACGCACCACAGACGTCACCACGCCCTTACGACAGCGGCCGCGATGGCCTGGTGATCGGTGAAGGCGGCGGCATGCTGGTGCTGGAAGAGCTCGAACACGCGCTGGCACGCGGCGCACACATTCACGCCGAACTCGTCGGCTTCGGCAGCAACGCCGACGGCCAGCACACCACCCGTCCAGAGCAGGCCACCATGCGCCGCGCGATGGAGCTGGCCCTGGAAGACGCCGGTTTGCAGCCATCGGACATCGGCTACGTCAACGGTCACGGCACCGCGACCGAACAGGGCGACATCGCTGAAACACTGGCGACCAGCAGCCTGTTCGGCGAACACATGCCGATCAGTTCACAGAAGAGCTTCCTCGGCCACACCCTCGGCGCCTGCGGTGCACTGGAATCCTGGTTCAGCATCGAAATGATGAACCGCGATTTGTACGCACACACCTTCAACCTCGATGAGGTCGATCCGCACTGCGGCAAGCTCGATTACCTGCGCGGCGAGTTTCGGCAGATGAGTAATCAGTATGTGATGAACAACAATTTTGCGTTTGGCGGCGTCAACACCTCGTTGATCTTCAAGCGCTGGTCGTAACGCAATCCCTTGTAGGAGCCGGCTTGCCGGCGATCGCGGTGGATCAGTCGACATCAATGCCAACTGACAATCCGTGATCGCCAGCAAGCCGGCTCCTACAAGTTTACGGGTGTGACGACGTTGTGGGGTCATTCAGCTCGTTAGAGACGTCTTAGGAAACGTTCCACAACTACTACTGAAAGAATACAAAACCTGTAGGAGCCGGCTTGCTGGCGATAGCGGATTGTTATTCAACATCGATGTCGCCTGATATTCCGCCATCGCCGGCAAGCCGGCTCCTACAGGTTTGCGGGTGTGACGATGTTGTGGGGTCATTCAGCTCGTTAGAGATGTCTTAGGAAACGTCCCACAACTGCTACTGAAAAAATGCAAAATCTGTAGGAGCCGGCTTGCTGGCGATAGCGGTGGATCAGTCGACATCAATGCCAACTGACAATCCGCGATCGCCAGCAAGCCGGCTCCTACAGGTTTGTGTCGTTCATGACTTGAGGGGTTCGACCTTGAGTGTCAGCAGGTCCACAAACGCCTTGGCCATTGGGGATTTCTGATCCTTGCGCTGTACCAGCCACACCGCCGAAACCGCTGCAGGGTCGAGCAGGGGTCGGTACACAACGCCATCAATCCGCATCCGCTGATAAGACGCCGGCAGCACCGACACGCCGAGCCCCGCAGCCACCAACCCGATAATGGTCATCGCCTCACCCGCCTCTTGCGCGAAGTGCGGGCTGAAACCGGCGTCCCGCGCCAGGCTGAGCAATTGTGCATACAGACCACTGCCGTAACTGCGTGGGAAAAATACGAACGGTTCCAGGGCCAGAGCTGACAGGAATATTCCCTCTTCACTGTCCTGCACCAGCGGATGCTTGGAGCTGAGCACGGCCACCAGCGGCTCGCGCATCAACTCCACCACGCTGAGCGAATCCGGCAAACCCAACGGCCGCATGATCCCGACCTCGATCGACTCGTCCACCAGCGCCTCGGCGACCTGGGTGCTGCTCATTTCCCGCAGGTTCAGGTGCACCGCCGGGAACCGCTGGCGGAATGAAAAAATCGCCTGGGGAATGGTCGAGTTGAATGGCGCCGATGAAGTGAATCCGATCTTCAACTCCCCCAGCTCACCCAACTGCGCCCGCCGCGCCACATCCGCCGCCTTGTCGACCTGCGCCAGCACCAACCGGGCTTCTTCCAGAAACAATCGCCCGGCCTCACTGAGCTCGACCCGACGATTGGTTCGCTCGAACAATCGCGCACCGACTTCCTGTTCCAGCGCCTGAATCTGCTGGCTCAGCGGCGGTTGCGAGATGCCCAGCACCTGGGCGGCGCGGCCGAAGTGCAGTTCTTCGGCGACGGCAATGAAGTAGCGCAGGTGACGCAATTCCATGAAAACTCCATTAGGTCGTAAAACCTCTCAAACAGGTCGAACAATATATTGGATTGAATCATTAGGCAGCTATATGCTTTTTTCATTGCCTGACCGGCTGCGCTCCCCCGAGGTCTGAAGTGAAAACTGCTGTCGCCCCACTCGCCCATGAAGTTCCGCCCGCCGCGCTGGACGATGCCGTCTCTGAACTGAAGGAGATCTACATCGAAAAGGGCACGCCGATGTTCATGCGCACGGTACTGGCGCTGTTCTCCGGCGGCTTTGCGACCTTCGCGCTGCTGTATTGCGTGCAACCGATGATGCCGCTGCTGTCCCACGAATATTCGATTAACGCGGCGCAGAGCAGCCTGATTCTGTCGGTGGCCACGGCCATGCTCGCCATCGGCCTGCTGATCACCGGGCCGATCTCCGACCGGGTCGGGCGCAAACCGGTGATGGTGGCGGCGCTGTTTGCCGCGGCGCTGTGCACCATCGCCAGTTCCATGATGCCGAGCTGGCACGGCGTGCTGGTGATGCGCGCGTTGATCGGGTTGTCGTTGAGTGGCCTGGCGGCGGTCGCCATGACCTACCTGAGCGAAGAGATCCACCCGCAACACATCGGTCTGGCGATGGGCCTGTACATCGGTGGCAACGCGATTGGCGGGATGTGCGGGCGCTTGATTACCGGGGTGTTGATCGACTTCGTCAGCTGGCACACGGCGATGCTGGTGATCGGCGGCCTGGCACTGATCGCGGCGGCGGTGTTCTGGAAAATCCTCCCCGAATCGCGCAACTTCCGCGCCCGCTCGCTGCACCCGCGCAGCCTGCTCGACGGTTTCACCATGCACTTTCGCGACGCCGGTTTGCCGCTGTTGTTCCTTGAAGCGTTCGTGCTGATGGGCGCGTTCGTCACGCTCTTCAACTACATCGGCTATCGCCTGCTGGCCGAGCCGTACCACATGGACCAGGCCTTTGTCGGGCTGCTGTCGGTGGTGTACCTGTCGGGCATCTACAGTTCGGCGAAAATCGGTTCGCTGGCCGACAAACTCGGACGCCGCAAAATGCTCTGGTCGACCATCGTGCTGATGCTCGCCGGTCTCGCCCTGACCATGCTCACGCCGCTGCCCGTGGTGATCATTGGCATGTTGATTTTCACCTTCGGTTTCTTCGGCGCGCACTCGGTGGCCAGCAGCTGGATCGGCCGCCGCGCCACGAAAGCCAAGGGTCAGGCATCGTCGTTGTACTTGTTCAGTTACTACGCCGGGTCGAGCATTGCCGGTACGGCGGGCGGTGTGTTCTGGCACCTCGGCGGGTGGAACGGGATTGGCGTGTTCATCGGTGCGCTGCTGGTGGTGGCGTTGCTGGTTGCGTTGAAACTGGCCCGCCTGCCGCTGCTGCCGGGGAACGGTTCGACTACCTGAGCACCACCCGCGCCTCAAGCACCGCATCGCGCTTTTCCAGGGTCAGCGATTGCATGGCGACGCCGTCACGTTCGGTGCGGTCCAGCCATTGCAGCAACGCCTGCGCGTCGCCGCTGAGGGTCAGGCGCAACACGTCGTTGTCGGTGTCCATCTGATGGATCTCAAGCCTCGCTTCTGTGGCGCTTTCGCTGACACGCAGCGACAACGACTGATGGGTGACGACGGGCGGGGGGCTTCGCGGTTGTGCCCGTTGCAGTTGCGCAGACACGGCCAGTTGCTGTTGGTGCTGGCGCTCCATGGTTTCCAGGCGTTGGCGTGTCGGTTGCCAGATCAGGCTGAACGCCACGACAGCCAATAAAAATGCGCCCATGGCCAGCAACAGTCGTTGCTCGCGAAGGGACAGCCGTTGCCAGGCCGCTTTCATGTCCGGTCCTCCACTGTCAGGGTCGCCTGCACGCGGTCGCGCTCTTTGCTCGCACTGTCGAGCCGCAGTGGCACGCCTTGTTGTCGCCCGCGCTCGCGCAGTTGTTCCAGCTCGGCAAAGCTGTTGGCGCTCAGCTGGATTTTCCAGCCATCGCCGGCACGAAACTCGATGCGCCGGACCTCGACATTGCTTGCGCCAATCACCTGCTCGACCAGCGTCACCAGCTCGGCGACGCGTGTGCGCTGCGGCTCGGCGGTCTGCTGTTGTAGTGCGTTGAGCTGCGTTGCCAGATCGACGATGCGGCTCTGCTCGGGGTAAAGCGTCTTGAACCGTTGCTCGTTCTGGCTGTAGAGCCTGCGTGTTTCACTCTCCAGAAAATGGATTCGCGAAGCGCTGGCGCCCCAGGTCAGCAACAGCAACGTCAGCATCGTCAAACCGCCGAGGCGCCAGGGCAGACGTTTGTTGCGCAGGGCGAATTCGCCTTGCAGCAGATTGATGGCCTGCGCTGGACGCTGGGCCAGGTATTGATCGACATCGCTGGCGCCCTGACGCTCGTCGACCCATTGAATCCCCGCAGGCAAGGCCGGCCCAAGCAACGTCAACCCGTCGTCCGTCAACGCCAGGCGGGCCGGCAGCCCTCCGCCGACCAGCCATCGACCGAACCACCAAACACCGAGTGCCTGATCCAGGGGCAAAACATCGGCATCGACGAACACCGAACGCACCTCGACGGCCTCTTCGGCCAGTAAAGCGAGCATCGCGGCAAACCGCTGACGGTCGATCACCATGACTGGATAACGCCCTTCCTGATCGCGAGCGCCGATGCTCAGGTGCAGCTTTTCCAACGCCTCGCTCAATTGATCTTCCACGGCAAACGCGACGGCTTGCGCGCCGGGCTGGCGTTTGGAAGGCCACGGATCGCTGCGCACCCAGCTGCACAATTCCATGGGCAACAGCAGGTCCACCGCCTGCCCGTCCAGCAACTGCACCGCTTGATTCAAGGGCATGGACTGGCGTTGCCCAGTCGAGGACCAGACGCAGCAAGGCCAGTCTGCCGACGGTTCGCCCAGGCCCTCGGCGGTCAGGTAAAGCCAGGTATTCATCGCGGCATCTCGTGGGCAGTCAAAGGAAGAAGGCGTCGTTGCAGAACGTTGAATTGGTGGGTGTCGGCGTCGCGTTCGACCTCCGTGGCCAGCCGCAATCGGCGCTGCCCCTGAGTGACCTGCACCGTGATGCGGAACCAGCGGCTGCCGGTGCCAAGCCCATGACTGCTCAGGCCTGCACCGGAGAGCAGCGGGTCTTGCGTAAAGGCCTGTACGCTGGCCCATCCCGTCGTCAAAGCCTGACGAACCAGCGCCGCAGCCGTGGTCGCGTCCACGTCATCGAGCGTCCTCAGCACCAACGCCGGGGCCGTGTTGACGTTCAGCGTTGCGTGGCCGGGCAACATCGCCACCCAAGGCTCAAGCTGACGCAGCACATGAGCGTCAACCCCCGGTAGCAGGCGCAGTTGGCTCAGTTCTCGGAACGCGCCCACCTGAGCAAGTTGCAGCGGTGGGAGATCCAGCACGTCGAGCAAGCGCGCCCAGCGGTTGAGGGTGACTTGGTCGGTCTGCCCCTGAGTCAACAATGCGTTGAGATTGAAGCGCCCGGCGAGGTCCTCGATATCAACGCGGATCTGCGCACCTTCGACGTCGAAGTCGGGAGTCATCCGCGCCCAGTCCTGGGTCAGGTCGACGTTTTTTTGCGAGCCCTGCGCCATGTCCCGCAAGCGCAAAAGCGCCCAGCTTTCCCCCGCAACGGCGAGTTGGCGCATTTGAATGTGCTGCAGGGCCTGGCCGCTGCTGTGCAGCGACAGGCGATGACTGCGCAGCAAGCCGCTGGTGATCAACAGCGCCAGACTCATGACCAGCAACACGCTGATCAACGCGATGCCGCGTTGATGCCTCCTCATGGCAACGCGCCGGGCAACAGCAATACCCGACGAATCGCCTCGAAACGGCCGGTAGAGAATTGCACTTCCACCGCCATCGGCCGCTTCACGCCCCGCCCGGATGGCCAATCGCTGCGCCAACCGGACTGTGCGTCAAACACCCGCCAACTCAAGTCTCGAACATCGCCCAGCAGTTTTTGCCGCTGCACGATCGGCACCCCCTCCCCCTGACTTTCACGCCACAGCGTGCCGTTATCGAGTCGATAGGTCAGCAACTGGCGCTCGCTGCGCGGCTGGTCCAAAGGGTTGCGCCAATGGCTGCGCTGCAACTGCAACACCGATTGCTGGAGCACGACAGGTTGATCGGTGGCGTGCAGCACATCCCGTTCGATCACCGCCACCGCCCGTTGCAGGCTTCGGAACTCACGCTCATGCGCCGTCGTCCCTCGTTGCACGCGCACCACGCCATCGAACAGCCCCCAACTGGCCAGGCCCAGCAACGCGAAGATCGCCATGGCGATGACCAGTTCCAGCAAGGTGAAACCGCTCTGCTTATTCATCACGATGAGGTATCCAGCCACTGGCGCGGTGTACGGTTTGCTCACGCCCGGAAAGGCTGACGTCAACATCGACCTTGAGCAGGCGCGGATCAGGCGAAACGCTGATGCGCTGGCGCAGCAACCAGTCGCGGCGATCCATCGACACGATCCGTTGTTGCTGGTCGAGGGGCCATCCGGTTTGCAGGCGCAGTTCATTCAGATGGTTGTCTGCCAGCCACGCGGCGAAGAGCCGTTCCTCGACCGTGCCGGTTTGCCTGAGTACGTATTGGCTCGCCGACAACACGGCGGCCGCCAGCGTCGAAAAGATCGCCAGGGCCACCATGATTTCCAGCAAGGTGAAGCCACGCATGCGTGAAGCAAACGGCCGGCTAGCCATCGATCACCACCTGGCCAAGGCCATCGCTGGACAGGCTGAGCCACGTCTTTTTGTCGCTGCCAAACGACAGCGTAAAGACGCTGGTTTCATCGTTGCTGAACATCAGCACCTGAGGGGGTCCATCGTCGGCGCCAAGGGTTACCGGATGACCGTCCTGCTCAAGCCGTAGCCGCACGTTTTCGGGCCATCGATAAAAAGCCGCCAACGGTTCCCAGCCCTGAACATCGAGCTTCATCACCCGATAACCCTCGACACTCAGCCGCAGGCCGAACTCCTGGCCATCGAGCACTGCGCGTTCGCGCAACTGTTGAATCACGCCCACGATCCCGTGCGCTTCCTGCCGGGCCTGACGCGCCGGATTCGACCCGATGGCGAAGTTCACCATGCCCAACAGCACGCCGATCAAAACGATCACGATCATCAGTTCGAGCAAGGTGAATCCCCGACAACGCTGGCGCATGAGTCAGTCGCCCCAGTTGCCGATATCGGCCGCATGCCCTTCGCCACCCTTCACGCCATCGGAACCGAGGGAGTACAAGTCATAGCTGCCGTCCACCGAATGCACACCGGGATTGAGGTACTGATAGGGCGTGTTCCACGGATCGACCGGCAGGCTTTTCAGATAACCCTGAGGGTTCCAGTTCCTCGCCGCCGGCAGGCCGGAAGGTTGTTTGCTCAAGGCTTCCAGCCCTTGCTGCGTCGAGGGGTAGTTGAAGTTGTCGAGGCGATACATTTCGAGGGCCGTGGCGATGGCCTGGAGATCAATTTTGCTGGCGGTGACTTTGGCCTGGTCGGGACGGCTCATGAACTGCGGCACCACGATGGCCCCCAGCACGCCGATGATGACGACCACCACCATGATTTCGATCAGGGTAAAACCGCGTTGGGCGCGAGGACTGTTTCTCTGTGCAGCATTCATGGGTCAATTCACCAATTGGTTGAGGCTGAGAATCGGTAGGAGGATGGCCATGACGATCAGCAGCACCACGCCGCCCATCAGCACCAGCATGGCCGGTTCAAAAAGGCTCACGACCAGTGCGATACGCGCCGCCAGACTGCTTTCCTGTTGCTCGGCGGCCCGCACCAGCATGCGATCGAGCTCACCGGCGCGTTCGCCGCTGGCGATCATGTGCAGCATCATCGGCGGGATGTCGCCGCTCAGTTCCAGGCCGCGAGTCAGCGTTCCACCTTCACGGACCGAGCGCGCGACATCGGCCATGCGGCTGCGGATGGTCAGGTTGCCGATGACGGCCGCCGCGATCTCCAGCGCGTCCACCAATGGCACTGCACTTTTGCCGAGGATTGCCAGCGTGCTGGCGAACCGCGCGGCTTCCATCGCCCGCAGCACCTCGCCCATGACCGGCAGTTTCAACGCGAGACGATGCCAGCGCAGGCGCCAGGCCGGCTGGCGCAGGCTCCAGCGCCAGAGGCCGAGCAACGTCGCCAGCACGCCCATCAACAGCAGAAAGTGATTGCGCAGCCCATTGCTGAGGGCAATCAGCGCCTGTGTCAGCCAGGGCAACGGCTGGCCACTGTCGACGAAGATCTTCACCACGTCCGGCACCACGTAGCCGAGCAGAAAACCAACAATCGCGACACTGGCCAACATCAGGATCAACGGGTACACCAGGGCCATCTGGATTTTCTGCCGCGACGCCTCGCGGGCCTGGGTGTAAGCGGCCAGTTGTTCCAGCACCTGCCCCAAGTGACCGGAACGTTCGCCAGCCGCGACAGTGGCGCGGAACAATTCGGGGAACGCCTTGGGAAATTGAGCCAGCGCCGTCGACAGGGCATGACCTTCCATCACCCGACTCCTGACTGCCGACAACAAACCGGCAACCTTGCGCTTCGCACTCTGCTTCGTCACCGCTTCAAGGGCTTCCTCCAGCGGTAGCCCCGCCTGTACGAGGGTGGACAACTGCAAGGTCAACAGCGCCAGATCCGCCGCGCTCAGGCGTCCGCTGCGAGGCTGCGTCCCCGTGTCGCCACCTGCCCTAACCTCGCTCAACTCACGCGGCCACAAGCCGCGTTCACGCATCAGTTGCCGGGCATGTCGCGGGCCGTCGGCCTCAAGTCGGCCTTTGCAGCGTCGGCCCAGGGCATCGTCAGCGCGGTAATCGAACGTCGGCACTCGCTAGTCCTCCTGGGTCACGCGCAGTAATTCGTCGAGGCTGGTCGCGCCCTCCAGCACCCGCTGGCGACCGTCCTGAAACAGGCTGCGGGAGACCTTGCGCGTCTCTTCTATCAACGCCTGTTCGCTCGCACCTTGATGAATCAGAACCGAGACGGCGGGCGTCACGCTGATCAGCTCGTAGATCCCGATCCGCCCGCGATAACCGTGCTGACACTGGTCGCATCCCACTGCCCTGAACAGCTGCGCCGGCGCTGCCGAATCGAGCCCGAGGCGCTCGCATGTAGCCTCATCGGCGCTGTACGCCGTCTTGCAATGAGGACACAACGTGCGCAGTAAACGCTGGGCCAGAATGCCCACCAGCGACGACGCCAGCAGGTAGGCATCGACGCCCATGTCCACCAGCCGCGTCACTGCACCGACGGCACTGTTGGTGTGCAACGTCGAGAGCACCAGGTGCCCGGTCAGCGATGCCTGGACGGCGATTTCCGCCGTCTCGCGATCACGGATTTCGCCGACCATCACCACGTCCGGATCCTGTCGCAAGATCGCCCGCAAGCCGCGGGCAAACGTCATGTCCACTTTCGGATTGACCGGCATCTGCCCCACACCCGGCAGGTGATATTCGATGGGGTCTTCGACCGTGAGAATGTTGCGTGTCTGATCGTTCAGGCTGCTCAGTGCGGCGTACAGACTGGTGGTCTTGCCGGAACCGGTGGGCCCGGTCACCAGGAGAATGCCGTGAGGTTTTGCGAGCAACTGGTGCAACGCGGCGAGGGTATCGGCAGGCATGCCGAGTCGCGGCAATTCCAGGCGCCCGGCCTGCTTGTCGAGCAGGCGCAGCACCACCCGTTCGCCGTGGGCCGAAGGCAGCGTGGAGACCCGCACATCGACTTCGTGCCCGGCCAGTCGCAGGGCCATTCGACCATCCTGCGGGACCCGTTTTTCAGCAATGTCCAGGCGCGCCATGACCTTGATCCGCGACACCAGCAAGGTGGCCAGTTCACGTCGTGGCCTGAGCATTTCGCGCAATTGCCCGTCGACGCGCATGCGTACCGACAGGTATTGCTCGAAAGTTTCCAGGTGCACGTCCGACGCGTGCTCGCGCACCGCTTCGCTGAGCAGTGCGTTGATCAACCGGATGATCGGCGCGTCGCCCTGCTGCTCCAGCAAGTCGGCGGTTTGCGGGACTTGATCGACCAGACTGAGCAGGTCCAGCTCTTCGTCCAGCCCTTGGGCAACTTGCTCGGCCGCGCTCTGACCTTCGCGATAAGCGACGGCCAGACGTGCGGCGAACACATCAGGCTCAAGCACCCGCATCGGCAGATTCCGAGCGCTTGCCCGACGGGCTTCCGACAAGGCCGTGAGCGGCGCATTGGCGCGCAGTACAAGGCTTGAGCCCGGCCCGTCGTGCTCCAGCAGTACGCCGAAACGCCGGGCGAAACCGAAGGGCAATGGCTGGAGGGATTCACGCGATTCGCTCATGGCGATTCCGCCGCTTGCTTACGCAAATCGAACACGGGGGCGCCGGGCGCGGGGTCGAACAACTGACGCGCCTCGGCCGGCAGCAGCAAGGAGTTGTTCCCTCGCGCGCCGGGCTTGCTCAATTCACGCAGCGCGTTGTAACGCTGCTGGCTGACGTCTGACAGGTCTTCCTTGCTGCGCACGATGGTTGGCCGCAAAAACACCATCAGGTTGCTTTTGGTCTGGGTGTCGCGGGTCCAGCGAAACAGCGCACCGAGGTAGGGAATGTCGCGCAGCAATGGTACGCCGCTCTGTTGGGTGCGGACGCTGTCCCTGATCAGCCCGCCGATGACGATGATTTCGCCATCGTCCGCCAGGATCGTGCTCTTGAGCGCACGTTTGTTGGTGATCAGGTCCGAAGAATCGATGCCCGAAACCGAAGGCGCGATGTCCGACACTTCCTGCGCGACCTCCAGGCGCAACGTCGAGCCTTCGTTGATGTACGGCTTGATCTTCAGGCTGATGCCCACGTCCTTGCGCTCGACCGTGGTGAACGGATTGTCCGCGCCGTTGCTGTTGGTGGCGTAGGAGCCGGTCTTGAACGGGACGTTTTGGCCGACGATGATTTCTGCCTCCTGATTGTCCAGGGTCAGCAGGCTCGGCGTGGACAGCAGGTTGCTGCGGGTGTTGCTGGCCAGCGCCGAAACCAACGCGCCGAAGCGGTCATTGCCCAGTTGCAGGATGGCCCCATCCGGAGCGGTTTTTTTCTCGTCAAAGTTCAGCCCGCCGATGATTGGAATGTCGGTGCCGGGGAAGTTGATGAAGCCTTTTGCATCGCTGCCGCTGACGCTCCACTGAACACCCACGGCCTCGGCGATGTCCCCGGAAATCTCGACGATGGCGGCATGGATCAGCACCTGCGCCCGAGGCTGGTCCAACTGACGCACGATGTCCTCGATGGTGCGGATTTGCGCCGGTTCGGCGATCAGCACCAGCGCATTCTGGCTTTCGTCGGCCTTGATCATGAACGTCGTGCCGGCTGAGTTATCCCGGGCGCCACCGACGGCCGTTGCCGGCTTTCGGCCCTGCCCCATCGTTTCGAGGACTTCGGCCAATTGCCTGGCATCGCTGTGACGCAGGCGAATCACCCGCGCATTGTCGAGGGTGGCGGTCGCGGGGGTATCGAGACGGCGTGCGAGGTCGATCAGGCGCTGGCGAACCGACGGTGGACCAATGAGAATCAGCCGATTGGTTCTGGCGTCGGCCAGCACCTGGATCGCCGTATCAGCGCTGCGTTTGCCCAGCGAGGACTCCATGACAGTCGCTACATCAGCAGCCTGTGCGTGCTGCATTTGCACCACGGCATGCTGGTTGTTCTGCCCGGAATCCAGTTGCCGGACCACCTGCGCGATACGGTTCACATTGGCCGCAGTATCGGTGACCACCAGCGCATTGGCTGACACCGAAGGACCGACATAGCCGTTGGCCGACACCAGCGGCCGAACCAGGCCGGCAATGTCGGAAGCGCTGCTGGTGTTCAGTTCGACGACCTGGGTGATGAATTGCGAAGCCGTGGCGTTTTTTGCAATGCCTTGGCCGGCGCGGGTTTTCGCTTCGGTGACCGGCGTAATCAGGATCCGGTCACCCTCGTCGATGACCGTGAAGTTGTGAGCATCCAGCACCGAATAAAACAATCGGCGAACACCTTCGCGGTCGAGGGCCTGACGGGACATGACGGTGATGCGCCCGGAGACTCTGGGATCAAGCACCACCGTGGTCCCGAGAATGGTGGAGATTTCCTCGACGATGTCGCGCAGCTCGGCATTGTTCATCGCCAGTTGCCATTTTTCTTCCTCGGCCCGTACCGCACCGTGAAAGAGTGACAGCGCCAACGCGGCGAGAAAAAGCAGGATGCGCAACGCCTTCGCGCTGATGGAAAAGTTCATGGGTTGATCACTCTGACGGCCCGGAGAGCGGGCGTAGAAAATGCGCAGGAGTCGCGGGGGCCGGAGCCTCGGTTTGCGCGTCTAATCGACGCAAGAGCTGCGTGGCAGACGTCTGCAGCGTCAGCACTTCTTCTCGCCCCTTGTTCCACAACACCGCCCGATTCGCCTCGACGCGGCGCAGGACGCTGCCGCCCGGCAACGGATCGCCCACCTGATAAATCCGCGAGCTTTGAGCGTCTGCCAGCAGCGCTCTGGACAACCCTGTGGCCAGGACAAAACTGGCCTGCAGGGTCAGCGGCTCGGCGCTGGCCAACAACGTGGCTCCCGCCGTCAGACCGAGCACCGTCGCCACCGCAGTGGTATCCAGAGGTGCAGGGGACGGTGGCGTCGCTATCGTTGCAACGGTGGGCATTGGTGCGACACGGCTTTGACGAAACCCCCACTCTTGCCACACCAGAAAGGCTCCGTACGCGACTGTCACCAGCAGCAGGCCGAGGGTACAGAGCCGCCCGTTCACTCGGTGCGGTCACTGCGAACATTGCTGCACAAGGACATTCGCCGCAGTACGCGGTGACCGCACAGTTCATGGAAAATCACCGCACCGACATGCATCGCGATCAGCAGTGAAAGCACCAGGCATGACCAAACGTGCATGGTGACAAACAGCGCGATAAGCGCTGGATCACTCAGCGGCTGCGCAATATCGACCCACCCGAATACATCAATCGGGCGGTCCATCATCAACACACCGGTCACCAGCACGACAGTCACCGTCAGGTAGATCAGCGTGTGGGCAAACAGCGCGAGTTTTTCCATGGACGACAAGGTGTTCACGCTCGTCTGCCGGGCGTGAACGACAAAAATAAACAGCCGCCAGACAAAAAACGGGATGAACACCGTCGTCAGCGACACATTGATAAAGGCAACCCGCTCACCGACGCGGGCTGGCACGTCCACAAAGGCCACATAGAACCCGGACGCCAGCGTCCAGATGATCACCGCCGCCGACATCCAGTGCAGCCATACGCGTTGGGTGGCGTAACCCGAAACCGTCATTTTCAACTCGATTTTTCAACAGGAAGATAAGCCTTCAGGCAATCCTGTTCCGGATCGCCTGAAGTGTTACGAGAGACTTAGATTTTGTCCCACGCCATGTGCCAGTGCCCCCCTACACCGGGCTCAAAGCCGTTGGCCGTCGGGGTGTATTGCTTGCAGTAACCGGACGCGGGGAATGGCTTGCATTCGAAGATTTCATTGGTCTTCGGTTGCAGCACTTTGGTGCCGGCGGTGTACTCGCTGATGCCTTCGGGGAACACGAAGTCGTGCTCGATGCCCGCGCCTTCACCGGTCATGTGGGTGGGCTGGGTGTCCTGGCGAGTGGTGCGGCCATCCAGCGTGGTGCCGACCAGCGTCAGGGTGTGTTTGCCGGGATTGCTGCGAACATCCATGGTCAGCCAGGTCGGACCGCTGTCTACCTGCTTCGCGACGGAACCGACCGGCTTGTTGTTCTCGTCGAACAAGGTCGCTTCGACGTTCATCGCACGGTTCGAGATCATGCTGAACTGGACGTTGGCCAGGCCTTTGTCCAGAACGTATTCGGCTTGCTGGGAGGCCACCGACATGCGCGCGGCGGTGTCTTCCTTCATGTCCAGCTGAACTTCGAATCGGGTTACGCCGCTTTCTTTCTGGGCGTAGAGGGTGTTGTTACCCCGGACCGGTTCGATGTTGCCGCTCTCATCACGAATACCGGCACGGATAAGCGATTGGGTGCTGTTGATTTTTTCTGCGAGTTTGAACGCCCAGTTGTTCGGCGAGCCTTCCTCGGCAGTGTCGATGGAGATCTCGACGTCGTAATTCGGGCTGACACCGTTGGCAGAGAATGCACGGGCCTTGACCTTGTCGCCGATCTGCAATTGGGCCGATGGCGTGATGCCGCCAACGGAAGACCAGCCACCGGGCAACGACGGTTCGCCGAGGATGTTCACATCGACAGCGTTGTAAAACGCCGCGTCGGTATCACCGACGGTCCAGATCCCGAGAATCACGTGCTGACTGGATTTGTCGCCAGGAATGTTGCAGTTGTGTTTGGCGCCGGACACCGGCAGCTGATGATTCCCCTCGACGACGCAGAACGGGGTGCTTTCGAACGAGGCGCGCTTGAGGGATTCGTTAACGTTCCAGCCGTTGCGAGTGATGAAGTACTCATGCTTGGTGGCCGGGTGAGCCTGGGTGTAGCGCCATTGGAAATCGATGTTGCGGTCTTTGATTTCCGTTAATTGCCAACGGGTAGCGGACTGAGCATCCATAGCGGAGAACGATGGATGACCGCCACTTGGAATCTTGCCATCGATCGGCCCTTGCAAAGGCGCACCGCCTGTACCAGCCGGAAAACCTTTGAATGTTTCGCCAACACTTTGAGGCTCGTATTGCGCGGAACCACAGTTGGTGTTCACCCCTTTCTGGCACAGCAGTGCGCGCGAAGGCGGCACTTCCATATAGCCATGGGCCGAAACAGTTTGAGACGCCAGCATTGCCGATAACAGGATCATTGAAGAGGAGCATGCGCTTAGCGCACCTCCCTTGTAGAAGGTCTTTTTCATGAGTGTGTTCCAGACTACTTATCGAAAATTAAGGCGCCACAAGGACGCCGCTGTTCGTAATCTCGTTCGGTGGGTTGCACCGGACGAAGGTCTGAAACCTTACTGAGATGAGCACGAATTCTATGTAGGACAAGTCTCCGCTTACATGGGGATTACTCTCTCTCTTCAGTTGTCTGACAAAGAGAGAAAACATTCTTACAGGATGAAACGGATTAGGCTGGCACACGGTATTTCAGACAAAAAAAAGCCTGCCCGGCGTTGGCCGGACAGGCTTGATGGAACCTGCGAGGACTACTCGTGATACTGCGCCGACAGCTCATGCACCGCGCGCAGGAACGCACCCGCATGTTCCGGATCGACTTCCGGCGTAATGCCATGACCCAGGTTGAACACGTGGCCGCTGCCCTTGCCGTAGCTGGCGAGGATCCGTCCGACTTCGGTACGAATGGCTTCCGGTTTGGCGTAGAGCACGGTCGGGTCCATGTTGCCTTGCAAGGCAACTTTGTCGCCAACGCGAGCCCGGGCATTGCCGATATCGCACGTCCAGTCCAGGCCCAGCGCATCAGCACCGGCATCAGCGATGCTTTCCAGCCACAGGCCGCCGTTCTTGGTGAACAGGATGACCGGAACCTTGCGGCCTTCGTGTTCGCGGATCAGGCCGCTGACGATCTTGCGCATGTAGGCCAGGGAGAATTCCTGGTACGCCGCCGCCGACAGGTTGCCGCCCCACGTGTCGAAAATCTGCACCGCTTGCGCGCCGGCCATGATCTGGCCGTTGAGGTACGAGGTCACCGACTGCGCCAGCTTGTCCAGCAGCAGGTGCATGGCTTGCGGGTTGTCGTAGAGCATGGCTTTGGTCTTGCGGAAGTCTTTCGACGAACCGCCTTCAACCATATAGGTGGCCAGGGTCCATGGGCTGCCGGAAAAACCGATCAGCGGTACACGACCGTTCAGTTCGCGGCGGATGGTGCTGACCGCGTCCATCACGTAACCGAGGTCTTTGTGCGGATCAGGAATCGGCAGGGCTTCGATGTCGGCCATCGTGCTGACGACTTTTTTGAAGCGCGGACCTTCACCGGTTTCGAAGTACAGGCCCTGGCCCATGGCGTCCGGGATGGTGAGGATGTCGGAGAACAGGATTGCCGCATCCAGTTGCGGATAGCGGTCGAGCGGTTGCATGGTGACTTCGCAAGCGAACGCCGGGTTCATGCACAGGCTCATGAAGTCGCCGGCCTTGGCACGGCTGGCGCGGTATTCAGGCAAGTAGCGACCGGCCTGACGCATCATCCACACAGGGGTGACGTCTACAGGTTGCTTGAGCAGGGCGCGAAGGAAACGGTCGTTCTTCAGGGCAGTCATGTCGGCATCCGGAAAAAAAGTGCGGGCATTTTCTCAGAGCTCGACGCAAAAGGCACGGATGCAGGTCAGCCTTTTGTCTATCGGGTCAATTTGTCGCGGGGGAATACAGTGTTTGGCAACACCCTGAAACCAATGTGGGAGCGAGCCTGCTCGCGATGAGGGCTTCACATTCAACATCTCTGTTGACTGATCCACCGCTATCGCGAGCAGGCTCGCTCCCACAGGGTTTGGCGTCGTCTAATTAGACGCCCAGGTAGTCCAGGATCCCTTCAGCCGCATTGCGGCCTTCGAAGATCGCCGTCACCACCAGGTCGGAACCGCGAACCATATCGCCACCGGCGAAGATTTTCGGGTTGCTGGTCTGGTGCTTGAACTGACCTTGTTCAGGCGCAACTACGCGGCCCTGGCTGTCGGTCTGGATGCTGAACTGCTCGAACCACGGCGCCGGGCTTGGACGGAAACCGAAAGCGATGACCACGGCGTCGGCCGGAATGATCTCTTCGGAGCCCGGGATCGGCTCGGGGCTGCGACGGCCACGGGCGTCCGGCTCGCCGAGACGGGTCTCGACCACCTTCACGCCTTCAACCTTGTCTTCACCCACGATGGCGATCGGCTGGCGGTTGTAGAGGAATTTCACGCCTTCTTCCTTGGCGTTCTTCACCTCTTTGCGCGAGCCAGGCATGTTCGCCTCGTCACGACGATACGCACAGGTCACCGACTTGGCGCCCTGGCGGATCGACGTACGGTTGCAGTCCATCGCCGTGTCGCCGCCGCCCAGTACCACAACCTTCTTGCCTTTCATGTCGACGAAATCTTCCGGCGACTTTTCAAAGCCCAGGTTGCGGTTGACGTTGGCGATCAGGAAGTCGAGCGCGTCATGCACGCCCGGCAGGTCTTCACCGGCAAAGCCGCCCTTCATGTAGGTGTAGGTGCCCATGCCCATGAACACGGCATCGTATTCTTCGAGCAGTTGCTCGACGGACACGTCCTTGCCCACTTCGGTGTTCAGGCGGAACTCGATGCCCATGCCGGTGAAGACTTCGCGGCGATTGCTCAGCACGGTCTTTTCCAGCTTGAACTCCGGGATGCCGAAGGTCAGCAGACCGCCGATTTCCGGGTTCTTGTCGAACACCACCGGGGTCACGCCGCCGCGTACCAGCACGTCGGCACAACCGAGGCCGGCCGGGCCTGCGCCGATGATCGCGACACGTTTGCCGGTCGGCTTGACCTTGGACATGTCCGGGCGCCAGCCCATGGCGAACGCGGTGTCGGTGATGTACTTCTCGACCGAACCGATGGTCACCGCGCCGAAGCCGTCGTTGAGGGTGCAGGCACCCTCGCACAGACGATCCTGCGGGCACACCCGGCCGCAGACTTCCGGCAGGGTGTTGGTCTGGTGCGACAGCTCGGCGGCCTGGAGGATGTTGCCCTCGGCCACCAGTTTCAGCCAGTTCGGAATGAAGTTGTGCACCGGGCACTTCCATTCGCAATACGGGTTACCGCAACCCAGGCAGCGGTGGGCCTGATCGGCCGAATGCTGGGGTTTGAAGGGTTCGTAGATCTCCACGAACTCTTTCTTGCGTTGACGCAACAGTTTCTTCTTCGGATCTTTGCGCCCGACGTCGATGAACTGGAAGTCGTTATTCAGACGTTCAGCCATTGTTAAAACCTCATCAAACTCTTCAGGCGCATATCACTGCGGGTTGGCACGGGTGCTGGAAAGCAACGTTTTCAAGCTGGCAGCCTTGGGCTTGACCAACCAGAAACGGCGCAGGTAGTCATCGAGGTTTTCCGCGAGTTCACGACCCCACTCGCTGTCGGTTTCCTCGACGTACTCGTTCAGCACGCGTTGCAGGTGGCTACGGTAGGCTTCCATCGCTTCGCCGCTGATCCGCTGGATTTCCACCAGTTCGTGGTTGACCCGGTCAACGAAGGTGTTGTCCTGATCGAGCACGTAGGCGAAACCGCCGGTCATGCCTGAGCCGAAGTTGTAACCGGTTTTGCCCAGGACGCAGACGAAACCACCGGTCATGTACTCGCAGCAGTGATCGCCAGTGCCTTCCACCACGGTGTGAGCACCGGAGTTACGCACTGCGAAACGCTCGCCCGCAGTGCCGGCAGCGAACAACTTGCCGCCGGTGGCGCCGTACAGGCAGGTGTTGCCGATGATGGCACTGTCCTGAGTCTTGTAGGCGCTGCCCTTCGGCGGAACGATGACCAGTTTGCCACCGGTCATGCCTTTGCCGACGTAGTCGTTGGCATCGCCTTCCAGGTACATGTTCAAACCGCCGGCGTTCCACACACCGAAGCTCTGACCGGCCGTCCCTTTGAAGCGGAAGGTGATCGGCGCGTTCGCCATGCCTTGGTTGCCGTGCTTGCGCGCGATTTCACCGGAGATCCGCGCGCCGATCGAACGGTCGCAGTTGCAGATATCCAGCGCGAATTCGGCGCCGCTCATGTCGTTGATGGCCGAGGTGGCCATATCGATCATTTTCTCGGCCAGCAGGCCTTTGTCGAACGGCGGGTTGCGGTCGACCTGGCAGAACTGAGGCTTGTCTGCCGGGATGTGATCGCTGCCCAGCAACGGGGTCAGGTCCAGGTGGTTCTGCTTGGCGGTCTGGCCTTCGAGGACTTCCAGCAGATCGGTGCGACCGATCAGCTCTTCGAGGGAGCGCACGCCCAGCTTGGCCAGCCACTCACGGGTTTCTTCGGCGACGTAGGTGAAGAAATTCACCACCATGTCGACGGTGCCGATGTAGTGATCCTTGCGCAGCTTCTCGTTCTGAGTCGCGACGCCGGTGGCGCAGTTGTTCAGGTGGCAGATACGCAGGTATTTGCAACCCAGGGCAATCATTGGCGCGGTGCCGAAACCGAAGCTTTCAGCGCCGAGGATGGCCGCCTTGATCACATCGAGGCCGGTTTTCAGGCCGCCGTCGGTCTGTACCCGGACTTTGCCGCGCAGGTCGTTGCCACGCAGGGTCTGGTGGGTTTCGGCCAGGCCGAGTTCCCACGGAGCGCCCGCGTATTTGATCGAGGTCAGCGGCGATGCACCGGTGCCGCCGTCGTAGCCGGAAATGGTGATCAAGTCCGCGTAGGCCTTGGCCACACCGGCGGCGATGGTGCCGACGCCCGCTTCTGCTACCAGTTTCACCGAGACCAGGGCCTTCGGGTTGACTTGTTTCAGGTCGAAAATCAGCTGCGACAAGTCTTCGATCGAGTAGATGTCGTGGTGCGGCGGCGGCGAAATCAGGGTCACGCCCGGCACTGCGTAACGCAGCTTGGCGATCAGACCGTTGACCTTGCCGCCTGGCAGTTGACCGCCTTCGCCGGGCTTGGCGCCTTGGGCGACCTTGATCTGCAGCACTTCAGCGTTGACCAGGTATTCCGGGGTGACACCGAAACGGCCAGTCGCGACTTGCTTGATTTTCGAGCTTTTGATGGTGCCGTAGCGCGCCGGGTCTTCGCCGCCTTCGCCGGAGTTGGAACGCGCACCGAGGCGGTTCATGGCTTCGGCCAGGGCTTCGTGAGCTTCCGGCGACAGTGCGCCAAGCGAAATACCGGCGGAGTCAAAGCGCTTGAGCACCGATTCCAGCGGTTCGATCTCGCTGATGTCCAGCGGCGTGGCCAGCGTCTTGACGTTGAACAGGTCGCGGATCATCGACACCGGACGGTTGTCCACCAGCGACGTGTATTCCTTGAACTTGCTGTAGTCGCCCTGCTGCACAGCGGCTTGCAGGGTGTTGACCACGTCCGGGTTGTAGGCGTGATATTCGCCACCATGGACGAACTTCAGCAGGCCGCCTTGCTGGATCGGCTTGCGCGGGCTCCAGGCTTCGGCGGCGAGGGCTTTCTGCTCGGCTTCGATGTCGACGAAACGTGCGCCCTTGATGCGGCTCGGCACGCCACGGAAGCTCAGGTCGCAGACTTCCTCGGACAGGCCGATGGCTTCGAACAGTTGAGCGCCGCGGTAAGAAGCGATGGTCGAGATACCCATCTTCGACAGGATCTTCAGCAGGCCTTTAGTGATGCCTTTGCGGTAGTTCTTGAACACCTCATAGAGGTCGCCCAGCACTTCACCGGTACGGATCAGGTCGCCCAGCACTTCATAAGCCAGGAACGGATAGACCGCCGAGGCGCCGAAGCCGATCAACACCGCAAAGTGGTGCGGGTCGCGTGCGGTGGCGGTTTCCACCAGGATGTTGGAGTCGCAACGCAGGCCTTTTTCGGTCAGGCGGTGGTGTACCGCGCCAGTGGCCAGGGAAGCGTGGATCGGCAACTTGCCCGGTGCAATGTGACGGTCGCTCAGGACGATCTGGGTGCGACCGGCGCGAACGGCTTCTTCAGCCTGATCGGCGACGTTGCGCACGGCAGCTTCGAGGCCGACGCTTTCGTCGTAGTTGAGGTCGATGATCGCGCGCTCGAAGCCCGGACGATCGAGGTTCATCAGCGAGCGCCACTTGGCCGGGGAAATGACCGGCGAGCTGAGGATTACGCGCGAGGCGTGTTCCGGCGACTCCTGGAAGATGTTGCGCTCGGCACCGAGGCAGATCTCCAGCGACATGACGATGGCTTCACGCAGCGGGTCGATCGGCGGGTTGGTCACCTGCGCGAACTGCTGACGGAAATAGTCGTACGGCGTGCGCACGCGCTGGGACAGCACGGCCATCGGCGTATCGTCGCCCATGGAGCCAACGGCTTCGTAGCCTTGCTCGCCGAGCGGACGCAGCACCTGATCGCGCTCTTCGAACGTGACCTGATACATCTTCATGTACTGCTTGAGTTGATCGACATCGTAGAACGCCGAACCGTGGTCGTTGTCTTCCATGGTCGCCTGGATGCGCAGGGCATTCTTGCGCAGCCATTGCTTGTATGGATGACGGGATTTCAGACGGTTGTCGATTGCGTCGGTGTCGAGGATCTGGCCGGTTTCGGTGTCCACGGCAAAGATCTGGCCCGGGCCAACGCGGCCCTTGGCGATCACGTCTTCAGGCTGGTAGTTCCAGACACCGATTTCGGACGCCAGGGTGATAAATCCGTTCTTGGTGGTGACCCAACGCGCCGGACGCAGACCGTTACGGTCGAGCAGGCACACCGCGTAACGACCGTCGGTCATTACTACGCCGGCCGGGCCGTCCCACGGTTCCATGTGCATCGAGTTGTATTCGTAGAACGCACGCAGATCCGGGTCCATGGTTTCGACGTTCTGCCACGCAGGCGGAATGATCATCCGCACGCCACGGAACAGGTCGATGCCACCGGTGACCATCAGCTCGAGCATGTTGTCCATGCTGGAGGAGTCGGAACCGACGCGGTTCACCAGCGGGCCGAGTTCCTCCAGATCCATCAGATCGTTGGTGAACTTGGTGCGACGGGCCTGGGCCCAGTTGCGGTTGCCGGTGATGGTGTTGATCTCGCCGTTGTGGGCGAGGAAGCGGAATGGCTGGGCCAGCGGCCATTTCGGCAGGGTGTTGGTGGAAAAGCGCTGGTGGAACACGCAAATCGAGGTTTGCAGGCGCTGATCGCTGAGGTCTGGATAGAAGGCGGTCAAATCCGCCGGCATCATCAGGCCTTTGTAGATGATGGTCTTGTGCGAAAAGCTGCAGATGTAGTGATCGACGTCGGCGGCGTTGGCCACGGACGAGCGACGACGGGCGCTGAACAGCTTGATCGCCATGTCCTGATCGCTCAGGCCTTCACCGCCGATGTAGACCTGCTCGATCTGCGGCAGGCGCTCAAGGGCCAGGCGGCCGAGGACGCTGGTGTCGATCGGCACTTTGCGCCAGCCGACCAGGGTCAGGCCTTCGGCCAGGATCTCGCGGTTCATGTTCTCGCGAGCGGCTTCGGCTTTGACCGGGTCCTGGTTGAAGAAGACCATGCCCACCGCATATTGCTTGGGCAGTTCGACGCCGAAGGTTTCCTGGGCGATGGCTCGCAGGAACACGTCCGGCTTTTGAATCAGCAGACCGCAACCGTCACCGGTCTTGCCGTCGGCGTTGATCCCACCGCGGTGGGTCATGCAGGTCAGGGCCTCGATGGCCGTTTGCAAAAGGGTATGACTGGGCTCGCCCTGCATATGGGCTATCAGGCCGAAACCGCAGTTATCCTTGAATTCATCTGGTTGGTACAGACCTGCTTTCATAGACACTTTCTCACCAGGCTGCCTCTTATCGAGGCAAATTTCTTTTCAATTCAACCACTTACCATCCGCGCCGAACGTACGCCAGCTTTGCGGGGGCAAAAGGGAGGTCATTGTACACACCGACACAGAGGCTCACAAATTTGACGACGAAATGTCGCAAATCTATGTCGCATTTGTGAAAGGTTTAAAGCGATCTGCTGTGCTAGTCAAAACTTTTTTTAATTTTGACTGCAACGACTCAAAGACTACTGTGACGCAGACACCACAAGGCACGCGGCCTGTAGAGGCGGCATGCGCTTGTAGAAATTTTGAGGTGCCGGGAGAGGCGGCCTGGGTAAGGCCGCCGAATCTTCAGCGAGTTGTTGCCAGTTCCTGTTGGACGCTGGCGACAGTGCGAGGCCAAGGTTTACCAGCCTGAACCTTCGCTGGCAAGGCCTTGATGGCGGTAATGGCTGCATCGCGGTTGGCGAAGTTACCGTAAGTGATGACGTAAAGCGGCTTGCCGTTGAGGACTTTCTTGAAATAACGGTACTCGCCGCCCTGCTCTTTCACGAAGTTTTGCGCGGTCGCCTCGGAGCTGGTGCCGAGGATCTGCACCACGTAGTTACCCGGAGCCTGACCGGCGTACCAGGTGCCGCCGGCAGCCTTGGCCGCAGCCGCAGGTTTCTCGGCAGGCTTGGCGGTTGCGACGGCCGCAGGCTTGGCTGGCGCAGGCGCTGGTGCCGGCTTCGCTGCAGGCGTAGTCGGAACCGGCTTGGCCGTCGCGACCTGAGTCGGCGCTGGTGCAGGCGCTGGCGTAGGCTTGGCGGCTGGCGTCGGCGCAGGACCGGCCTGGATGCCCGCAGGAGGCGCGATGGTGGTCACGGTCGGCGGTGTAGCGCTGGAACCCTCTACCGGCACGCCATCGTCGCCCTCGGTGATGCCACCGGCGGCTTCAGCCAGCGGGCCACGCATGACCGGCTGCGAGTTGCCGACCAACGGCAATGGCATCGGTTGCGAATTACCGGCGAATTCCACGGCAGGTGCGCCACCGCTGTTAGGTTGTGGCGTGCCCTGCCCGAGCGGCAGTTGCGCCTGTTCGTTGGCAGGTGCGCCGGTGGTCGGTGCTTTGCTGCGACCCGGCATCAACCAGGCGGCGGCTACCGCGACCACGACGACGGCGGAAATCGCCAATACGTGTTTCTTCGGCATGTTGAACCCCATACTTGGACGCTTGACCGCTGAGCGGCTGGCAATCATGGCTTCGATCATTGCATCGCGGGCAACCTGGTTGATGTTGCCAGGCCAGCCGTCGGAGCTTTCGTGAATATCAGAGATCTGTTCTGCGGTGAAAAGTTCGATACCCCGTCCAGCACCTTCGAGCCGCTGGTCCAGATATTCGCGGGTTTCTTCTTCGGTGTAAGGCTGCAGCTCGATGACGTGGAAGCGCTCTTCTTCAAGGCTCAGCGCCTCAAGTTGAGCGATCAGCGAGGATTCGCCGAACAGGAACACGTGCGGGCGGCCTTCCGGCGCACCGGCGGCCAGCTCCATCAAGGCTTCGAGCGCGGACTCGTCGAGCTGCTCGGCGTCGTCCACCAGCAAATAGACTTCCTGACCGGTCAGCGCGAGCTGCACGACCTGAGCCAGAATCGCGCCGGTCTCGGCCTCGGCGACGTTCAGCGCCTGAGCCACCTGACGCAGCACGCCCGCCGCATCACCGGCGCCACGGGCGGAAGCCACCACGCTTTGAACGGACTGTTTATTGGTGCTGGCCACCAGGGCCTGACGCAACAGGGTCTTGCCACTGCCTTGCGGGCCGGTGACCACCAGCAGCAACTGGCTGTAACGAGCCAGGTGATGCAGCTGACCCAGCACAGGTTTGCGCTGGGCCGGGAAGAATTTGAAGCCAGGCACCCGTGGAGCAAAAGGGTCATGACTCAACTGGTAATGGCCGAGGAAAGCCTCGTCGGCGTGCAAACTAGTCATCGGGATCTTATTAACCTTTAAGCTGAGCCAGGGCGCGGTAATCCGCTCCCAGCGTGGCCTGTAGAACCTCTTTCGGATAATCGTCGGTCACCACTGCTTCGCCCATGTGGCGCAGCAGCACCAGGCGCAAACGACCGTCGATCACTTTCTTGTCAATTGCCATGTGTTCGAGAAAATCGGCTTCAGTCATCTCTTCAGGCGGGATGACCGGCAGGCCGGCACGCTGGAACAGGCGAATGCCGCGATCACGCTCTTGCTCACTGATCCAGCCCAGACGCGTGGACATTTCCAACGCCATTACCGTACCGGCAGCGACCGCTTCACCATGCAGCCAGACACCATAGCCCATGTGGGTTTCGATGGCGTGGCCGAACGTGTGGCCCAGGTTCAACGTGGCGCGAACACCGGTTTCCTTTTCATCGGCGCCGACCACCGCCGCCTTCGCCGCGCAGGAGCGCTCGATGGCATAGGTCAGGGCGACCTGGTCCAGGGCGCGCAGGCGATCGACGTTTTCTTCGAGCCAGGTCAGGAAGGGCTCGTCGCAGATCAAGCCGTATTTGATGACTTCAGCAAGCCCGGCGGACAACTCGCGGGCCGGCAGGGTATTGAGGGAGGCGGTATCGATCAGCACCACGTTCGGCTGATAGAACGCGCCGACCATGTTTTTGCCCAGCGGATGATTGATCCCGGTCTTGCCGCCCACCGAGGAATCGACTTGCGACAACAGAGTGGTTGGAACCTGGATGAAATCGACGCCACGCTGGTAACAGGCGGCGGCAAACCCGGCCATGTCGCCAATCACGCCGCCACCGAGGGCGATCACGGTCGTGCGACGGTCGTGTCGTGCGGTCAGCAAGCCGTCGAAAATCAGTTGCAGGGTTTCCCAAGTCTTGAAGGCTTCGCCGTCGGGCAGCACCACGGAAATCACCGAATACTGCGCAAGGCTGCGGGTCAGACGTTCAAGATAGAGCGGCGCAACGGTTTCGTTGGAGATGATCGCCACTTGCCGTCCGCGAATATGCGGGGCCAGCAGCTCAGGCTGATCCAACAAACCTTCGCCAATATGAATCGGGTAGCTGCGCTCGCCTAGATCGACCTTGAGTGTCTGCATGTGTCCCCACAGTGAAGATGAAATCAGGCATCCCGCCTTGAGTTATCGAGTATCCAGGGCATCTGATGGTGTGACGCCGTTCGGTAGCCATCCGCCACAACCTTGAGCGGTCGTGGCTGGACGCCGAGGATAGCGCATTTCGCGCTGCGCTTTAACGGGGAGGCAGCTGCTGCAAGCGCTCGAGAATATCGAGCACCACCATACGCGGCGGCCGCTCATCCGTTTCAACCACCAGGTCGGCGATTTCCCGATAAAGCGGGTCGCGCAACTCCAGCAAATCCCGAAGGGTCTTGGCCGGGTCGGCAGTACGCAACAGAGGCCGATTGCGGTCGCGGGCAGTGCGGCCGACCTGCTGCTCCACGGAGGCGTGCAGATAAACCACCCGACCACCGGCACGCAGCGCCCGACGATTGGCTTCGCGCATGACTGCACCGCCACCGGTCGCCAGCACCACGCCGTCGCAATCGCACAGCTCGGCAATCATCGCCTGCTCGCGGTCACGAAAGCCCGGTTCGCCTTCCTTATCGAAGATCCATGGGATATTGGCGCCCGTGCGCAATTCAATTTCCTTATCGGAATCTTTGAATGGCAGGCGCAGCTCTTTGGCCAGCAACCGGCCGATGGTGCTTTTTCCAGCCCCCATCGGTCCAACAAGAATCAAATTTCGCACAGAATCAATGACTCACAGCAATCGCCTGGTTGTTCATGATACGCGGAGTGAGAAATACCAGCAGCTCGGATTTTTTCTCCGAAACCACGTCACGCCGGAAAAGGCGGCCAAGATACGGCACATCGCCGAGAAATGGCACCTTATCTACAACCTTGCTCTGAGTATTTGAGAAAACGCCACCGATTACGATGGTCTCGCCGTCATTGACCAGGACCTTGGCGTTGACCTCGTTTTTCTTGATCGGCGGTACATCCTGGACCTTGTTCAGGTAGTCCGGTTCGTCCTTGGTGACCTTGACCTCCATGATGATCCGATTGTCCGGGGTGATCTGCGGCGTCACTTCCAGCGACAACGAGGCCTCTTTGAAGGACACCGATGTGGCGCCGCTGGAGCTGGCCTCCTGGTACGGGATCTCGGTGCCTTTGAGGATTTTTGCGGTTTCCTTGTCGGACGTGACCACTTTGGGCTGTGAGACGATTTCGCCGTTACCGGTTTTCTCCATCGCGGTCAGCTCAAGATCCAGCAGCACATTGTCGGTGATGAAGGCGATGCCGAGCCCCGAGGTATTGGCGGCGGCGCCCATATCGACGAACGGCGAGTTGGTACTGGTGCTGCCAGGCGTGCCGATGGTCGACGAAGCATCGGCGCCGTTGCTGACCCCGGACGTGTTCCAGTTGCCCTTGTTCTGCAACGAACCACCCCAGCGCACGCCGAGGCTTTTGTCATAGTCGACGTTGGCTTCGACGATTCGCGCCTCGATCATCACCTGACGCACCGGGATGTCCAGTTGCGCGACGATCCGGCGAAGCTCGTCGAGGCGATCCTGGGTCTGATAGGCAATGATGTTGTTGGTCCGGTCATCGACAGTGATCGAACCCCGCTCATCCACTTTTGCCTCGGCACTGGTCACCGACGTGAACAGCTTGGCGATATCCGCCGCCTTGGCGTAATTGACCTGCAGCAGCTCACGACGCAATGGCGCCAGATCGGCAATCTGCTTCTGCGATTCCAGCTCCTGACGTTCGCGCGCGGCAATCTCGTCGGCCGGCGCCACCAGCAACACGTTGCCGATCTTGCGCTTGTCCAGCCCCTTGGTTTTCAGCACCAGGTCCAGCGCCTGATCCCATGGCACGTTTTGCAGACGCAAGGTGATGCCGCCCTGCACCGTGTCGCTGGCCACCAGATTGAGGTTGGTGAAGTCGGCGATCAGTTGCAGCACCGAGCGCACGTCAATGTCCTGGAAGTTCAGCGAGAGCTTTTCACCGGTGTAGGCAAAACGTTCGGCGTTGCGCTTTTGCAGGTCATCGACGGTCATCGGGCGAATGCTGACGGTGAGCTTGTTGTCGGTCTGGTAGGTCGAGTAATCGAAGGCGCCGCTGGGCTCGATGCTGATGGTCGCCCGATCACCGGTGGCACTGGCGTTGACGAACTGCACCGGCGTGGCGAAATCCTTGACGTCCAGGCGCACTCGCAGAGGTTCTGGTAATTGGGTTCTGGAAAAATTAAGGACGATTTTGCCATCGCGCTCCTGAATGTCCGGGGCGATGGAAGGGTCCGACAGGTCGATGACCACGTTGCCTTCGCCTTGGGTTCCACGCTGGAAATCCACGCCGCGAATGGCCTTGCTCGCCGGCGCATAAGCCTTGGCCGGCGCCGCAGTTGCCGTGGCGACCCGCGAAGGCCTGGCGGCAGGCGCGGCAGCGTTACTGCCTCCCCGCCCGACCACAACGAACAGGTTGTTGCCTTCGACCCGTGCGGTGTACGGGGTCAATTGAGTCAGGTTGATGATCAGCCGCGTGCGGTCCTTGGCTTCCACCACCGTGGCGCTGCGGGCGTTGCCGCCGCCAAGATCACGGGTCTTGCTCGCCAACCGGCTGACCACGCCAGGCAGATCCAGCGCAATCCGCGCAGGCTGCTCCGTCGTGTAACCATGGGGCTCCGGCGGCGCGCCATCGAATGACAACTTCAACTCGACGCGGTCTCCCGGCAGCGCGGCAACATCCAGCGCTTTGAGGTTGGCCGCTTGTACCATCGGCGACAGCAACGCTATCCATAGCGAAATACCGAAGGTTGCGAAAATCCTGTTCATTATTCGAGTTCCACTATGAGTGCTCTTTCAAAGGGATAGTCCGTGGCCGCTCCAGCCAGGCGCCTTCGCCGTCAGGAACGATTTCGACCACATCGACTTGCGAGCCGCTGATGGCGACGATTCGGCCATCGTTGCGCCCCAGGTAATCGCCGACTTTCAGCCGATGCACACCGCCCGCCCCGCGCAACAGCGCAAAGGAGCCCGCCGCATTGGAGATCGTGCCGACCATTTCAAACTGCTCGATGTTGAAACCTTCGAGGTACTGCTTGACCCGGCTGGGGTCTGGTTTGACATTGCGTGCGCCATGCTTCTGACCGGCCAGATCAACTCTGAGCTGCCGGGAAAACGGGCTTCGCAAGTTAGCCGCGCTGTAGGTGAACGTTGGGTAAGACCGGAATGTCGGCGTTGGTTCAATCCTACCGGGCGCACGCAGACGCATTTCGTTCATGTAAGCGTCGAGATCACTGAAGTCGTTGCTGCCACCACAACCGGCCAGGGCGGCCAACATCCCGATCATCGGAAAAATACGAACCGGGCTCATTTTTGCAGCCCCTTGTCGTTGTAGCGGTAAGTCTTGGCGAGGATGCTCATGCGCAATTTCGCGCCGCCTTCGGGGTTGGCCGGGGCCAGGTCGAAATCATGCAGGGTGACGATCCGTGGCAGCCCCGCCACGCCACTGACGAACGTGGCGAGGTCATGATAGGCACCGGTGACGGTGATCTGGATCGGCAGTTCGATGTAGAACGGCTGGGTCACCTCTGGCAGCAGTTTGATCTCTTCAAACTCCAGCCCGCTTCCGAGGCCGGTACGGGTGATGTCCTCCAGCAGACCGGGCACTTCAGTGTCGCTAGGCAGTTGCCGCAGGAGTACGCCGAAGGAGTTCTCCATTTCCTTCATCTGCTGGGTGTACAGCTCAAGATTCGCCGCCATGTGGGCCTTGGTGGCGAATTGCTCCTTGAGGGTCGACTCTTCCTCGCGCTTGAGTTCAAGCTGGCTCTCAAGGTCACTGATGGAAAAGCTGTAGCCCAGCGCCAACACCAGAATCATCAATAGAAGACCCGCCAGCGCCTTGATGGCGGGCGGCCAGGACCCCATGTTGTTGGTGTCCAGATCGTTGATGTCGATCTTGCGCAGCCCTTCGATCCATTCGGCCGGCCTCATTGAACGGCCTCCACGGCAGCAGGCTGGGCCTGGCGCACGGTCAACTGAAAGACGTTGGCCTGATCCAGTTGGCCTGCGGTGGTCGCCTTGACCTCTGTCAGGGTGGGCGCATCGAACCAGTCCGATGCATCCAGATTGCGCATCAAGTCGGAAACACGGTTATTGGATTCTGCCGCGCCGGTGATGGACAGGGTTTTACCTTCCATTTTCACCTCGGTGAAATAGACCCCATCCGGCAAGGTGCGCGCCAACTGATCGAAGATCCGCCCGCTGATCGGACGGTTGCCTTGCAGGTCCTGAATGATGCGCATGCGTTCGACCAGTTGCTGACGCCGCGCCTTGAGGTCGCTGATCTGTTTGATCCGCTCGTCGACCACCGCAATCTGTTTACCGATGTAATCGTTTCGGGCGACCTGTCGGTCGATGGCGCCGTTGATGGCCCGATCCGCGACCAGCACCACTGCCACAGCGCCCACCAGCACGCCGACCAGCGCCAGCAAAAAGCGTTTGCGACGTGCGTCCCGCAGCTCTTCGCGCCAAGGTAAAAGGTTGATCCGCGCCATCAGTCGAAGCTCCTGAGGGCTAACCCGCAGGCGATCATCAGCGCCGGCGCGTCGCTGGCCAGGGCACCGGCGTTGACCTTGCTGCCCAGGGTCATGTCGGAGAATGGATTGGCCACTTGCGTCGAAGTGCCCAGACGCTCCTCGATCAATCGGTCCAGCCCCGGAACCGAAGCGGTGCCGCCAGCCAACAGGATATGGTCGACCGAGGTGTACTGGCCGGAAGCGAAGAAAAACTGCAACGAACGCGACACTTGCTGCACCAGTGCATCACGGAAGGGCTGCAACACTTCGCTGACGTAATCGTCCGGCAAACCGCCCTGCTTCTTCGCCAGCCCCGCTTGCTCAACGGTCAGGCCATAACGCCGCTGGATTTCTTCCGTCAGTTGACGACCGCCGAACAACTGTTCGCGGGTGTAGATGATTTTCCCGTTGCGCAGCACGCTCAGGGTGGTCATGGTCGCACCGATGTCGACCACGGCGACCGTCAGATCCTCGCGAGACGCCGCCAGATGCCCGGTCAGCAGGCCGAATGAGCGCTCCAGCGCGTAAGCCTCGACATCGACCACGCGCGCCGTCAGGCCGGCCAGTGCGAGCGCCGCTTCACGGACTTCGACGTTTTCCTTGCGACAGGCTGCCAGCAGCACACTGACCCGTTCCGGGTTGCGTGCCGATACGCCCTGTACTTCAAAGTCGATGGCGACTTCGTCCAGTGGATAAGGGATGTATTGATCGGCCTCGATCTTCAGCTGGTTTTCCAGCTCGTCGTCGGAAAGACCTGCATCCATTTCGATGGTTTTGGTGATGACGGCAGAACCGGCCACGGCTACGGCCACATTCTTGAGGCTGGTTCTGGCCTTGAGCAGCACGCATGAAAGGGCCTGACCCACGCCTTCGAGTTCGGCGATATTTTTCTCGACCACTGCGTTGGCGGGTAGCGGTTCAACCGCATAAGCCTCGACCCGATAGCGGTCGCCCTGGCGGCTTAACTCCAGAAGTTTCACCGACGTGGAGCTGATGTCGATCCCCAAAAGCGTATTGGCTTTTTTATTGAAGAGTCCTAGCACTACCAATTCCCTATGACTATCCGTGTCTTACGGACTCTGTAATGTCCGTTGCGTTCAAACCACCCGTCTTGACAGCAGCGCAAATGACGCTCTCGACGTAAAAATGCTTATAATGCCCAGCGTTTTTTTCCGGTTTTTACTGCAAGCGCGGGTCGTTCCCTGTTTATCTGAACCCTGCTGCCTAATTCATTCTTTGCCCTGGATATCCCAAAGCCTTGATTCGTCTGCTGAAATTCTTCGGTTGGTCCATCGTCGCCGTTTTCTGCGGACTGCTCCTTGGTCTGAGTGGCGCGTTTCTTTACCTTAGTCCGGGATTGCCTTCTGTGGAGGCACTGCGAAGCATCCAGTTGCAGATTCCATTGCGCGTCTACAGCAGCGACAACAAGTTGATCGCAGAGTTTGGCGAAATGCGCCGTACACCGATCCGTTTCGCCGACATTCCCCCCAATTTCATTAATGCGTTACTAAGTGCTGAAGACGACAATTTCGCCAACCACTACGGCGTCGATCCCAGCAGCCTGATGCGTGCCGCCACCCAATTGGTCAAAAGCGGACACATCCAGTCCGGCGGCAGCACCATCACCATGCAGGTGGCGAAGAACTTCTTCCTGACCAGCGAACGCAGCTTCTCGCGCAAGACCACTGAAATCCTCCTGGCCCTGCAGATCGAACGGCAGCTGACCAAGGACGAGATCCTCGAGCTGTACGTCAACAAGATCTATCTGGGCAACCGCGCCTACGGCATCGAGGCCGCGGCGCAGGTTTACTACGGCAAGTCGATTCGTGACGTCAGCCTGGCGCAGATGGCGATGATCGCCGGCCTGCCGAAAGCTCCGTCGCGCTTCAACCCACTGGCCAATCCGGCTCGCAGCAAGGAACGTCGCGACTGGATCCTTGGCCGCATGTACAAGCTCGGCAAGATCACCGAGAGCGATTACACCGCCGCGATCAACGAGCCGCTGAACGCCAGCTATCACGTGCCGACCCCGGAAGTGAACGCGCCGTACATTGCTGAAATGGCCCGCGCCGAAATGGTCGGCCGCTACGGCAGCGATGCCTACACCGAGGGTTTCCGCGTCACGACCACCGTGCCGAGCAACCTGCAGGAAATGGCCAACACGGCCGTCCACGAAGGCCTGATGACCTACGATCAGCGTCACGGCTATCGCGGTCCCGAGTCGCGCCTGCCGGGCAAGACCCGCGAGGCCTGGATCTCGGAGCTGACCAAGCAGCGCACCATCAGCGGCCTTGAGCCGGCCATCGTCACGCAGGTCGAAAAGAACGGCCTGCAAGTGCTGACTCGTACCGGAGACGAACACATCGGCTGGGACAGCATGAAATGGGCGCGGCCGTTCCTGAACACCAACAGCATGGGCGCCAATCCGAAGCAGCCCTCGGATGTGGCTCAGGTCGGTGATCTGATTCGCGTACAGCGTCAGCCGGACAATTCGCTGAAATTCAGCCAGATCCCGCAAGCTCAGGGCGCACTGGTCTCCCTTGATCCGCAGAACGGCGCAATTCGCTCGCTGGTCGGCGGCTTCGCCTTCGAACAGAGCAACTACAAC
The DNA here is from genome assembly GCF_017351735.1 of Pseudomonas sp. FW300-N2A2. Taxonomy (NCBI): domain Bacteria; kingdom Pseudomonadati; phylum Pseudomonadota; class Gammaproteobacteria; order Pseudomonadales; family Pseudomonadaceae; genus Pseudomonas; species Pseudomonas sp. FW300-N2A2. The sequence continues at coordinate 125,231 of NZ_JACNDU010000002.1, read as the reverse complement.
CGTGCCCTGCAGGCCAAGCGTCAGCCGGGCTCAAGCTTCAAACCGTTCGTGTACAGCGCCGCGCTGGATAACGGCTACACCGCCGCCAGCCTGGTGAACGACGCACCGATCGTGTTCGTCGACGAATACCTGGACAAGGTCTGGCGTCCGAAGAACGACACCAACACCTTCCTCGGCCCGATCCGCCTGCGTGAAGGGCTGTACAAGTCGCGCAACCTGGTGTCGATCCGCCTGGTGCAGGCGCTGGGTGTCGATCGCACCATCGACTACATCAGCAAGTTCGGCTTCAACAAGCAGGACCTGCCGCGCAACCTGTCGCTGGCCCTGGGCACCGCGACCCTGACGCCAATGGAAATCGCCACCGGCTGGAGCACGTTCGCCAACGGCGGCTTCAAGATCACCCCGTACATCATCGACAAGATCGAAAGCCGCAATGGCGACACGCTGTTCGTCGCCAATCCGCCAAGCGTACCGAAAGGCGATGTGGCCACCGACGGCATCGCCGCGCCGACCGCCGAGGCCTTTACGGTCAACGCGACGCCGGGCGAAGCTCCAGGTCTGCCAACACCTCAGGCGCCGGCCGTGGCCGAACGCATTGTCGATGGTCGCACCACTTACATCCTCAACAGCATGCTCGAGGACGTGATCAAACTCGGCACCGGCCGTCGCGCACTGGCCTTGGGGCGCCCCGACATTGCAGGCAAAACCGGTACGACCAACGAATCGAAGGATGCCTGGTTCTCGGGCTATAACGCCGATTACGTGACCACCGTCTGGACCGGTTTCGACCAGCCGGAAAGCCTGGGCAAACGCGAGTTCGGCGGCACCGTTGCCCTGCCGATCTGGATGAACTACATGGGCGCCGCGCTCAAAGACAAGCCGCCGCACACGCAACCGGAGCCGGAAGGCATCCTCAGCCTGCGGGTTGACCCGGTCAGCGGCCGGGCAGCCACCCCAGGCACGCCTGGAGCGTACTTCGAGCTGTTCAAGGCCGAAGATACGCCTCCGTCGGTGAATGAGCTGGGTAACGGCAATGCGCCGGGCAGCCCGCTGCCAGCGGATGAAGCGGCGCCGATCGATTTGTTCTGATCGCAGCACCACCCAAAAAGCCCCGCCTTCGAGAGAAGTGCGGGGCTTTTTTCGCTCTGTGCATTGCGCCATAGATGTGGCGCCTGTCAGGCCGTCATCGCTGGCAAGCCAGCTCCTACAAGGGATATGAGCAGCTCACCAAATCTCTGTAGGAGCTGGCTTGCCAGCGATGAGGCCCTCACCGACAACACAAAACCTGCAGGCATAAAAAAACCCCGACTCACCAGAGCCGGGGCTTTTTGTTTGATGCGACTACGGCTTAGCCGTTGAACACATCATCCACGCTTTTCAGCGGGTAGTTCTTCGGATACGGCAGGGTTGCCACGCCGGTCTCGATTGCAGCCTTGGCCACGGCATCGGAGATCAGGGTGATCAGACGCTTGTCCATTGGCTTCGGAATGATGTACTCACGACCGAATTCCAGCTTGATGCCGCCGTAGGCGTCGCACACTTCCTGAGGAACCGGCAGTTTGGCCAGTTCACGCAGGGCGTTGGCTGCTGCCACTTTCATTTCTTCGTTGATGCGCTTGGCGCGAACGTCCAGGGCACCACGGAAGATGAACGGGAAGCCCAGTACGTTGTTGACCTGGTTCGGGTAGTCCGAACGGCCGGTCGCCATGATCACGTCGTTACGGGTGGCGTGTGCCAGTTCCGGGGAGATTTCCGGATCCGGGTTCGAGCACGCGAACACGATCGGGTTGGCCGCCATGGACAGCAGGCCTTCAGCGCTCAGCAGGTTCGGACCGGACAGGCCAACGAACACGTCTGCGCCTTGCAGGGCGTCAGCCAGGGTGCGCTTGTCGGTCGCGTGAGCGAAGACAGCCTTGTACTGGTTCAGGTCGTCACGGCCGGAGTGGATCACACCGGTACGGTCAACCATGTAGATGTTTTCGATGTTGGCGCCCATGCTCACCAGCAATTTCATGCAGGAGATGGCGGCCGCACCGGCACCCAGGCAGACGATCTTGGCGTCGGCGAGGGTTTTGCCAGCGATTTCCAGGGCGTTGATCATGCCGGCGGCAGTCACGATTGCGGTGCCGTGCTGGTCATCGTGGAATACCGGGATGTCGCACTGCTCGATCAGAGCGCGCTCGATCTCAAAGCACTCAGGTGCCTTGATGTCTTCCAGGTTGATGCCACCGAAGGTGATGGAGATGCGCTTGACGGTGTCGATGAAGGCTTGCGGGCTTTCGGAGTCGACTTCGATGTCGAAAACGTCGATGCCGGCGAAGCGCTTGAACAGCACGCCTTTACCTTCCATCACTGGCTTGGAAGCCAATGGGCCGAGGTTACCCAGGCCCAGAATCGCGGTGCCATCGGAAATGACTGCAACCAGGTTGCCTTTACCGGTGTATTTGTAGGCCAGTTCAGGATCGCGGGCGATTTCGCGTACTGGTTCGGCTACGCCGGGGCTGTAGGCCAGCGACAGGTCGCGGGCGGTAGCGGTGGCCTTGGTGAGCTCGACACTCAGCTTACCTGGACGAGGATGGGCGTGATATTCGAGAGCGGCAGTTTTCAGATCAGACATGGGGGCATTCCGCTTTTACTGTTGGACAGACTGGTCAGCGAGGATACGCGCCTCGCAAAGTCCCCACAAGACTGACCAGTCACCCCTGTCAAGCGCCCCGCCCTACGACTTTGGGCCAAGAGCCACGGAACACAAGGGATAGACTGTTCACAATCGACAATAAAAATGTCTACAATTTTTTTATCAAGGCGCCGCTTGCAACATCGCCGGATCGGTCAATGGAAGGAGCCAGCGCGCTTGCCCCGCTTGCAATCCGCCACGGCGCGAACGGTCCACGACCCAGCCACGGGCCTCGACCTGCTTGCCTTTCAGGCGCTCCAGCGCCGCACCATCAAATTGCCCCAGCACATTGGGCGCAACACGCAGTACAAGAGAATCCTGCAACTCGATCCAAACACCGCCGCGATTGCGTTGAACCTTGCTCACACGCCCACTGACCAGCGCGAAGCCGGACGTGTTGATCTGCTCCGCTTTCAGTACAGGCGACTGGCGCCACACACCGAGCCCGGCTTGCCGCGCACTGCGTTCCGCTGCTTGCTGACAGGCCACCAGATCGACATTCGGGGCGACCGCCACCTGGAAACCGAGCCCTTCTGCGAGCATCTGCGCTTCGAGGTTGGCACCCTTGGCGTCATAAAGATGCGCAAGGGTACGACCGTAGTGATCCTTGCTCTCTTTACCCGGCAGCACACCGACCCGCCCGCCACTGGCAGCCACCAATGCTTCCAGGCGCTTGCGCGCCGCCACGGCGAACGGCTCGTCGGAGCGGCCCTGCTTGCCCAGCTCGGGCGTATTCAAGCCGATCATGCGCACGCTGCGGCCATCGCTCAGGCGCACGGTGTCACCATCCACCACCCGTTGCACCGCGACCGACGTCAGCCCATCCGGTACCGGGCAGAAGGCCTGGGCGCCCGAAAGCCAAATCGCGGACACAAAAAAGGCGCCCGCAAGGGACGCCTTTTTTATCAGTCTGGAGAAGCCGGAACGACCTTCCAAAATGATTGGCCTTAGGCCTTTTTCGCGCCGAAAGCACCGAAACGGTCTGCGAAGCGCTGAACGCGGCCGCCAGTGTCCAGAGTCTTTTGCTTACCGGTGTAGAACGGGTGGCATTCGTTGCAAACGTCGATCGCCAGGGCTTTGCCGAAGGTCGAACGGGTTTCGAACTTGTTGCCACAGCTGCAGGTAACAGCGATGGCTGGGTATTCTGGATGGATATCAGCTTTCATGGTGTCTTCCTCAGGCTGCGTGCCGCCACCCAACACTATTGTTGAATACCGCACGTAATTAGGCCGCGGATTCTACCAGACAATCTCAATCACGCAAGCTGTCGCTGAGACCGACCGTCTGCTAGGCTCCCGACCCAATACGCGATCCCTTGTAGGAGTGAGCCTGCTCGCGATAGCGGTCTGCCAGTCGCCACAATGTTGACTGCAAGATTGCTATCGCGAGCAGGCTCACTCCCACAGGTTATATGTCACCCCCCCCTATTGTTTGTTGATCGAGACCCCCCGCGTGCCCGACGCCATTTTGCGCCTCGCCCTGCCTTCGCCCCTGCGCCGCCTGTTCGATTACCGTGCCCCGGCCGGTGTCCTGCGCGCCCAGTTGCAACCGGGCATGCGCCTGCGCGTGCCTTTCGGCCGGCGGGAGATGATCGGGATTCTGGTAGAGGTCACCGACACCAGCGAAGTGCCGGCAGAAAAGCTCAAACCGGCCCTGGCCCTGCTCGACGCCACGCCGCCCTTGCCGCCAGCGCTGTTCAAGCTGTGCCTGTGGACCTCTCAGTATTATCAGCACAGCCTCGGCGATACCTTGAGCTGGGCGCTGCCGGTGTTGTTGCGTCAGGGCGAGCTGGCCGAAGCGCGCCAGGAACGCTTCTGGTCCGCCGCGCCTGGCGCCAGCCTCGATGACCCGCGCATCGCCCGGGCCCCGCGTCAGCGTGAGGCGCTGGCAACCCTGGCGCAGCATCCTCATGGCGTCGCCCATCAGTTGCTGAGCAAGTTGATGCTGAGCAAGGACAGCCTGGATCTGCTGCTGGCCAAGGATCTGGTGCAAGTGGAGATCCGCAAGCACGCCCCCGGCGCCCGCCACGAGCATTGGCTGGCGCAACCGGAATTGCCGCTCAACCCTGAACAACGCGCCGCCTATGAGGCGATTCGCGCCGGGTTCGACAGTTATCACGCGTTCCTGCTGGCCGGCGTCACCGGCAGCGGCAAGACCGAAGTCTATTTGCAGTTGATCCGCGAAACCCTTGAAGCCGGCAAGCAAGCACTGGTGTTGATCCCGGAAATCAACCTCGGCCCGCAGACCCTGGCGCGCTTCGAACAACGGTTCAATGCACGCATCGCGCTGATCCACTCGGCGGTCAACGATCGCGAGCGCCTCGAAGCCTGGCTCGCAGCGCGTGACGGCGACGCCGACATTATTATCGGCACCCGTTCGGCGCTGTTCACGCCGATGAAAAACCCCGGCCTGATCATCATCGACGAAGAGCACGACGGCTCTTATAAACAGCAGGAAGGCCTGCGCTATCACGCCCGCGACCTGGCATTGGTGCGCGCACGGCAGGAAAACATCCCGATCGTGCTCGGTTCCGCCACACCTTCGCTGGAAAGCCTGCACAACGCCTACACCGGACGTTACGGCCTCCTACGCCTCAATGAGCGTGCTGGCGGCGCCAAGCAACCGCGCTTCCTGCGCCTGGATGTGAAAAGTCGCCCGCTCGACAGCGGCATTTCCGGGCCGATGCACCAAGCCATCGGCCAGACACTCGCGGCCGGCCAGCAAGTATTGGTGTTCCTCAACCGTCGAGGTTTCGCCCCGACGCTGCTGTGCCACGACTGCGGCTGGATGTCCGAATGCCAGCGCTGCGATGCGCGAATGACCGTGCACCAACGCTCCGGCGAACTGCGCTGCCACCATTGCGGCTACGTCGAACGCGTGCCCCGGCACTGCCCGAAGTGCGGCAAAGTGGATTTGCGGCCGGTGGGCGCCGGCACCGAGCGTGCCGAGGAACGCCTGGCCATTCTGTTCCCGGATGTTCCGGTGCTGCGGGTCGACCGCGACAGCACGTCGCGCAAGGACGCGATGAATCAGTTGTTCGCGACCATTCAGAAGGGTCACCCGTGCATTTTGGTGGGCACGCAAATGCTTGCCAAAGGGCATCACTTCCCACGGGTGACGCTGGTGTCGATTCTCGATGCCGACGGCGGATTGTTCTCCGGTGACTTCCGCGCCAGCGAACGCATGGCGCAACTGATCGTGCAGGTCGCCGGTCGCGCAGGCCGGGCTGAAGAGCCGGGCAAAGTGATCATCCAGACCCATCTGGCGGACCATCCGCTGCTGGTGCAACTGACTGAACAAGGCTACTTCGCGTTCGCCGAACAGGCGCTGAGCGAACGACGCTCCGCCGGTTTGCCGCCGTTTGCGCATTTGGCGCTGCTGCGGGCCGAAGCGCACAAACCGGGGCAGGCTGAAGGGTTTCTCGACGAGGCGTGCAGCGAGGCCGAGCGTTTGCTGGCCGAACAGAATCTGACCGGGATCGAATTGCTCGGGCCGGTGCCTGCACCGATGGAACGTCGGGCCGGGCGTTATCGCGCGCAGTTATTGTTGCAGGCAACGGCCCGGGCGCCGCTGCACCGGTTGCTGGCCAGTTGGTTGCTGGTGCTGGAGCAGATGCCGAGCGGGCGGGCGGTGCGCTGGTCTTTGGATGTCGATCCTGTGGATTTGTATTGATCAATCGGCCGCCATCGCTGGCAAGCCAGCTCCTACAGGGGATTTGAGGCGTTCACCGGTCCAATGTAGGAGCTGGCTTGCCGGCGATAGCGGTCTATTTATCACCACATATCCACAACCTGCCCGCTATAGTTGGCAAGCCCGCCTTCGCAACGGATAATGCCCAGTTTTTCCACCAGCGCATCGAAGCGCCGCCGCGCTTGCGGTCGAAAGAGAAGACCATGAAAGACACCATTCGCCAGTTGATCCAACAAGCCATCACCCAACTCGTCAACGAAGGTGTGTTGCCTGAAGGCCTGACGCCGGCGATCCAGGTGGAAAACTCCCGTGACAAGAAGAACGGCGACTTCGCCAGCAACATCGCCATGATGCTGGCCAAGCCGGCCGGCATGAAGCCGCGCGATCTGGCCGAGAAAATCATCGCCGCGCTACCGGCTGACGAAAACATCACCAAGACCGAAATCGCCGGTCCTGGCTTCCTGAATTTCTTCCAGAACACCGACGCCCTGGCCACCCGCCTCGACGCCGCACTGGCCGACGAGCACATCGGTGTGCGCAAGGCCGGCCCGGCGCAACGCACCGTGGTCGACCTGTCGGCACCGAACCTCGCCAAAGAGATGCACGTCGGCCACTTGCGTTCGACCATCATCGGCGACGGCGTGGCTCGCGTTCTGGAGTTCCTCGGCGACGAAGTGATCCGTCAGAACCACGTAGGCGACTGGGGCACCCAGTTCGGCATGCTGATGGCTTACTTGCAGGAAAACCCGATCACCAGCGACGAGCTGTCGGACCTGGAAAACTTCTACCGCGCCGCCAAGGGCCGTTTTGACGAATCCGAAGAGTTCGCCGACCGCGCCCGTGGCCTGGTGGTCAAGCTGCAAGCCGGCGACCCGGATTGCCTGGCGCTGTGGACCAAGTTCAAGGACATCTCGCTGTCGCACTGCCAGAAAATCTACGAGCTGCTGAACGTCAAACTGACCATGGCCGACGTGATGGGCGAAAGCGCCTACAACGACGACCTGATCAACGTGGTCAACGACCTCAAGGCCGCCGGCATGCTGGTCGAGAGCAACGGTGCGCAGTGCGTGTTCCTCGACGAGTTCAAGAACGCTGACGGCGACCCGCTGCCAGTGATCATCGTCAAGGCGGATGGCGGCTACCTCTACGCCACCACCGACCTGGCGGCGGTACGTTATCGCAGTGGCAAGCTGAAGGCTGATCGCGCGCTGTACTTTGTCGACCAGCGCCAGGCCCTGCACTTCCAGCAAGTGTTCGCTGTCGCCCGCAAGGCTGGCTTCGTGACGCACCCGATGGAAATGGAACACATGGGTTTCGGCACCATGAACGGCGCCGATGGCCGTCCGTTCAAGACCCGCGATGGCGGCACCGTGAAGCTGATCGACCTGCTGACCGAAGCCCAGGAGCGCGCCTACAACCTGGTCAAAGAGAAAAACCCGGAGCTGGCCGAAGACGAGCTGCGCAACATCGCCAAGGTCGTGGGCATCGGCGCAGTGAAATACGCCGACCTGTCCAAGCACCGCACCAGCGACTACAGCTTCAACTTCGACCTGATGCTGAACTTCGAAGGCAACACCGCGCCGTACCTGCTGTACGCCTACACCCGCGTGGCGGGCGTGTTCCGCAAGCTCGGCAAGGACTTCAGCGAAGTCGAAGGCCAGATCGTCCTGGAAGCCGCGCATGAACATGAGCTGGCAGCCAAACTCGCGCAATTCGGCGAAATCCTGAACAACGTGTCCGAGAAAGGCACGCCGCACATCCTCTGCACCTACCTGTACGACGTTGCCGGCCTGTTCTCCAGCTTCTACGAGAACTGCCCGATCCTCAGTGCTGAAACCCCGGCGCAAATGCAAAGCCGCTTGCGTCTTGCCGCGCTGACCGGTCGCACTCTCAAGCAAGGCCTGGAACTCTTGGGTCTGGAAACTCTGGAGCGTATGTAAGTTGGCTGCCAAGAAAAAACCTGCACCCAAGCGTGGCGCCAGCCGTTACCAAGCTCCTGCAAAGCAACCGATCCCGGGTTGGTTGTGGATGGCCATCGGCCTGACGGTCGGCGCGTTCATTGTGTTCCTGATGAAGCTGGAACCGGGCAAGGGCAGCGACAGCGTCAAGCGCGAGAAGATCGAGCAGCAGAAAGCCACCAAGGTCGCCGAGGCCAACAAGACCCCGCCGAGCCCGACGCAACCGGTGAAGCCGAAGTACGACTTCTACACCTTGCTGCCGGAATCGGAAGTCATCGTGCCGCCGGATGCCGTGCCGGAGAAAACACCGCCGACGCCGGCGGTACCGACCACGCCGGTAACCCCGGCGGAAGCGGCGAAGATCGACACGGCGCGGGCTCAGGCGGCATTGGCTGGCATCACCCCGCCGCCACCGCCACCCGTGGCCAAGGCGGCACCGGTGACCAAGTTCTTCCTGCAGGCCGGTTCGTTCCGCAAGGAGGCTGATGCAGACAAGGTGCGCGCGCAGATCATCCTGCTCGGCCAAGCGGTATCGGTTGAGTCCGGCACGGTGAAGGACGAGACGTGGTATCGGGTGTTGGTCGGGCCGTTCAGCAACCGCGAACAACTGACCACCGCGCAGAAACAACTGTCCGGCGCCGGGTTCAGCAACCTGTTGTTACAACAACGCCAGAACCGCTGATCCGCGTTATCGTTCATCGCGAGCAGGCTCGCTCCCACAGGATTTGCGCCAACCCTGTGGGAGCGAGCCTGCTCGCGATTGGCGTCAGCACTCCCACCACACATCTTCGTGTACGCCACCGCTCGTCCCCTCTCCCGCCCCGCAGTTGAAAAACGCTCCACCACCCCCATATGAGTTGGCATAAGGCATTTTCGCCCCGCTGCGTGGAGACTCTCCCTTGACCACCATCGTTTCAGTTCGCCGCCACGGCAAAGTCGTCATGGGCGGCGACGGCCAGGTTTCTCTCGGTAATACCGTGATGAAAGGCAACGCGAAGAAAGTTCGTCGCCTCTACCACGGCGAAGTCCTCGCCGGTTTTGCTGGCGCCACGGCCGACGCCTTTACCCTTTTCGAGCGCTTCGAAGGTCAACTGGAGAAACACCAGGGCCATCTGGTTCGCGCCGCCGTCGAACTCGCCAAAGAATGGCGCACCGACCGCACCCTCAGCCGCCTCGAAGCCATGCTCGCGGTCGCCAACAAAGACGCGTCCCTGATCATCACCGGCAACGGCGACGTTGTTGAGCCTGAACAAGGCCTGATCGCCATGGGTTCCGGCGGCGCCTACGCCCAGGCCGCCGCCAGTGCGCTGCTGAAGAAAACCGACCTGTCAGCCCGGGAAATCGTCGAAACCGCCCTCGGCATTGCCGGCGACATCTGTGTATTCACCAACCACACCCAGACCATTGAGGAGCAGGACTGCGCCAAAGGCGACGAGTAAGTCTGTTTCGGCCCCACGCCACGACTCATCTTGTTTAAGGTCCGTCAAAATATTATGTCCATGACTCCCCGTGAAATCGTCCACGAACTCAACCGCCATATCATCGGCCAGGACGATGCCAAACGCGCCGTCGCCATCGCGCTGCGTAACCGCTGGCGCCGGATGCAACTGCCGGAAGAGCTGCGCGTTGAAGTAACGCCGAAGAACATCCTGATGATCGGCCCGACCGGTGTCGGCAAAACCGAGATCGCCCGTCGCCTGGCCAAACTGGCCAACGCACCGTTCATCAAAGTCGAAGCGACCAAGTTCACCGAAGTCGGCTACGTCGGCCGCGACGTCGAGTCGATCATTCGTGACCTGGCCGACGCCGCCATCAAGCTGCTGCGCGAACAGGAAATGACCAAGGTTCGCCACCGCGCCGAAGACGCCGCCGAAGAGCGCATCCTCGACGCCCTGCTGCCACCGGCGCGCATGGGTTTCAACAACGATGACGCCCCGTCGGCCGACTCCAACACCCGCCAGCTGTTCCGCAAGCGCCTGCGCGAAGGCCAGCTGGATGACAAGGAGATCGAAATCGAAGTCGCCGAAGTGTCCGGCGTCGATATCTCCGCGCCACCGGGCATGGAAGAAATGACCAACCAGTTGCAGAGCCTGTTCGCCAATATGGGCAAGGGCAAACGCAAGAGCCGCAAGCTCAAGGTCAAGGAAGCGCTGAAACTGGTCCGCGACGAAGAAGCGAGCCGCCTGGTCAACGACGAAGAGTTGAAGGCCAAGGCGCTGGAAGCGGTCGAGCAGCACGGCATCGTGTTCATCGACGAAATCGACAAGGTGGCCAAGCGCGGTAACTCCGGTGGCGTCGATGTGTCCCGTGAAGGCGTACAGCGCGACCTGCTGCCGCTGATCGAAGGCTGCACCGTCAACACCAAACTGGGCATGGTCAAGACCGACCACATCCTGTTCATCGCTTCCGGTGCATTCCACTTGAGCAAGCCGAGCGATCTGGTGCCTGAGCTGCAAGGCCGTCTGCCGATTCGTGTCGAGCTGAAGGCGCTGACGCCGGAAGACTTCGAACGCATCCTCAGCGAACCGCACGCCTCGCTCACCGAGCAATATTGCGCACTGCTGAAAACCGAAGGCCTGGCCATCGAGTTCCAGCCGGATGGCATCAAGCGCATCGCCGAGATCGCCTGGCAGGTCAACGAGAAAACCGAGAACATCGGTGCCCGTCGCCTGCACACGCTGCTTGAGCGTCTGCTCGAAGAGGTGTCGTTCAGCGCCGGCGACCTGGCCAGCGCTCACGATGACAAGGTGATCCTGATCGACGCCGACTACGTCAACAACCACCTCGGCGAATTGGCGCAGAACGAAGACCTGTCCCGTTATATCCTGTAGGTCATGTGAGACCTGTGTAGGAGCCGGCTTGCCGGCGATGGGGACCTTGAGATCGCCATCGCCGGCAAGCCGGCTCCTACAAGGGACCGCGAGAGTTCCACACTGACGGACATCAGGTCATGACCCAACTCCCCACCGACATCAAACTGCACAAAGCCTCGAAAACCCTGTCGCTGAAATACGCGTCCGGCGAGGAACATCACCTGCCCGCCGAGTTCCTGCGCGTGCACTCTCCTTCCGCCGAGGTCCAGGGCCACGGCAAACCTATCCTGCAATTTGGCAAGATCGGCGTAGGCCTGACCAAGGTAGAACCGGCCGGTCAGTACGCACTGAAATTGACCTTCGACGACGGCCACGACAGCGGCCTGTTCACCTGGGAATATCTGTACCAGTTGGGCGTGCGCCAAGAGGATCTCTGGAACGATTATCTTGCCGAGCTGAAAGCGGCCGGAAAGACCCGCGACCCTAACGAATCGGTCGTCAAGCTGATGCTCTAACCCGCGCCTCTTGCGCATTAGAAGGCATTTTCTAATTTCATCTGTTTGAATGCTTGGCCGCGAGGTCAGTCATTAGCCTGCTTGCGAAAAAAATTAAACTCGGGTAACCAATGGAGCTGGCAAGTTACCTGCAGTGCTCTCTGAACTAAAAAGCAGCGATGCAGAATTATCGGTCACCCGAGCAGTAGTACCTGGCATTGGCTGTGTGACTACACGGCTGGACTCAGGTACTCGTCTCAGGACAATGGAGCGTCGTAGATGAGTAACAAGAATAACGATGACTTGAAGAATCAAGCCTCGGAAAACACCTTGGGGCTTAATCCTGTCGTTGGGCTGCGTGGAAAGGATCTACTGGCTTCTGCTCGAATGGTGCTCAGGCAGGCCATTAAACAACCGATTCACAGTGCGAAGCATGTCGCTCATTTCGGTCTTGAACTGAAGAACGTGCTGTTCGGCAAATCCGAACTGCTACCGACCAGCGATGACCGTCGTTTCGCCGATCCGGCCTGGAGCCAGAACCCGCTCTACAAACGTTATTTGCAAACCTACCTGGCGTGGCGCAAGGAACTCCACGACTGGATCGACGACAGTAACCTCGGGCCCAAGGATGTGGCACGCGGGCATTTCGTGATCAACCTCATGACCGAAGCCATGGCCCCGACCAACACGGCGGCCAACCCGGCAGCGGTCAAACGCTTCTTCGAAACCGGTGGCAAGAGCCTGCTCGACGGCCTCTCGCACCTGGCCAAGGATCTGGTGCACAACGGCGGCATGCCGAGCCAGGTCAACATGGGCGCATTCGAAGTCGGCAAGAGCCTGGGCGTGACCGAAGGTGCGGTGGTTTTCCGTAACGACGTGCTGGAGCTGATCCAGTACCGGCCGACCACCGAGCAGGTGCATGAGCGCCCATTGCTGGTGGTGCCGCCACAGATCAACAAGTTCTACGTTTTCGACCTGAGCCCGGACAAAAGCCTGGCGCGTTTCTGCCTGCGCAATCACGTGCAGACCTTCATCGTCAGCTGGCGCAACCCGACCAAGGAGCAACGCGAATGGGGTCTGTCGACCTACATCGAAGCGCTCAAGGAGGCGGTTGATGTGGTCACCGCGATCACCGGCAGCAAAGACGTGAACATGCTCGGCGCCTGCTCCGGCGGCATCACCTGCACCGCGTTGCTGGGCCACTACGCCGCAATCGGCGAGAAAAAAGTCAACGCCCTGACGCTGCTGGTCAGCGTGCTGGACACCACCCTGGACAGCGACGTGGCACTGTTCGTCGACGAGCAGACGCTTGAAGCCGCCAAACGCCATTCCTATCAGGCGGGTGTACTGGAAGGCCGCGACATGGCGAAAGTGTTCGCCTGGATGCGCCCCAACGATCTGATCTGGAACTACTGGGTCAACAACTACCTGCTCGGCAACGAGCCGCCGGTGTTCGACATTCTGTTCTGGAACAACGACACCACCCGGTTGCCCGCCGCGTTCCACGGCGATCTGATCGAGATGTTCAAAAACAATCCGCTGATCCGCCCGGATGCACTGGAAGTGTGCGGCACGCCGATCGACCTGAAGCAGGTCACGGCCGACATCTTTTCCCTGGCCGGCACCAACGACCACATCACGCCGTGGAAGTCCTGCTACAAGTCGGCGCAACTGTTCGGCGGCAAGGTCGAATTCGTACTGTCCAGCAGCGGACATATCCAGAGCATTCTGAACCCGCCGGGCAACCCGAAATCACGCTACATGACGGGCACCGAGATGCCGTTGAAGGCTGAGGAGTGGCAGGAAAACTCCACCAAGCACACCGATTCCTGGTGGCTGCACTGGCAGGCCTGGCAAGCCGAGCGTTCGGGCGAATTGAAAAAATCCCCGACAAAACTGGGCAACAAGGCTTATCCCGAAGGTGAAGCAGCACCGGGCACTTACGTACACGAACGGTAACTGACACACCCGCCCCCCGTAGGAGCGAAGCTTGCTCGCGAAAGCGGTCATTCATTCAACGTAGATTTCGACTGATCTGACGCCTTCGCGAGCAAGCTTCGCTCCTACAGGGGACCGGGATAATTAACCCACAGGGCTTGAAGCATGCCGCAACCGTTCATTTTTCGTACCGTCGACCTGGATGGCCAGACCCTCCGCACGGCAGTACGCCCCGGCAAGCCTCACTTGACGCCCTTGCTGATATTCAACGGCATCGGCGCCAACCTGGAGCTGGTGTTTCCGTTTGTCGCCGCATTGGACCCGGACCTCGAAGTCATCGCTTTCGACGTGCCCGGTGTCGGCGGTTCGTCGACGCCGAACCGGCCGTATCGTTTTCCGGGCCTGGCCAAACTCACGGCGCGGATGCTCGACTATCTCGATTACGGGCAAGTGAACGTGATCGGTGTGTCATGGGGTGGCGCCCTCGCCCAGCAGTTTGCTTACGACTACCCCGAGCGCTGCAAGAAACTGGTGCTGGCGGCGACGGCGGCGGGTGCGGTGATGGTGCCGGGCAAACCGAAAGTGCTGTGGATGATGGCCAGCCCACGGCGCTACATCCAGCCATCGCACGTGATCCGCATTGCGCCGATGATCTACGGCGGCTCGTTCCGTCGCGATCCGACACTGGCGGCCAGCCATGCGGCGAAGGTGCGCTCGGCAGGCAAGCTCGGTTACTACTGGCAGCTGTTCGCCGGGCTCGGCTGGACCAGCATTCACTGGCTGCACAAGATCCACCAGCCAACGCTGGTGCTGGCCGGCGACGATGACCCGCTGATCCCGTTGATCAACATGCGCGTGCTGGCCTGGCGGATTCCCAATGCCCAGTTGCACATCATCGATGACGGGCACCTGTTCCTGATCACCCGCGCCGAGGCCGTGGCGCCGATCATCATGAAGTTTCTCGAGGAAGAACGGCAGCGCGCCGTGATGCATCCGCATCCGGCTCCATCGGGCGGCTAACCGACTTATCGTCGGTCGGCAGGACGCCGCGCCGCGCAACAACCCGTTACAGCGTCTATGGTGTTCTGGTTCGGTGTGTTTGTATTTGGCCTGAAGACGAAGGAGTGTTGAGTCATGCGCGACAAGCCAGCGAGGGAATCTTTACCGACTCCCGCAGCGTTCATCAACGCACAGAGTGCGATTACCGGCCTGCGTGGTCGGGATCTGTTTTCGACCCTGCGCAGCGTTGCCGCCCATGGTTTGCGCAACCCCGTGCACAGCGCCCGCCATGCGTTGAAGCTGGGCGGTCAACTGGGGCGCGTGTTGCTGGGCGAAACCCTGCACCCGACCAACCCCAACGACAATCGCTTTGCCGACCCCGCATGGAGCCTCAACCCGTTTTATCGCCGCAGTTTGCAGGCCTACCTGAGCTGGCAGAAACAGGTCAAAAGCTGGATCGACGAGAGCAACATGGACCCGGACGATCGCGCCCGCGCCCACTTCGCGTTCGCTTTGCTCAATGACGCGGTGTCACCGTCCAACACCCTGCTCAATCCGCTGGCGGTCAAGGAAATCTTCAACTCCGGCGGCAACAGCCTGGTGCGTGGCATCAGTCACCTGGTCGATGATTTCCTGCACAACGACGGCCTGCCCAGGCAAGTGACCAAGCAGGCCTTCGAGGTCGGCAAGACGGTCGCCACCACCACCGGCGCCGTGGTGTTTCGCAATGAGCTGCTGGAACTGATCCAGTACAAGCCGATGAGCGAAAAGCAGTATTCCAAACCGCTGCTGGTGGTGCCGCCACAGATCAACAAGTACTACATTTTCGACCTGAGCCCGAACAACAGCTTCGTCCAGTTCGCCCTGAAAAACGGCCTGCAAACCTTCATGATCAGCTGGCGCAACCCCGATGTGCGCCATCGCGAATGGGGCCTTTCGACCTACGTCGAAGCCGTCGAAGAAGCGATGAATGTATGCCGGGCGATCACCGGCGCCCGGGAAGTCAACCTGATGGGCGCCTGCGCCGGCGGGCTGACCATTGCCGCGCTGCAAGGTCATTTGCAGGCGAAGCGGCAACTGCGCCGTGTATCCAGCGCAACCTATCTGGTGAGCCTGCTCGACAGCCAGATGGAGAGTCCCGCGACCCTGTTCGCCGACGAACAGACCCTGGAAGCGGCCAAGCGTCGGTCCTATCAGAAGGGCGTGCTGGACGGTCGCGACATGGCCAAGGTCTTCGCCTGGATGCGCCCCAACGATTTGATCTGGAGCTACTTCGTCAACAACTACCTGTTGGGCAAGGAGCCGCCGGCGTTCGACATCCTCTACTGGAACAACGACAACACACGTCTGCCAGCCGCCTTTCACGGCGATCTGCTGGACTTCTTCAAGCACAACCCGCTGAGTCATCCGGGGGGCCTGGAAGTGTGCGGCACGCCGATCGACTTGCAGAAAGTCACCGTCGACAGCTTCAGCGTGGCCGGCATCAACGACCACATCACTCCGTGGGATGCCGTGTATCGCTCGACGCTGCTGCTGGGTGGCGAGCGACGCTTCGTGCTGTCCAACAGCGGTCATGTACAGAGCATCCTGAACCCGCCGTCCAACCCGAAAGCCAACTTCATTGAAAGCACAAAACTGAGCAGCGATCCGCGGGCCTGGTATTACGACGCCAAGCAAGTCGACGGCAGCTGGTGGACGCAGTGGCTGAGCTGGATTCAGGAACGTTCGGGCGCGCAAAAGGAAACCCACATGGCCCTCGGCAACCAGAACTATCCACCCATGGAGGCGGCACCCGGTACTTACGTGCGCGTGCGCTGATACCCAAACACACCACGGTCTTCCCTCTGTAGGAGCGAGCCTGCTCGCGAAAAACGTTTAGGCAACGCGTTCATCCAGGCAGCACGCGCTATCGTTAACGTCCATCGCGAGCAGGCTCGCTCCTACAGGGAGGAGGTTGGATTGGAATGATCATTAAGAAGACTGGATGAAAACCCGCGACCGGATCCTCGAATGTGCCCTGCAGTTGTTCAATCAGAAGGGCGAACCGAACGTCTCCACCATGGAAGTTGCCAACGAAATGGGCATCAGCCCGGGCAACCTCTACTACCACTTTCACGGCAAGGAACCGCTGATTCTCGGGCTGTTCGAGCGCTTCCAGGCAGAGCTTGCGCCGCTGCTCGATCCGCCGTCCGATGTGGAGTTGGCACCGGAAGATTACTGGCTGTTCCTGCACCTGATCGTCGAGCGCCTGTCGCACTATCGGTTTCTCTTTCAGGACCTGTCGAACCTCGCCGGGCGCCTGCCGAAACTGGCCAAAGGGATTCGCAACCTGCTCAATGCGCTGAAGCGCACACTGGCTTCGTTGCTGGCGCGGTTGAAGGCTCAAGGGCACTTGGTCAGCGACACGCAGGCGTTGGGGCAGTTGGTGGAACAGATCACCATGACGCTGCTGTTTTCGCTGGATTACCAGCGGATTCTGGATCGCGAAGGTGAGGTGAGGCTGGTGGTGTATCAGATCATGATGCTGGTGGCGCCGCATCTGCTGCCGCCGATCAAGGTGGCGACGGAGCAACTGGCACTCCAATACCTCGAAGAACACGAGTGACACCTGAATACCACGGCCCCCTGTGGGAGCTAGCCTGCTAGCGATAGCGATTTATCCGGCGACATTGTTGTTGACTGATGAACCGATATCGCTAGCAGGCTAGCTCCTACAAGGGCGGTGGTGTTTGCAGGATCGTGCACAAACAAAAACGCCCGACCTTTGCAGGCCGGGCGTTTTTTTGAGCCCTGAAATCAGGACTGACTGGTTGGCGTCGATGGAGCTGGCGCGGCAGTCGGGGTTACAGCAGGGGTCGGCGCGGTAGCAGAGTTGGAGCTGCTCACTGTCGGCGCCGGGGTTGCCGGTTTGGCGGCAGCCACTGCTGGTTTTGGAGCAGCCGCTTTCGGCGCTGCCGGTTTTTTCACTGCTGGTTTTTTCGCGGCGGCAGGTTTTGCCGCAGGCTTGGCTGCTGCAGGTTTAGCAGCCGGTTTAGCGGCGGCTTTGGCGGCAACCGGTTTCGCTGCTGGCTTGGCTGCGGCAGGTTTTGCTGCGGCCGTTTTGGCAGCCGGCTTGGCCGCTGCTTTCGCGGCGGGTTTTGCAGCCGGTTTAGCGGCAGCTTTTGCCAGAGGCTTAGCAGCGGTTTTAGCCGCTGGTTTGGCTGCTGCGGTTTTCGCCGCAACAGGCGCAACCTTGGCACCGGTGAGTTTTTCGATTTGCTTGGTCAGGGTATCGACCTTGCTGTGCAGCGCTTTCACTTCGTTGCGGCTCGGGACACCCAGGCGCGAAATGGCGCTGTTCAGGCGCTTGTCGAAAGCCCCTTCCAGCTCATCCCACTTGCCCAGCGCACGATCTTTCACGCCAGTGATGCGCGATTTGGCAGAGGTAGCGGAGTCCTTGGCGGCATCGACTTTCTTGCCGACAGCGCTCTTGGTGAGCTTCTCGGCTTTCTCGCCGTCTTTGACCAATGTATCGAAGAGCTTGCTGCCGTCAGTGTCGATCTTCGAGTACACGCCTAAACCAGCAAGCCAGATTTTGCGGGAGTAGTCTTCGACTTTCCCGATCCACGAGCTGCCTTCTTTTTCGGTGTTCTTTTTACCAGCCATCCCGTTCTCCTTAAGATTTACGCGCGACGCGTTCGAGCAATGCCGTCAGCTCATCGAGCTTAGCAGAGAGTGCCTCAACGTCATGTTTAGACGGAATGCCAATACGATTCAAGGTACTTGCGACACGCGAGTCAAAAGCCTTCTCGACCTTGTCGAGTTGAACTTCGACCTTGCCTTTGAAAGTGCTTACTTCGCTCTTGGCTTCATCAATCTCGGCGTTAGCTGCTTCAAGTTTCTCGGCAACTACCTTTTTGCCTTTCTTTTCAACAGTTTGACCAGCCTTGATCAACTCTTGAAAGTAATCGCTGCCCTCTTGGCCGACCTTGGCGTAGGCACCCAGGCCTGCCAGCCAGATCTTGCGGGCATAGGATTTGACGTCGCTCAGAGCGGTTGTCGAAGCGTCGATTTTTTTCTTCAAAATAACTTTGGCCATGGTGCACCTCACGCGCAGAAGGTTTGAGGAACTGCCCGCGAAAGTGTCGGGCTCATGCACAAAGTAGGGAGAAAAATTAGAAACGGCACCCTAACAACTGACATAAAACCTCGGGCGCGCCTTAAAACAAATGTGGGAGCCAGCCTGCTGGCGATAGCGATTTATCCATCAACATCAATGTTGACTGATACACCGCCATCGCCAGCAGGCTGGCTCCCACAGGGGATGTGGTTCGACTCGGAAATCAGACCAGGGCTTTATCGAGGGCCTTTTCGATTTCCGATTTGATCATGCCGCTCATGGCCGACATCATCAGGCCCAATTCCACATCAACGCGAATCGAATCCTCAGCAACATGCACCGCGCCTTTCACCCCGGAACGCTTGAGGTTCAGGGTGTCGCCGGACCACTGCGGCTCCAGGCCATATTGATCGGACAGTTTCTGCGCCAACTGGTCGGCCTTCTCGCGGGCCGCTTCCTTGCCCAGGCCGTGGGCACGTTCAACACTAATACGGGCCATCGAATGACTCCTGCTTTATGAATACTTTCCTGAAGCATCTTGACCGCGCCTGCGGCAAAACGTCCCGGCGGTTCTACATCTTACCTTCAGCCTTGCCAAGACAAAGCAGGCCACCGGGATTAGAATGTCCCGCATTCTCTTCTGGTGACAGCGATATGACTGATCAGCGCAAAGGCAGCGATGCCGAACCCACCACGCACTTCGGTTTCAAAAACGTTCCGGAAAGCCAAAAAGCGGAAAAAGTCGCTGAGGTTTTCCACTCGGTAGCCGCCAAGTACGACTTGATGAACGACCTCCTGTCGGGCGGCATGCACCGTTTGTGGAAGCGTTTTGCGATCGAGCTGTCGGGCGTTCGCACCGGCAACCGCGTGCTGGACATTGCCGGCGGCACCGGCGACCTGACCAAAAAATTCTCGCACCTCGTGGGCCCGACCGGCCAGGTGGTGTTGGCCGACATCAACGAATCCATGCTCAAGGTCGGTCGTGACCGTCTGCTGGACCTGGGTGTGGCCGGCAACGTCGAATTCGTTCAGGCCGACGCTGAAAAGCTGCCGTTCCCGGACAACCATTTCGACTGCGTGACCATCGCATTCGGCCTGCGCAACGTGACACATAAAGAAGACGCCCTGCGCTCGATGCTGCGCGTACTCAAGCCGGGTGGCCGTTTGCTGGTGCTGGAATTCTCCAAGCCGACCAACGCGCTGATGTCCAAAGCCTACGACGCCTACTCGTTCGCCTTCATGCCGCTGATGGGCAAGCTGATCACCAACGACTCGGAAAGCTATCGCTACCTGGCCGAATCGATCCGCATGCACCCGAATCAGGAAACCCTGAAGTCGATGATGGTCGAGGCCGGTTTCGACCGCGTGACCTACCACAACATGACCGCAGGCATCGTGGCCCTGCACCGTGGCATCAAACCCTGATGTTGCTGGCCGGTCTGCTCGCCAGCATTGAACTCGGCCTGAACCGGGTGTTGCGTCTCGACAGCACGGCGCTGCCGCGGCTGGCGCATTTGAGCGGCCGGGTGATTGCCGTCGATTGCCGCAGCCCGGCACTGCAACTGTTCATCCTGCCCAGCGACGAAGGCTTGATGTTGGCGACCCACTGGGAAACCGGCGCCGACTGCACCTTGCGTGCACCGGCTTCCAGCCTGTTGAAACTGGCGATGAGCAAGGACAAGACCTCGGTTTTGCATGCCCCTGAAGTCGAACTCGACGGCGACAGCGGCGTGCTGCTGGAACTGGCCGCGATCCTCCAGGACCTGGAGCTGGACTGGGAATACGAACTTTCGCGCTGGCTGGGACCTGTGGCCACGCAACTGGTCGGCGGTCACCTGCGCAGTCGCGCACGCTGGTATCAGCAAGGATTTGCCAGCCTGGGTCAGAACCTGGGCGAATACCTGGCCGAAGAATCGCGCACCCTCGTCGGTCAGCGCGAAGCCGAAGCCCGATTCAGTGAACTGGACCAGATCAAACTCGATCTGGAACGTCTCGAGGCGCGTTTCGAGCGCCTTTCCCGATCCCTCGACCCAAGCGATAACGCATGAAGCTGCTTGCCGTCCGCCGTTTGTTGCGCATCCAGCGCGTTGTGATTCGCTACCGCCTCGATGACCTGCTGTTCGCCCTGCCGCTGCCGTGGTTTCTGCTGGCGCTGCGCTACGCCTTGCCGTGGCGCTGGTTCCCGCGCAAGCCGCTGGACCTGAGCCGTGGCGCGCGATTGCGCCTGGCGCTGCAGGACCTGGGGCCGATCTTCATCAAGTTCGGGCAGATCCTGTCCACCCGCCGCGACCTGCTGCCGGAAGACATCGCCGATGAGCTGATGAAGCTGCAGGACCGCGTGCCGCCGTTCGATTCGCAAGTGTCGGTCAAGCTGATCGAAGAACAGCTCGGCAAAAAGATCAGTGAAGTGTTCAGCCGTTTCGACGTCGAGCCGCTGGCCTCGGCTTCGGTGGCGCAGGTGCACGCCGCGCAGTTGAAAACCGGTGAAGAAGTCGTCGTCAAAGTCATCCGCCCCGGCCTGAAACCGATCATCGCGCAAGACCTGGCGTGGTTGTTCATCCTCGCCCGCGCAGCGGAAAAACTCTCCGCCGACGCGCGTCTGCTGCACCCGGTGGACGTGGTCAGCGACTATGAAAAAACCATCTACGACGAACTCGACCTGTTGCGCGAGGCGGCCAACGCCAGCCAGTTGAAGCGTAATTTCGACGGTTCGCCGCTGCTGTACGTGCCACAAGTCTATTGGGACTGGTGCCGGCCGAAAGTGCTGGTGATGGAGCGCATCTACGGCATTCAGGTCACCGACCTCGCGACCCTGGCCGACCAGCGCACCGACATGAAAATGCTCGCCGAGCGCGGCGTCGAGATCTTTTTCACCCAGGTGTTCCGCGACAGTTTCTTCCACGCCGACATGCACCCGGGCAACATCTTCGTCAGCACCGTCAACCCGTGGAGCCCGCAGTACATTGCGATCGACTGCGGCATCGTCGGCAGCCTGACCCCCGAAGACCAGGATTATCTGGCGCGCAACCTGTTCGCGTTCTTCAAACGCGATTACCGGCGTGTGGCGCAACTGCACATCGACTCGGGCTGGGTACCGGCGGAAACCAAACTCAACGAATTCGAAGCAGCGATCCGCACCGTTTGCGAGCCGATCTTCGAAAAACCGTTAAAAGATATTTCCTTCGGTCAGGTGCTGATGCGCCTGTTCCAGACCGCTCGACGCTTCAACATGGAAGTGCAGCCACAACTCGTTTTGCTGCAAAAAACCCTGTTGAACATCGAAGGCCTGGGCCGTCAGCTGTACCCGGACCTCGATCTGTGGAACACCGCCCAGCCGTTCCTCGAACGCTGGATGCGCGAGCGCGTCAGCCCCAAAGCCTTGCTCGGCAACGTGCAGAACCAGTTCGAACAACTGCCGCACCTGGCCAACATGGCGCGCGACCTGCTCGAACGCATGTCGCAGCCCCACGCTTACGACCCGCCGCCATCGTGGCATCGACGCCGGGACGACTGGTTCCTGCGCCTGCTCGGCACCGCGCACCTGGCCGGCGGCGCAATACTGGCCATGGGCGGGCCGTTGAACGAACTGGCCTACTGGCCGGCAGGAATCATGATGGCCGTCGGCTTGTATCTGGTCGTTCGCCGATAGCCAGTTGTGTGATCCACTGGCACACTGTTTGAACGTTGGACTCTGCTCATGTAGTGCGGAGCCCGCTGTCGGAGTCGAAGATGAAAAACTGGCTGGACGAGATCAAGTGGGACGCCGACGGCCTGGTGCCGGCAATCGCCCAGGATCACAAGACCGGGCGCGTCCTGATGATGGCCTGGATGAACCGCGAAGCGCTGGAACTGACCGCTGTCGAAAACCGCGCCATCTACTGGTCACGTTCCCGTGGCAAGTTGTGGCGCAAGGGCGAAGAGTCCGGCCACGTGCAGACCCTGCATGAGATGCGCCTGGACTGCGACGCCGACGTGATCATCCTGATGGTCGAGCAGATCGGCGACATCGCCTGCCATACCGGTCGGCAGAGCTGCTTCTATCGCGTCTTCGAGAACGGCGACTGGAAAACCGTCGACCCGGTTCTCAAAGACCCGCACGCCATCTATTCCGCAGGACACACACATGAGTGACACTCTGACCCGACTGGCCGAGGTACTGGAAGCGCGCAAAGGCGCCGCCGCCGACAGCTCGTACGTCGCCAGCCTGTACCACAAGGGCTTGAACAAGATTCTGGAAAAAGTCGGCGAAGAGTCGGTCGAAACCATCATTGCCGCCAAGGATGCCGCCATCAGCGGCGACTGCAGCGATGTGATCTACGAGACCGCCGATTTGTGGTTCCACAGCATGGTCATGCTCGCCCAACTGGGGCAGCATCCACAGGCTGTACTCGATGAACTGGACCGTCGCTTCGGTCTGTCCGGACACGCTGAGAAAGCCTCGCGTCCGTCCGCCTGAACAACTATTAGAGAGGAGCAGCAACATGGGCATTTTTGACTGGAAACACTGGATCGTCATCCTGGTTGTTGTCGTGCTGGTGTTCGGCACCAAGAAACTGAAAAACCTCGGCACTGACGTCGGCGAATCGATCAAGGGCTTCAAGAAAGCCATGAACGACGACGAAAAACCCGCCGATCCGGCAGCGGCCCAACCGGTTCCGCCTGTTCAGCCACAGACCACCCAGTCCGTGAACCAGCCGCACACCATCGACGTGCAGGCGCAAAAAGTCGAAGAGCCGATCCGCAAAGACGTGTGAGCACTGACTAATGTTTGGTATCAGCTTCTCTGAACTGCTGCTCGTCGGCCTCGTGGCCCTGCTGGTGCTGGGCCCCGAGCGTCTGCCGGGTGCTGCGCGCACCGCCGGCCTGTGGGTCGGTCGCCTGAAGCGCAGCTTCAATGCGATCAAACAGGAAGTTGAGCGTGAAATCGGTGCCGATGAGATTCGTCGGCAACTGCACAACGAGCACATTCTGTCGCTGGAACAGGAGGCGCGGAAGATTTTCACGCCGACCCAGCAGGAAGCCACTCCGGTTCAGCCGGTGGCGGAGCAGACGACCCATGCATCGACGACAGAATCCGCGCCTGCTGCTGCGCCGACGGAAACCGTGAAAGCGGTGGAAGCGGTTGAAGCGGCGCCGGTCGTGGCGCATGCAGAACCCGTTGCTCCTGCCGCCGTGCCGACAACGCCGGCTCCTCACGACACCACTTTGCCGCCGCGAGCCTCATGAGCGATCTCCCAGAAAACGACCAGCACATGCCGCTGGTTTCGCACCTCACCGAGTTGCGTACCCGTCTGCTGCGCTGCGTAGCGGCGATCTTCATCATCTTCGCCGGGTTGTTTGCGTTCACCCAGCAGATCTACACCTTCGTCTCCACACCGCTGCGCCAGTATCTGCCAGTGGGCGCGACGATGATCGCCACCGACGTGTCGTCGCCGTTCCTGACGCCACTTAAGCTGACCATGATGGTGTCGCTGTTCCTGGCGATCCCGGTGATCCTGCATCAGATCTGGGGCTTCATTGCGCCGGGCCTGTACAAGCATGAAAAACGCATCGCGGTGCCGTTGCTGGTATCGAGCATCATGCTGTTTTATGCCGGCATGGCATTCGCCTATTACCTGGTATTCCCGCTGATCTTCAAATTCTTTGCCGCCGCCACCCCGGCCGGCGTGGAGATGATGACCGACATCAGCAGCTACCTCGACTTCGTCATGACGCTGTTCTTCGCCTTCGGCGTGGCGTTCGAGATTCCGGTGGCCGTGGTGCTGCTGGTGTGGATCGGCGTAGTCGACGTCAAATACCTGAAGAAAATCCGCCCGTACGTGATCATCGGCTGCTTCGTGGTCGGCATGATCCTGACGCCACCGGACATCTTCTCGCAGACGCTGCTGGCCGTACCGATGTGGCTGCTGTTTGAAATCGGCATCCTGTTCGGCGGCCTGATCAGCAAGCGCGGCGACCATCCGGACGACCAACCGGTTGACGATCACAACGACCAGCCGCCAGCGACCCAAGCGTGAACCTGCTGCTCCTCGAAGAGGCCGATTTCATTGCGGCCGACCGGGTGATCCTGCGTGATCGGCGGTTGACGCACATGCAGGAAGTCCATCGCTGTGAGGTGGGTGACAGCATGCGCGTCGGGCGTATCGGCGGTTTGATGGGCTCGGCCGAAGTACTGCGCCTGGACGCCGATGAAGCCGAACTGCGCGTCACCCTCGACCAACCGCCACCGACCAAGCTGCCGCTGACCCTGGTGCTGGCCCTGCCACGTCCCAAAATGCTGCGCCGGGTGTTTCAGACCGTGGCGGCCATGGGTGTGCCACGGATCGTGCTGGTGAACAGCTATCGCGTCGAGAAAAGCTTCTGGCAGACCCCGTTCCTGGAACCGGAAGCGATTCGCGAGCAACTGATCCTCGGCCTCGAACAGGCTCGGGACAGCGTGTTGCCTGAAATTGTCATCGAGAAGCGCTTCAAGCCGTTTGTCGAAGATCGACTGCCAGCGATTGCCGAAGGCACCCTTGGCCTGGTCGGCCATCCGGGCAACTACCCGCCCTGCCCCCGCGGCCTCGACGAGCAGGTCACGTTGGCTATCGGTCCGGAAGGCGGCTGGATCCCCTACGAAATCGACCTGCTGGCCAAGTCCGGCCTGCAACCGGTGCAGCTCGGCGAGCGCATCCTGCGCGTCGAGACCGCCGTCACCGCGCTGCTCGCCCGCCTCTTCTAGCCATTACGCTCCTACAGAATCCTGACCGCCTGCCGATACAGTTCCCATAAAACCAACTTGTGGTCCGTGGGAGTTGCAGCATGTACCGATGGCTAGCCGAGAAACTGGGGAACGTCAGCGTCAATCGCAAACTGGGTGTCGGCTTCGGTCTGGTGCTGCTGCTGACATTGTTGATCACCGTCACGGGCTGGACCGGCCTGAGTGACGTGGTGAATCGCGGCGACAAGCTCGGGTTTATTGCCAGCCTCAATGAACTGACCAAAGACCTGCGCCTGGCCCGCCTGGACTACGAAATGCGCCGTGGCGAACAAGGCCCTGGCGCCGTCAACGACCTGCTCGGCCAACTCGACACCGGTTTGAAAACCGCCCGCACACTGATCGAGCAACCTGCCGACGCAGCCATGGTCGATCAGCAACTGGCCGCGGTCAGCGAGTACAAACAAGCCTTCGCCGCCATGACCCAGGCCGGCGCCAACCGCGAAGATGCTCGCAGCAAACTCGGCGCCACGGCCGATAACGCCGTGGCGCGCGTGGGTGAAGTCGAGAAATCCTTGCTGCAAGGCGATAGCGTCGCCGATTTCAACAGCGTTATCGACCTGAGCAAACTGATCCAGCAAGCTCGCTTCCAGGTGCGCGGCTATACCTACAGCGGCAAGACCGAAGCCGAACAACCGGCGCTGGACGCCATCGACAATGCGCTGAAAAACCTCGAAAGCCTGCCGTCCAGATTGCCGGAGCAGCACATCGCCAACCTGCAACAGGCCGCCGACTCACTCAAAGCCTACCGCGCCGCCGTCAGCCAGTTCCGTGACTCCCAGGTCGCCAGCGCCGCCGCGCTGAAACGCATGGCCGATCAGGGCAACATCCTGTTAGACGTCAGCAAAAAGCTCACCGCCTCGCAAACCGTCATCCGTGACACTGACGCCGCGCACGCCAAGAACATGCTGTTACTGGCCACCGCCCTGGCGCTGGTCTTCGGCCTGTTCGCGGCATGGGCCATCACCCGGCAGATCGTCGTTCCGCTGGGCCAGACACTGAAAGTGGCCGAGCGCATCGCCGCCGGCGACCTGACCCAGAACCTCGTGTCCGAGCGTCAGGACGAACTCGGTCAGCTCCAGCGGGCGATGCAAAGCATGACCCTGGGCCTGCGCGAATTGATCGGCGGCATCAGCGATGGCGTCACGCAAATCGCCAGCGCCGCTGAAGAACTGTCCGCAGTCACCGAGCAGACCAGCGCCGGCGTCAACAGCCAGAAGGTCGAGACCGACCAGGTGGCGACCGCGATGAACGAAATGACCGCCACGGTGCAGGAAGTCGCACGTAACGCCGAAGAAGCCTCCGAAGCTGCGCTCGCCGCCGATCAGCAGGCCCGCGAAGGCGACAAGGTGGTCGGCGAAGCCATCGCTCAAATCGAACGCCTGGCCAAGGAAGTCGGCAACTCCACCGACGCCATGGGGCATCTCAAACGCGAAAGCGACAAGATCGGCAGTGTGCTCGACGTGATCAAATCCGTGGCTCAGCAAACCAACCTGCTGGCGCTCAACGCGGCCATTGAAGCCGCTCGCGCCGGTGAAGCCGGACGTGGTTTTGCGGTGGTCGCCGACGAAGTCCGCAGCCTGGCCCAGCGCACCCAGAAGTCCACCGAAGAAATCGAAGAGCTGATCGTCGGCCTGCAGAGCGGCACCCAGCAAGTCGCGACCATCATGGACAACAGCCGCACCCTGACCGACAGCAGCGTCGAACTGACCCGCCGCGCCGGTGGCTCGCTGGAAAGCATCACCCGCACCGTGTCGGCGATTCAGTCGATGAACCAGCAGATTGCCGCCGCTGCCGAACAGCAAAGCGCGGTGGCGGAAGAGATCAATCGCAGCGTGCTGAACGTGCGCGATGTGTCCGAGCAGACCTCGGCAGCCAGTGAAGAGACCGCGGCGTCCAGCGTTGAGCTGGCGCGGCTGGGGACGCATTTGCAGATGCTGGTGGGCAGGTTCAAGGTTTGAGGTGATTCATTTGCCTCGTTTCACTATGGACCGAGGTGATGCAATCGCCAGCAGGCTGGCTCCCACAGGGTTTGGTGTGAACACCACAAATCCACTGTGGGAGCTAGCCTGCTAGCGATTAGCGGCCCCAAGGCCGCTGCTTTTAAAGGACCTGACGAAGGAAGGCCTGCGCCCGCGGATCCTTCGGCGCATCGAAGAACTCGGCTGGCGAGGCGTCTTCCAGCAATTTGCCGTGATCGAAAAACAGCACCCGATCCGCCACTTCCCGCGCAAAGCCCATTTCGTGGGTCACGCAGACCATGGTCATGCCTTCCACGGCCAGGGTTTTCATCACATCCAGCACTTCGCCGACCATTTCCGGATCGAGCGCCGAAGTCGGCTCATCAAACAGCATGACCTTCGGCTCCATGGCCAATGCCCGTGCAATCGCCACGCGCTGCTGCTGACCGCCGGACAGGCGTGACGGAAACTCGTTGGCCTTCTGCGCAATGCCAACCTTTTCCAGCAATGCCAAGGCCTTGGCTTCACGCTCCTTCTTGCCGCGCTTGCGCACGACTTTCTGGGCGAGGCAGAGGTTTTCCAGCACGGTCATATGCGGGAACAAGTTGAAATGCTGGAACACCATGCCGACTTCGCGGCGGTAGGCATTCACGTCGGTTTTCGGATCGGCCAGTTGCAGGCCGTCGATGCTCACCGAGCCCGAGTCGAATTCTTCCAGGCCGTTGAGGCAGCGCAGGAAGGTCGATTTGCCGGAACCGGACGGACCGATCACCACCAATACTTCGCCCTTCGCCACTTGGGTGGAGACGTTGTCCACCGCGCGCACCACGTGGCCGCGAGTGTCGAAGACTTTTACCAGATCGCGGACTTCAATCACTTTGCGCGAGCCTCCGCTCAAGCCGGCTGGCGATTTTCGACAGCGGCAGGTTGATCAACAAGTACAGGCCAGCCACGCAGAACAGGATTTCGAA
Organism: Pseudomonas sp. FW300-N2A2; assembly: GCF_017351735.1. Lineage (NCBI taxonomy): Bacteria > Pseudomonadati > Pseudomonadota > Gammaproteobacteria > Pseudomonadales > Pseudomonadaceae > Pseudomonas > Pseudomonas sp. FW300-N2A2. The sequence continues at coordinate 96,874 of NZ_JACNDU010000002.1, read as the reverse complement.
TGGCGAAAACGAGGTAGTGATGACTTCGCGACCGCTTTTCAACAGCTCGGTAATCGCAATCACCGACACCAGCGAGGTGTCCTTGACCAGGCTGATGAACTGCCCGGCGAGCGGCGGCAGCACGCGTTTGAACGCTTGCGGCAGTACCACGTGGCGCATCGACTGACCCGCGCTCAAGCCCAGGGAGCGCGCAGCTTCGTTCTGGCCACGGGCGATGGATTGCACGCCGGAGCGGATGATTTCCGCCACGTAGGCACCGGTGAACAGCGACAGCGCGGCGATCCCGGCGAACTCCCGGGACAGGTTCATCACGGTGCCGATGAAGAAGTAGAAAATGAAAATCTGCACCAGCAGCGGCGTACCGCGCACCAGTTCGACGTAAATCGTCGAGAGGTCGCGCAGGGTCGGATTGTTCGAGAGACGGCACAAGCCCGTGGCGAGGCCGATCAGCAAGCCGAGCACGCCAGACACCACGGACAACCACAGGGTGGTCCAGAGCCCCCACATCAGCGGTCCGGCGGCCCAATGGCGAGTCACGCCGATCACGTCGCCTTCGGCCACATCATCGCCTTGGGCGACTTGCAGGCTGTTGTCGTCGACGGTCACGCGCTGCTCGTCACCCGCGTCGTTGCGCAACGTGACTTCAGCCTTGTCGCCTTTGCGCACCAGCTCGCTGACGGTGGAGATGTCGGCGGCGCGCTGGGACTCTTCGGCGTGGTAGGCGAAGTACTGCGGGACGCGGTTCCAGCGCCATTCGTAGGACATCAGCGAGGTGGCGTAATACAACGCGCCGGCCAGGCCGATCAGCACCAGCACGGTCAACACGTGCCAGGGCCATTGGGCTTTTTTCTGTTTCATTGCAGGTTCCGGGATTTGTGTTGCCTTGGAGGCCGTCATCGCCAGCAGGCTGGCTCCCACAGGGGAATGCATTTCATTGTGGGAGCCTGCCTGCTGGCGATTGAGGCGACGCGGTCTATCTGACCGGGCCTTATTCCATATCCTTCAACCAAGCGGTGTCTTTGAACCACTTGTCATGGATGCGATCGTAGGTGCCGTCTTCGTGGATCTGGTGCAGGAAGTTGTTGATGAAGTTGATGCTGTCGTAGTCACCCTTCTTCAGACCAAAGGCCAGCGGCTCGTAGGTGAACGGCTTGTCGAGGAACACCAGTTTGCCGTTGCCGACCTTGTTCACCGCCACGACGTTGTAAGGCGCGTCGTAGATGAAGGCGTCAGCCTTGCCGTTGACCACGTCGAGCACTGCTTCCTGCTCGTTGTCGTAGCCGTGGTACTTGGCTTTGGAGATCAGCTTCTTGGCGACCATCTCACCGGTGGTGCCGAGCTTGGAGGTGATGCGGTAGTCGGCGGTGTTCAGGTCTTTGTAGGACTTGATGGTGCCTTCCAGCTCTTTGCGAATCAGCAGCGTCTGGCCGACCACGATGAACGGTTCGCTGAAGTTCAGGCGCAGGTTGCGTTCCTGGGTCAGCGTCATGCCGCTGCCGATCATGTCGAACTTGTCAGTGAGCAGGGCCGGGATAATGCCGTCGTAGCCGGTGGACACCAGCTCCAGCTTGACGCCCATGGCCTTGGTCATGGCTTTGAGGATGTCGACTTCGAAGCCGATGATCTCGCCGCGCTTGTTGGTCATTTCGAACGGCATGTAGGTCGGGTCCATGCCGACTTTCAACGTGCCGCGCTTGACCGCGTCATCGATGGCACCGGCCTGCGCCGTGCTGACTGCAACCAATGCCGTGACGCCGACCAGCAGCATCGAGAGATACTTCTTCATCTTCATGTCCCCAAAACCAGTGCGTTATGAGGCGCGCAAACGGCGGCTCCCCTCAGGAAACGCATCGATACGGACAAAAATTATCCGGGCGCACCAATTCGGGGACGGATGCTAACGTACTCGCTCGTTTGCACAAGTGTTTGGGAACGATGAGGCAAAAAAAACCCCGCTTTCGCGGGGTTCTCTTTGTTATGCCAACTGCGGTTGTGCACTCAGCGGCTTGAGCGGCAGCAACGGCGCATGGGGATCGGATTTCACCGATTTGCGCCAGGCTTCCAGCCACTCGGGATGACCTTCGCTCCAGACCTGCTCATGCAAACGAGCCAGTGCTACCGGGTCGCTCAGTAGTTGTACACGCTCATTGTTGTTCAGACCGTCAGGCCCGACTTTCAATGCATGGCGAACTCGTTCGATCCGCAGCCATTCGATTGGCTCGGCCTGACCGTGGCGCGATGTCGCCAGCGAGCACGCCAAAGCGTTCTGCTGTGGATCGACCACCGACCGGATGAAGCCGTCTTTCAGCGCATGCCAACGGTTTTCATGGGTGTACTGGTCAGTTGCCAGCAACGCCTGTGGCGGATTGTATTCCTCAGGGATCAGGAACAGGCTCTCGTCACGGGACTTCAGGCCCAGGCCGACACGGCTGGAGATCACGGAAACCGGGATCGACAGCATCAACGAACCGACGATCGGCACCAGCCACCAGAGGAAGCTCGGGTTCAGCCAGATCACCAACAGGGCCCAGAAGAAGCCCAGCAGCGTTTGCGGACCGTGGCGCTTGACCGCTTCGCTCCATGGCGTGGAGTCGTCGTCACGTTGCGGCGAGTTCCAGGTCGCGGCCCAGCCGAGGAACGCGGCGAGTACGAAACGGGTGTGGAAAATCATCCGCACCGGCGCCAGCAACATGGAGAACAACATCTCCAGCAGCATCGACAGGGTCACCTTGAACTTGCCACCGAACTCTTTCGCGCCCTTGGCCCAGATCAGGATGATGCTCAACAGCTTCGGCAGGAACAGCAGCACGATAGTGGTCGAGAACAGCGCGATGGCCTTGTCCGGGTGCCATTGTGGCCACAGCGGGTAGAGCTGACGCGGTTCGAGGAAGTACTGCGGCTCCATCAGCGTGTTGACCGCCAGCAGCGCCGTCGACAGCACGAGGAAGAAGAACCACAACGGCGCCGACAGGTAAGACATCACGCCGGTGAGGAACACCGCACGGTGAACCGGGTGCATGCCCTTGACCAGGAACAGGCGGAAGTTCATCAGGTTACCGTGGCACCAGCGACGGTCACGCTTGAGTTCGTCCAGCAGGTTCGGCGGCAACTCTTCGTAGCTGCCCGGCAAGTCGTAGGCAATCCACACGCCCCAACCGGCACGGCGCATCAGCGCGGCTTCAACGAAGTCGTGGGACAGAATCGCGCCGGCGAACGCGCCTTTACCGGGCAACGGCGCCAGGGCGCAGTGCTCGATGAACGGCTTCATGCGGATAATCGCGTTGTGGCCCCAGTAGTGCGATTCGCCCAACTGCCAGAAGTGCAGACCGGCGGTGAACAGCGGACCGTACACGCGGGTCGCAAACTGCTGCATGCGCGCATAAAGAGTGTCCATGCCCGACGCACGTGGCGCGGTCTGGATGATCCCGGCGTCCGGCGTGGCTTCCATCAGGCGCACCAGACTGGTCAGGCATTCGCCGCTCATCACGGAGTCAGCGTCGAGCACGACCATGTACTTGTAGTCACCGCCCCAGCGACGGCAGAAGTCGTCGAGGTTGCCGCTTTTGCGTTTTACGCGACGGCGACGGCGGCGATAGAAGATCTTGCCGAAACCCTTGGCTTCGCGGCAGACGTCCAGCCAGGCCTGCTGTTCGGCGACGCAGATGTCGGCATCGTTACTGTCGCTGAGGACGAAGAAGTCGAAGCGGTCCAGGTCACCTGTGGCAGCGACCGACTCGAACGTCGCGCGCAGACCGGCAAACACCCGTGGCACGTCTTCGTTGCAGATCGGCATCACCAGTGCGGTGCGCGCGTCTTTGGGGATCGGCTCGTTGCCAGCACTTTTACCGGAGATGCGGTATTTATCGTGACCGGTGAGCAACTCGAGGAAGCCCATCAGCGCGGTCCAGAAACCGGCCGAGACCCAGCAGAACAGAATCCCGAACATGATCAGGATGGTGGTCTGCAGCGCGTACGGCAGTACTTGCGTGACGGTTTGCAGGAGCGGCTGATGCAGGACTTCGTTGAGGTCGACGAACGACCAGCCCTGGTACGGCATGATGCCTTTCATGTACCAGCCGGCAACGATGGTTTGACCGAGCATCAGTACCAGCAAGATGTAACGGCGGATCGAACCCACGGTGCGCCAGCGGGCCGCCGGCAGCACGTTCTCGTCTTTCGGCGGAGCCGGCGGGTTGGTGCGACCGGTCAGACGCCGCCAGCCACGCACCAGAATGTTGGTGCGCCACGGCTCCGGCACGACTTTGGTCCGGCGGATCGGCGGGGTTGCCTTGAGGCAAACACGACCGCTGGCGTCGAGCACCAGCATTTCCGCTTCTTCCAGCTCTTCAGCGGTGCTCAGGGTCAAGCGACGGCCGACCGAGGCTTGAGCAGCCTCGACCGGTGCATCGAACGTCGAGGACGACAGACGCTCGTGAAGTTCGCTGAACGACTTGCAGCCCGCGAGTTCCGCGCGCTGCTCGTCGGTCATCGGCAGATGCGCCAGATACTCGGCAAGAGTTTCTGGCTGGACTTGAGAATTACTCATCGGCAGGCAACTGATAGCTCCAGGTCTCGGTCAGGACTTCTTCAGTCGGTGCCGATTCCGGTGTGGCTGGGGCCGCGTCGGCAGCGACAGGCTGCTTGGCGTCTTTGTTGTTCGCCTTGTCCTTGGCATCTGCAACTGGCTTGGCTTCGGCCTGCTTGGCCTCGGCGGCCTTCGCGTCCTTGTCCGCTTTCTCCGCTTGCTTGGCGGCCACTTTGTCGGCCTTGGCAACGGAAGAGGTGGACGATGGGATCGAAGTCTTGGCCAGATCGGCAGGCACGATGTTCTGCACCAGTGCGGCACGCATCTCGGTGGACTTGCCCGGATCCTTGATCTTCATGCGCAGGGTCAGGCGCCAGCCCTTGGTTTCAGGGTTGTAGCGCACGCTGTTCTCGACCAGCTCGGCATTATCACCCACGCTGACCTGGCTGCGAACGTCTGTATCGGCCGGCAACGCTGCCAGGGACGGGCCTTCGAAATCCACCAGATAGGCAACGCTGCCGTCCGGCTGACGAATCAGGTTGGACTGCTTGACGTCGCCGGTGGAGCGCAAGGTCTGTTTGACCCAGGCGCTGTCCGGTGCGTGAATCGCCGCTTCGTCCATGGTCCAGTGCAGGCGGTAGCCGAATTCCAGCGGCTGACCAGGCTCAGGCAGTTTTTCCGGGCTCCAGAAGGCAACGATGTTGTCGTTGGTTTCATCGGCAGTCGGAATTTCGACCAGGTCGACAGAACCCTTGCCCCAATCGCCTTTTGGCTCGATCCAGGCACTTGGGCGCTTGTCGTAGCGGTCGTCGAGGTCTTCGTAGTGGCTGAAGTCACGGCCACGTTGCAGCAAGCCGAAACCGCGCGGGTTCTCGATCGAGAAGTTGCTCACCGCCAGGTGTTTCGGGTTGTTCAGCGGACGCCAGATCCACTCGCCGTTGCCGGCATGGATCGACAAGCCGCTGGAATCGTGCAGTTCGCGGCGGTAGTTCAGCACTTTCGACGGCTGGTTGGCGCCGAACAGGAACATGCTGGTCAGCGGCGCAACGCCAAGCTTGGTGACCTTGTCACGCAGGAACATCTGCGCCTTGACGTCGACAATGGTGTCGCTGCCCGGACGCAGGGTCAGGCGATAGGCACCGGTGGCGCGTGGCGAATCCAGCAGCGCGAAGATTACCAGGTGCTTGTCGCCCGGCTTCGGCTGTTGAATCCAGAACTCACGGAAACGCGGGAACTCTTCGCCGGACGGCAACGCGGTATCGATTGCCAGGCCGCGAGCGGACAAGCCATACGTGTGACCCTTGCCGACAACGCGGAAGTAACTCGCGCCCAGCATGGTCATGATTTCGTCTTGCTTGTCGGCCTTGTTGATCGGGTACAGCACACGGAAACCGGCATAACCCAGTTGTTCGGTGGCTTTAGGATCGAATTTCAGGTCGCCGAAATCGAAACGAGACGGGTCGTATTTGATCTCTTCGACGGTGTTGGCCGTGATTTCGTTGATTTTCACCGGAGTATCGAAATGCATACCCTGGTGATAGAACGAAAGCTTGAACGGGGTTTTCTGATCGGCCCATTCGGCTTTTTCGGTCAGGAAACGAATTTTCTGATAGTCCGCGAATTTCATCTCACGGAATTCGTTCGGCAGGTTACTGCGCGGGGCTTCGAATTTCTGCCCGGCCAGCTCTTTTGCCTTGACCGATACATCATCCAGATTGAATGCCCAAAGCTGGCCGGCGCCGAACAGGCAGAGCAGTGCAGAGCCCGCTACCAGTGCGCTTCGTAGCCGTTTGGCTGACAATCTTGGTGCATTACAGGGACTAACAATCACGAGCAACCCTCGCCGAAAACAGATCAAAAAACCAACGGCCAGTTAAAGGGCCTGTGAGGTAAACGGGATGAAAAACCCGTCCCTACAAACCACTCTTGCCAAGTTGGCGAGCATTGTTCCGACTCCTATGGGGCTAAATGATTCCCCAACAGGCCCAGGACAAGTCTCTACCTAAGTCAAAACGGACCAACGAACGCTGATCCCCGTAGCGCGCGATTATCTAGTAGGCCGCGTTACAACGCATCAGGCGCAACAAAGTATTTCTCGCGAAAACCCCCTGTTTTCAGTGAAAAAGCGCTTAAAAACTTGTTTCAAGCGCTTTCAGGTCTGTAACAGGAAGGTTACCGGGCCATCATTGACCAGGTGCACCTGCATATCCGCGCCGAATCTACCTGATGCCACTGTGCCATGCACCTGTTTCGCTTTCTCTAATAGATAGTCGAAAAGCTCCTCGCCCAGCGCCGGAGGGGCAGCGGTTGAAAAACTCGGGCGCAACCCGTTTTTGGTGTCGGCGGCCAGGGTGAACTGAGAGACCAGCAGCAACCCGCCCCCGACATCCGCCAGGGACAGATTCATCTTGCCCTCGGCGTCACTGAACACACGATAGTTAAGCAGCTTATGCAGAAGTTTGTCGGCGCTGGCCCGAGTGTCCTCGGGCTCGACCGCCACCAGTACCAGCAAACCCTGATCGACGGCACCGACCACCTCCCCCGCTACCTCGACGCGCGCGCCACGCACGCGCTGCAACAGGCCCTTCATGCTTCTGCTGGGGACAGGTCGAGCAGGCGCCGGGCCATCTGATCGGCGGCGCGTACCAAGGCATCGGTAATGCCGGGTTCGGAGGCGGCATGCCCGGCATCACGGATGACCTGCAGTTCACTGTTCGGCCAGTTCTGATGCAGTTCCCAGGCGTTATCCAGCGGGCAAATCACGTCGTAGCGACCGTGAACGATCACGCCCGGCAGATGGGCGATCTTGCCCATGTCGCGGATCAACTGATTCGGCTCAAGGAACGCATTGTTGGTGAAGTAGTGACATTCGATGCGCGCGATGGACAACGCCCGTTGCGGCTCGGAGAAACGATCAACCACCAACGGGTTCGGACGCAAGGTCGCGGTCCGCCCTTCCCAGGTAGACCAGGCTTTGGCCGCGTGCATCTGGGCGATCTGATCGTTGCCGGTCAGGCGCTTGTGGAAAGCGCCGAGCAAATCTTCGCGCTCATCCAGCGGGATCGGCGCAATGTAGTCTTGCCAGTAATCAGGAAACAGACGACTGGCGCCCGCCTGATAGAACCACTCGATTTCCTGCGGACGGCAGAGAAAAATCCCGCGCAGGATCAGACCGTGCACACGCTCCGGATGGGTTTGCGCGTAGGCCAGCGCCAGGGTCGAGCCCCACGAGCCACCGAACAGCACCCATTTATCGATGCCCAGATGCTGGCGAATCCGCTCAAGGTCGGCGACCAGATCCCAGGTGGTGTTGTTTTCCAGGCTGGCGTGGGGCGTGGATCGACCACAACCGCGCTGGTCGAAGGTGACGATGCGATACAGGTTCGGATCAAAAAAGCAGCGACTCTGTGCATCACACCCGGCACCGGGGCCGCCGTGGATGAACACCACCGGCAAACCTTCCGGTGAACCGCTTTCGTCTACATACAGGGTGTGGGTTTCATCGACAGCCAGATCGTGCCGGGCGTGGGGTTTGATCTGCGGGTACAAAGTCTGCATTGCGCGCTCCGTAAGGGGTCGAGGTCATCCCTGGGGGGACTTCTATTATTCTGCCGTTGGGCATCATAAACCCGATTTACGTCAATGAGCATGTCCATGCAGAGTCAGAGTTTTGCCACCCGTTTTTTTGCCAAATAGCCGAGCAGCGTTTCGTAGAGCGCATCGACCTCCGCGACCTGACCCCGCGCCCGCAGACAGCCATGAACCAGCCCTTCCCCGTAATAAAGCGTCGCGGCCACGCCCGCAGCGTTCAGGCGCTCGGCGTACAGCACGCCGTCATCGCGTAGCGGGTCGAACTGCGCCACCGCGATCAATGCCGGCGGCAATCCGCGCAAATCCCCGGCGAGCAACGGCATGGCATAGGTGCCAGGCGTTTGAGTGCCGCGCAAATACAAGGCGTGATAACAATCTACGTCACTGCTGCTGAGCAGAGGCGCGTCGCTGCATTCACTGCGTGAAGGCAAACGGTGATCGCCACCGAGGCCGGGATAGATCAGCACTTGCGCCGCCGGCAGTGGCTCACCCGCATCGCGCAGTGCCAGGCACAGCGCGGCGGCGAGATTGCCACCGGCGCTGTCGCCGGCCACCAGCGTACGTGCGGGGTCCAGTTGAAACGGCCCGGAGCGCAGCGCTCGCCAGACCTTCAGGCAGTCATCGAACGCCGCTGGAAACGGATGCTCCGGCGCCAGACGATAATCGACCGCGATCACCAACACGCCGAGCGTCGACGCCAGCTCGGCGCAGATGAAGTCGTGGGAATCCAGATCCCCCACCACCCAACCGCCGCCGTGCAGATACACAATGCACGGGCTACCGTCGGTCGATGGCAAAGCTGCGGGCTGATAGGACCGAATCGGTACACCGGCCAATACAAAATCCACTACGTATAGCCCGGCGGGACGCGGCGGGGTGAACGCCCGGCACATCTCGCTGTAGGCCTGGCGCAGTCCGGCGAGGCTGGTGTCGGTGGCGTTGAAGCTGACGGTTTTCTCGACGAATGCCGTCATTTGGTCAGAAAGGGGATAAGTTTCCATGGACCTGCCGCCGAGGATTTGTGACGAGTGGATAACCCTGTGGGAGCGAGCCTGCTCGCGATGGCAGTGGGTCAATCAGCATTAATTTTGACTGACCCACCGCCATCGCGAGCAGGCTCGCTCCTACAGGGGTTTTGCGGTGATGGTCAGTTTTTCAGGCTGGCTTGTACGGTGGCAACACCATCCTTGCCATCAAAACTGCTGACACCGGCCAACCAGCGCTGCAGGTCTTGCGGATGATCACGCAGCCACTGCCTGGCCACGTCCTGCGGCGTCTTGCGCTCCATGATCGGCACCATCAGCTGGCTTTCCTGGGCGGCGGTGAAGGTCAGGTTCTCCAGCAAGCGGTTCACGTTCGGGCAACGCTCGGCGTAGTCCGGAGACGTCACGGTGGAGACCGTCGCCGCGCCTTCGTTCGGCCCGTAAACATCTTCGCTGCCGGTCAGGTAAGCGATTTTCATGTTGATGTTCATCGGGTGCGGCGTCCAGCCGACGAACACCACGAACTCCTTGCGATTCACCGCCCGTTGCACGGCGGCAAGCATGCCGGCCTCACCGGACTCGATCAGTTTGAAATCCTTCAGGCCGAACTGATTGGACTCGATCATGGTTTTGATCGTGGTGTTGGCGCCACTGCCCGGCTCGATGCCGTAGATTTTGCCGCCGAGCTTGTCTTTGAATTTGGCGATATCGGAAAAGGTTTTCAGCCCCGCCTCGGCCACGTATTCCGGCACGGCGAGGGTTGCCTGGGCGTCGGCCAGGCTCGGTTTTTCCAGGACCTTCACTTGATTGGCGGCCAGGAACGGCGCGATGTTTTTGTCCATCGCCGGTTTCCAGTAACCGAGGAAGATGTCCAGGCGCTTGTCGCGGATGCCGGCGAAGATGATTTGCTGCACGGCGCTGGTTTGCTTGCTTTCGTAGCCAAGGCCGTTGAGCAACACGTCGGCCATGCCGCTGGTGGCGATGACGTCGGTCCAGTTGACCACGCCCATGCGCACGGCTTTGCAGGAAGCATCGTCACTGGCCAGAACAGGGGTGCTCAGAAGAGCGGTACCGCAGAGGATTGAGAGACAGCAGGTCAACAGTCTTTTCATTGGGAATGATCTCGTGCGGCAGAATTATTATGGGTCCGGTGTCTTGATGCACCGTGTCCAGAACATTACGCAGCGTCGAGAGGGTAAAAGCGAACTGTGGCGACCGAGATTTGCACGGTGGCGACTAAAGTGAACGCGTTACCTGTGGGAGCGGCGGTGCGACGATTCGACTTGCTCGCGAAAGCGGTGTGTCAGTCGACATCAATGGTGTCTGACACACCGCCTTCGCGAGCAAGCCCGCTCCCACCAGGGTCAGACGTTGTAGTGTTTTTGGCCCCAGGCCAGCAGCCCTTGCAGCAGCTCCTTGAGCACCACTTGCGTCGGCTCTGCCAGGTCCGGGCGATAACGGAACGGCTCGAACTCTTCCATGTACGTGCACTGGCCCAACTCCAGTTGCACGGCGTGGATGTTTTGCGCCGGATTGCCATAGTGCCGGGTGATGTGGCCGCCCTTGAAGCGCCCGTTCAGCACATGGCTGTAATCGGTGTGCCTGGCGCAGATCGCTTCCAGTTGAGTCGCCAACTGTGGATCGCAACTGGCGCCGTTGAACGTGCCGAGGTTGAAGTCCGGCAGTTTGCCGTCGAACAGGTGCGGGATGATCGAGCGGATCGAGTGCGCATCAAACAGCAATGCATAGCCGAATTCGGCTTTCATACGAGCCAGCTCGTTCTGCAACGTGCTGTGGTACGGCGTCCAGACCTGCTCCAGATACGCCGCACGCTCAGCCGCCGACGGTTCCATGCCTTCACGGAACAACGGAATGCCGTCGAACAGCGTCGCCGGGTACAAACCGGTGGTGGCGCCGACGTACAACGGTTTGTCGTCCGAAGGCCGGTTCAGGTCGATGACAAACCGCGAGTACTCGGCAGCCAGGGTGCTGGCGCCCAGTTCGGCAGCGAATTCGTAGAGTTTCGGGATATGCCAGTCAGTGTCCGGCAGGCTTTTCGCGTCGGGGATCAACCCGGCTTCAACCGCCGGGGTCAGGCGCACGCCGGCGTGGGGCATGCTGATCAGCAGCGGCACGCGGCCTTGTTTGAAGTTCAGAACCTTATCCACAACTGCTCTCCTAAACGCTTGTTTCGACGCCGTGACGCACGACGCGTTTTTCCAGGTCACCGCCCAGCCAGTACGACAGGTCGGCGGGACGATCGATTTGCCAGGCGACGAAGTCAGCGACCTTGCCGGCTTCCAGCGAACCATGGGTGTCGGCCATGCCCAGCGCGGTGGCGGCATGAATCGTCGCACCGGCCAGGGCTTCTTCCGGGGTCATGCGGAAACAGGTGCAAGCCATGTTCAGCATCAAGCGCAGCGACAGCGCCGGCGAAGTGCCGGGGTTAAGGTCGCTGGCGATGGCGATTTTCACCCCGTGTTTGCGCAACGCATCCATCGGCGGCAATTGGGTTTCACGCAGGAAGTAGAACGCGCCGGGCAGCAACACGGCGACCGTGCCGGACGCGGCCATGGCGATGGCGTCTTCTTCGGTCATGAATTCCAGGTGATCGGCGGACAGAGCGTGATAACGCGCCGCCAGGCTCGAACCGTGCAATGACGACAGTTGCTCGGCATGCAGCTTCACCGGCAAGCCCAGTTTTTGCGCAGTGACGAACACGCGCTCGACCTGTGCCGGCGAGAACGCCAGGTATTCGCAAAACGCATCCACCGCATCCACCAGCCCTTCGGCGGCCAGGGCCGGGAGCATCTCGGCGCAGATGTGATCGATGTAGTCGTCGGCGCGATCCTTGTATTCCGGCGGCAAAGCGTGGGCCGCCAGGCAGGTGCTGCGCACACTGATCGGCAGTTCGGCCCCGAGACGGCGGGCCACGCGCAGCATCTTGCGTTCGTTGGCCAGGTCGAGACCGTAGCCGGATTTGATTTCGATGCTGGTCACGCCATCGCGCATCAAACTCTTCAACCGCTTGGCGGCGCTGGCGAACAACTCGTCTTCACTGGCCGCGCGCGTGGCGCGCACGGTGCTGGCGATGCCGCCGCCGGCCGCGGCGATTTCCGCATAGCTGACGCCTTGCAGACGCTGTTCGAATTCACCGCTGCGGTTACCGCCAAACACCGTGTGGGTGTGGCAGTCGATCAGGCCCGGCGTAACCCAGGCCCCGTTCAAATCGTTGACGGCCGGGTATTCACCCGCCGGCAGTTCAGCACGTGGGCCGATCCACTCAATGTGCGCACCGGACGTCACGATGGCCGCGTCCTCGATGATCGAGTAGACGCCTTGCGCCATGGTTGCGACGTGGCAGTGTTGCCAGAGAGTTTTCATCCCGTAATCTCCACAATGTTCAAAATCGGTTCGCGGGCAAGCCTCGCTCCTACAAGGTAGGAGCGAGGCTTGCCCGCGAAGAGGCCATCACAGACTAGGCAGCAACTTCGCCGATACCAGTTCATTCAGGCAACGCGTCGCCAACAACTCGCTGGCCGCATTGATGTCCGGCGCAAAGAAGCGGTCCTTCTCATAGAACGGCACTTCTTTACGCAGAATCGCCCGAACCTTTTCCAGTTTTGGCGAGGTCTTCAGACCTTCACGCAGGTCAAGGCCTTGAGCCGCGGCCAACCATTCCACCGCCAGAACGCCGCGGGTGTTTTCCGCCATTTCCCACAGACGCTTGCCGGCAGCCGGAGCCATCGACACGTGGTCTTCCTGGTTGGCGGAGGTCGGCAGGCTGTCCACCGAATGCGGATGGGACAACGCCTTGTTCTCGCTGGCGAGTGCCGCAGCGGTCACCTGGGCGATCATGAAACCGGAGTTCACGCCGCCATTGGCCACCAGGAACGGCGGCAGTTGCGACATGTGCTTGTCCATCATCAGCGAGATGCGGCGTTCGCTCAGCGAGCCGATTTCAGCGATGGCCAGGGCCATGTTGTCGGCGGCCATCGCGACAGGTTCGGCGTGGAAGTTACCGCCAGAGATCACGTCACCTTCAGCAGCGAACACCAGCGGGTTATCCGAAACGGCGTTGGCTTCGACGGCCAAGACTTCGGCAGCCTGACGGAACTGGGTCAGGCAGGCGCCCATGACTTGCGGCTGGCAGCGCAGGGAGTACGGGTCCTGGACCTTTTCGCAGTTCTCGTGCGAATCGGACACTTCACTGCGCTCGCCCAGCAAGTCGCGGTAAGCGGCAGCGGCGTCGATCTGGCCTTTCTGGCCACGGGCGGCGTGGATGCGGGCGTCGAACGGCGAGCGCGAACCCAGCACCGCTTCGACGGTCAGGCCGCCCAGAGCCAGGGCGCCCGCGAACAGATCTTCACCTTCAAACAGACCACGCAGCGCGTAAGCGGTGGACACCTGAGTACCGTTGAGCAGCGCCAGGCCTTCTTTCGCGGCCAGGGTCAGCGGGGTCAGACCGGCGACTTTCAGCGCTTCGGTCGCTTCCATCCACTCGCCTTTGTAACGAGCCTTGCCTTCACCCAGCAGCACCAGCGACATGTGGGCCAATGGCGCCAGGTCGCCGGAGGCACCGACCGAACCTTTCAATGGAATGTGCGGGTAAACCTCGGCGTTGATCAGGGCGATCAGCGCGTCGATGACCACGCGACGAATACCGGAGAAACCACGGCTCAGGCTGTTGACCTTGAGCACCATGACCAGACGCACCAACGCGTCGCTGATCGGCTCGCCGACGCCGGCAGCGTGGGACAGCACCAGCGAGCGCTGCAGGTTTTCCAGGTCTTCGCTGGCGATGCGGGTCGAGGCCAGCAGGCCGAAACCGGTGTTGATGCCGTAAGCGGTACGGTTCTCGGCGAGGATCTGTTCCACGCAGGCAACGCTGGCTTCGATCTGGGCAGCAGCGCTGTTATCGAGGGTGATTTTGACCGGTTGCTGATAGACATCACGCAGTTGGGCAAGGCTCAGTTGGCCGGGGATCAGGTTTAGTGCAGTCATTTTGTGCTCCTTTTGAGAGTTTTTATTCTTCATAAACGAAGAAGACTCACCAGACGCTCCGGAGATATCCGTTGTCCGTCGCGACTCGCTTTTTGGGAGCCGCGCCTTGGCACGTTGGTGTTGTGTGGAAATCAGTTCAGATTCGGTAAAGCCTTGTGCAGCAAATTCGAGTCTTTCAATACGCCGGCAGCGGCGGCGATGTCCGGCGCCAGCCAGCGATCCTGGTCGTAGGCCGGAACACGCTCACGCAGCAGACGCCACGCCGCATCGGTGCCGGCGCCGAAGCGTTGCTCTTTGAGGAACTCAAAAGCCTGGGCCGCCAGCAGGTACTCGATGGCGAGGATCTGCGTGCAGTTTTCCAGCGCGCGATGCAGCTTCAGCGCGGCGTTGGTGCCCATGCTCAGGTGGTCTTCCTGCAAGCCGGAAGTGACGTAGTTGTCGAGCACCGCCGGTTGCGCCAACTGGCGGTTTTCCGCACACAGCGAAGCGGCGACGTATTGCACGATCATCATCCCGGAGTTCACCCCCGGATTGGCCACCAGGAACGCCGGCAGACCGCTGACGTGCGGGTTGATCAAACGGTCCAGACGTCGTTCGGCGATGGAGCCGATTTCGGCCATGGCGATGGCCAGCAAATCAGCTGCCAACGCGACCGACTGGCCATGCGGGTTTGCTTGGGACATGACGCGGAAGTTGTCCGGTGTGCCCAGCAGCAACGGGTTATCCGTGCAGCCGTTGAGTTCGGTTTCGACTTGCTTGATCGCGTGATCGAGTTGATCGCGAGCAGCGCCGTGGACTTGCGGGATCGACCGGATGCTCAGCGCATCCTGCGTACGAATGCCTTTGCTGCTGGCAATCACTTCGCTGCCATCGAGCAGCGCCCGCAGGTTGATCCCGACCTGTTGCATGCCCGGATGCGGTTTGAGCGCGATGATCTCGGCGTCGAACGCAGCAATCTGGCCACGCTGGGCTTCGAAGCTCATGGCACTGATCACGTCGGCCCACTGCAGCAGGCGCGTCGCATCGGCAATCGCCAGGCAGCTGAGGCCGCTCATGCACGGCGTACCGTTGACCAGGCACAAACCGTCCTTGGCACCGAGTTGAACAGGTTGCAGGCCTTCTTCAGCCAGCGCCTGTTGAGCGGAAACAATCTGCCCGCGATAGCTGACATTGCCGACACCCAGCAGTGCGATGCCGATGTGTGCCATGTGGGTCAGGTAACCGACCGAACCCTGGGACGGCACTTGCGGGGTGATGCCCCGATTGAGCAGCGCCAGTAAGGCTTCGACCACTTGCCGGTGAATGCCGGATTTGCCCTGGGAGTAGTTGCGGATCGCTGCGCACATGATCGCGCGGGTCTGCTCGTCGGCCAGTGGTGCGCCGACGCCACAGGCATGGCTGAGCAAGGTGTTGCGTGACAGTTGGCTGAGCTGTTCGTCTTTGAGCGATACGTTGCAAAGCGCGCCCAGACCGGTGTTGACGCCATAGGCGCGTTCGCCGCTGGTGACGATGCGCTGGACGATCGCCTGGGCATTGTCGATGCGTGCCCAGGTCTGGGCCGACAGCTCGAGTTGTGCGCCGTGACGGGCTACCGCGACCACATCCTGCCAACGCAGCGGGGCATCGGCGATAACGATTTTTTCAGCCTGGGACATCATTAACCTCAACCGTACATCCTGAATATTGATGCAGCTCTACCGCCGCCTTCGCGAGCAAGCCTCGCTCCTACAGGTGTGGGAGCGAGCCTGCTCGCGATGGGGCCGGCACAAACGCCGCAAACCTTTAAACCACCGCCGCCCGCCGCTGTACGAACCGGTCGACATACTCATCCGCCGGCGAATGCAGGATCTCTCTCGGGGTGCCGACCTGAATCAGGCGGCCATCCTTGAGGATCGCGATGCGGTTGCCGATGCGCACGGCCTCGTCGAGGTCGTGGGTAATGAAGACGATGGTCTTGTGCAGGGTCTTTTGCAGCTCCAGCAACTGGTCCTGCATCTCGGCGCGAATCAGCGGATCGAGCGCACTGAAGGCTTCGTCCATCAGGATGATGTCGGTGTCCGCCGCCAACGCACGTGCCAGGCCCACACGCTGACGCATGCCGCCCGAGAGCTGATGCGGGTATTTGTTTTCGTAGCCCTTGAGGCCCACGGTGTTGATCCAGTGCAGCGCGCGTTCGGTGCACATCTGCTTGCTCTCGCCGCGCACTTTCAGGCCATAGGCGACGTTGTCCACCACGGTCTTGTGCGGCAACAGGCCAAAGCTCTGGAACACCATGCTGATCTTGCGACGACGAAATTCGCGCAGGGCTTCCATGTCGTATTGCAGGATGTCCACGCCATCCACCAGGATCGCGCCGCTGGTCGGGTCGATCAGGCGGTTGAAGTGGCGCACCAGGGTCGATTTACCGGAACCGGACAGGCCCATGATCACGAAGATCTCGCCGCTGCCGATGCTCAACGACAGGTCGTTCACACCGACCACGCAGCCGGTTTCGGCCAGCACCTGATCCTTGGTCTTGCCCTGGCCGATCATGCCCAGCGCTTCCTTGGAACGGTTACCGAAAATCTTGAAGACGTTTTTGACTTCGATCTTGCTGATGGCTGCGTTGCTCATTTGCTCACCTCATGCCGTGCACGACCGTACGCCTGTGTAATGCGGTCGATCACCACTGCCAGAATCACGATCGCCAGACCGGCTTCAAGGCCGCGTCCGACGTTGAGGGTCTGAATCCCCACCAACACATCTTCACCCAGGCCACGGGCACCGATCATCGAGGCAATCACCACCATCGACAGGGCCATCATGGTGGTCTGGTTGATCCCGGCCATGATGCTCGGCAGGGCCAGCGGCAATTGCACGCCGAACAGTTGCTGCCAGCGGTTGGCACCGAAGGCGTTG
Source organism: Pseudomonas sp. FW300-N2A2 (assembly GCF_017351735.1). Lineage (NCBI taxonomy): Bacteria > Pseudomonadati > Pseudomonadota > Gammaproteobacteria > Pseudomonadales > Pseudomonadaceae > Pseudomonas > Pseudomonas sp. FW300-N2A2. Next base: position 79,873 of record NZ_JACNDU010000002.1, on the reverse strand, counting down.
ATCGCTTCCATCACTTCACCGTCGACCTGGCGGATGCCCAGATCAGTCAGGCGGATCAGCGGCGGCGCGGCGTAGATCACGGTGGCGAAAATCGCCGGGACCTTGCCCAGGCCGAACAGCATCAGCACCGGGATCAGGTACACGAAGCTCGGCATGGTCTGCATGATGTCCAGCAACGGCATCAGCACCGAACGCAGGCGATTGCTGCGTGCCGAGAGAATGCCCAGCGGAATGCCGATCAGCACCGAAATGACCGTCGCGACCATCATCAGCGCGAGGGTCTGCATCAGCTTGTCCCAGAGGCCGACCGCGCCGACCAGGAACAGCAAACCGACGATCACGGAGGTGGTCACGACCTTGCGGGTCGCGTGCCAGGCAACGCCCGCCACGATCGCCAGCATCAGCCACCAGGGCGCCGCACGCAGCAGCCCTTCAAGATTGACGATGGCCCACAACAGGGTGTCGGAGATGCTGCGGAACACATCGCCGTAGTTGGTGACCAGCGAATCGACCCAACCGTTGACCCAGTCGGCGATGGAAAAGGTAAAGCTTTCGGGAAACATAAGAGACTCTCAATCAAGGGGTTGCGATCAAGCATCCGACTGCCGCTGACGGCAGTCGGAGAAGCTCAACCTACAAGGCCGCGTCGATCTTTTTGGCTGCGTCTTCGCTCACCCATGCGTGCCAGACTTCAGGATGTTCCTTCAAGAAGATCTTGGCCAGTTTTGGCGACTCGATCCGCTCTTTGGCCATACGCCCGAGGTTCTGGTTCAGCAGGTCGATCGGCAGGTTGACCTTTTCCAGCACGGCCACCAGTTCCGGGGCTTGCTCGTGGAAGGTCTTGGACAGGCCGACCTTGATGGTCACGCGCTTGTCCACGCCCGGCTTCTCTTCGAGTTTCACCAGGTCAACCTGGCCCATCAGCGGCGTTGGCGACCAGTAGTAGAACAGGATCGGCTCGCCACGCTTGTAGCTCGACAGCACTGCGGCATCCAGTGCCGGGCCGGTGCCCGGACGGAAGTTGGTGTAGCTGCTTTCCAGGCCGTAGCTTTTCAGCATTTCGCTGTTGTCCAGCTCACAGGTCCAGCCCGCCGGGCAGTTGTAGAAACGGCCCTTGGCGGGTTCTTCGGCGTCCTTGAACACGGCGGCATACTTGCCCAGGTCAGCAATGTTTTTCAGGTCCGGCGCCTTGGCTTCCAGTTTGCGCTTGGCGTCGCCTTCGATCACGTAGCGCGGCACGTACCAGCCTTCGACTGCGCCCACGACTGGCGCGCCGACACCGACGACTTTGCCGGCCTTCTCGGCCTTGTTCCAGACTTCGCTGCGGCCGACCCACTCTTCGGCAAACACTTGAATGTCGTTGCTGCTCAGGGCGTTTTCCATGGTGATGGAGTTGCCCGGCAGGCTGTCGGTCTTGCAGTCGTAGCCTTTCTCCAGCACGACTTGCAGCACGTCGGTCAGGAGCATGGCGCTTTCCCAGTTCAGGCCGGCGAATTTCACCGGTTTGCCCGATTCGCACCAACCGGCTGCCTGAGTGGCGCCGGCGCTGGCCAGCAGGCCCATGGAAAGCAATGTGGTCAGCAGGGTCTTGTTCGATTTCATTGTTGTGACGCTCCTAATCATGAATTGGCTTACGGCAGTCAAGAGGCATCCAGCCCTGTCCACGTCCAATCAGGCCTGCGCCGCAGCGCGACCGACATTCAGCTTTTGTTCGGTAATAACGTCCCGCTCGACCGGCAGGATCAGTTGATCGGGCACTGTGCCGTGCCATTTTTTTGCACACACGTAATACAGGGCGGCGGGAATCACCAGGCCGATGATCCAGGAGATATCCACATCACCCAGAGCGGCCACCAGCGGACCTGTATAGAACTTGCTGGAGATGAATGGCAGCTGCACCAGCACACCGAAAACATAGACGCTGATACCCAGAACGTTCCAACGACCGTAACGACCGTTCGGATCGGACAGCGCCGGCACGTCATAGCGCTCGCGGGTGATGCAGTAGTAGTCCACCAGGTTGATCGCGCTCCATGGGGTAAAGAACGCCAGCAAGAACAGGATGAAGGACTTGAACGCACCGAGGAACGAATGCTGGCCGAGCAACGCCATCAGGGTCGCCGCACCGACGATGACCAGCACAAACAGCAGACGCTGCAAGCGCGTTACTTTCAGGTCACCACGGAAACCGCTGATGATGGTCGCGATGCACATGAAGCTGCCGTAGGAGTTCAGCGTGGAGATGGTGACCTTGCCGAACGCGATGCTGAAGTACAGCAGCGCAGCAGTGGCACCGGTACCACCCAGACCTACGATGTAGGCCACTTCGTGACCGGCGAATTGCCCATTGGCCGAGGCGGCGGCAAACACGCCGAGGATCATTGCCACCTGCGCGCCAATGACCGAACCTGCACCCGCGGCGAAAAAGGTTTTCACCGAGGAAGTCTTGCTCGGCAGGTAGCGTGAATAGTCAGCCACGTAAGGACCGAAGGCGATCTGCCAGGACGCCGCGAGCGACACCGCAAGCAGGAAGCTGCTCCAGCTGAAGTGGCGGATTTGCAGGAGTGCGCCAACGTCAGTCTGGCTCATCAAACGGCTGAACAGGTAAACGAAGGCAATCACACCAATGACGCTGGCAATACGGCCAATCCAATGGATCACCCGATAGCCCAGCACCGTGACCAGCACGATGACACTGGCGAAGATGAGGATACCGACGGTGTCACTGACGCCAAACAACTGGCCCAGCGCCTGACCGGACAGCACGGTGCCCGTTGCGGTGAAACCCAGGTACATCAGGCACACCAGAACGATCGGGATCGCCGCGCCATAAACGCCGAACTGCACACGGCTGGAGATCATCTGCGGCAGGCCAAGCTTGGGCCCTTGCGCAGCGTGCAGCGCCATCACCCCGCCGCCGAGCAGTTGACCGATCAACAGACCGATCAACGACCAGAACACGTCACCGCCCAGCACCACGGCCAGGGCCCCGGTGACAATCGCGGTGATTTGCAGGTTGGCACCCATCCACAGCGTGAACTGGCTGAACAGACGACCGTGTCTTTCCGCTTCCGGGATGTAGTCGATCGAGCGTTTCTCGATCAACGGTTTGCTGCCTGCACGATCGTTGTTAACAGCCATGATTCAACCTCTGTGGATTGTTCTTCCGGGTTGGTAAAAATCTTTGTAGGAGCCGGCTTGCCGGCGATACAGGCACCCTGATGTGTCAGGTAAATCGCCATCGCCAGCAAGCTGGCTCCTACAGAGGTGTTGCGCTATTTACCGGTAATCATCGGCAAGTTCAGCCCTTGTTCCTTGGCGCAGTCGATCGCGATCTGGTAACCCGCATCGGCGTGACGCATAACGCCGGTGGCCGGGTCGTTGTGCAGAACGCGGGCGATACGCTCGGCCGCTTCGTCAGTACCGTCGCAGACAATCACCATGCCGGAATGCTGGGAGAAGCCCATGCCGACGCCGCCGCCGTGGTGCAGGGAAACCCAGGTCGCGCCGCTCGCGGTATTGAGCAGGGCGTTGAGCAGTGGCCAGTCGGACACGGCATCGGAACCGTCTTGCATCGATTCGGTTTCGCGGTTCGGGCTCGACACCGAACCGGAGTCCAGGTGGTCGCGACCGATCACGATTGGCGCGGACAATTCACCGCTGCGTACCATTTCGTTGAACGCCAGGCCGAGCTTGGCGCGCAGGCCCAGGCCAACCCAGCAGATACGTGCCGGCAGACCCTGGAAGCTGATGCGCTCGCGCGCCATGTCCAGCCAGTTGTGCAGGTGAGCGTCGTCCGGGATCAGTTCCTTGACCTTGGCGTCGGTTTTGTAGATGTCTTCAGCGTTGCCCGACAGTGCAGCCCAACGGAACGGGCCGATACCACGGCAGAACAGCGGACGGATGTAAGCCGGTACGAAGCCTGGGAAGTCGAATGCGTTTTCCACGCCTTCTTCCTGGGCCATCTGACGGATGTTGTTGCCGTAGTCGAAAGTCGGGATGCCCATTTTCTGGAAATCCAGCATCGCTTTAACGTGCACGGCCATCGATTGCTTGGCGGCTTTCACCACGGCAGCAGGCTCGGTCTTGGCACGAGCGCGGTACTCTTCCCAGGTCCAGCCGGCCGGCAGGTAACCGTTGAGCGGGTCGTGGGCGCTGGTCTGGTCGGTGACCATATCCGGGCGCACACCTCGACGGACCAGTTCCGGCAGGATTTCAGCGGCGTTACCCAGCAGGGCGATGGAAATCGCTTTGCCTTCCTTGGTGTATTTCTCGATGCGGGCCAGAGCGTCGTCGAGGTCTTTGGCTTGCTCGTCGACGTAGCGGCTGTTCAAACGGAAATCGATGCTGACCTGTTGGCATTCGATGTTCAGCGAGCAAGCGCCGGCCAGGGTTGCAGCCAGAGGTTGAGCGCCGCCCATGCCGCCCAGGCCTGCGGTCAGGACCCAACGACCTTTGAGGTCATCGTTGTAGTGTTGGCGACCGGCTTCGACGAAGGTTTCGTAGGTGCCTTGAACGATGCCCTGGCTACCGATGTAGATCCAGCTGCCGGCGGTCATCTGGCCGTACATGGCCAGGCCTTTGGCGTCGAGTTCGTTGAAGTGTTCCCAGCTCGCCCAGTGTGGCACCAGGTTGGAGTTGGCAATCAGTACGCGCGGAGCGTTGCTGTGGGTCTTGAACACGCCGACCGGCTTGCCGGATTGCACCAGCAGGGTCTCGTCTTCGTTCAGGTTGGTCAGGCTTTCGACAATCTTGTCGTAGCATTCCCAGTTACGCGCCGCACGACCGATACCACCGTAAACCACCAGCTCTTTAGGGTTCTCGGCGACTTCCGGGTCGAGGTTGTTCATCAGCATACGCAGCGGCGCTTCGGTCAGCCAGCTCTTGGCGGTCAGCTTGTTACCGCGGGCGGCACGGATTTCAACGTCACGAAACTTAGTAGGTTTCTGGGTATTGTCAGTCACGAAAAAGACTCCTCAGCGATCAATTCAAACCAACCCTGGCGGTGGGTAAGCCAGCCTGTGCGCGTCAACGCGACACAAGCGAATCAGTGGACGCTGCGGAGAGTCTCGATCGACTCATACGCATACGTCTTTACTTGTACATACAAGCATATGCAATCAAGCGGCCAACTTGTTGGATGGGTGTTCAAGAAAAGTTTCTGGAAGGCTGGAAGCCCCCTGGATCAAGGGTTTTGGAGAAGATGAAATTTTTCGGGAGGATTTTGCGGAGGGGAGGACTGTTGTTACTTGAGCGTGGTTTTGCGCCACGCTGGGGCGTTCGGTAACAAAGTGGTGCGCATTAGGGAACGGATTTGATCGGTGGAAAAACTTCGCGGGCAAGCCTCGCTCCTACAGGGGATCTGCGGTCCACTGTAGGAGCGAGGCTTGCCCGCGAAAGGATTTTGGATCAGCGTGCAGTCAGCTCGACCACACAGCATGGGCCGTTACTGGAGACTTCCAGCAGGCCGTTATTACCGTCGAGTTGCAGGCAGTCATGGCGACCCAATTGCTGGGTGTTGTTACCGACCTGCAATTCCAGCGCCTCGCCGACACTGAACACCAACACCGTGCCCGCCGAACTGAAAAACCGTTGTTCGCCGTCCAGCCACTGCAACCGTGCGCTGTAACGCTGCGGCGCATAAATCAGGTTGAAGTCGCGAATCGGCCCGCCAAGCAGAGTGCACGACACCTGGCTCTCGCCACTGAACGCAAACGGTTCCAGCGGTAACAACGGATGCGTGTCCTGGCCATCGACGCGCAAGGTCATGCCGTCGCCTTGCAGCACGGTGATCACTCGCTCATAGCCAGTGAACGTCGAGAAGCCACCCGACTCACCAATATCGGCAATCGACAGGCGCCAGCCGAAGCCATCCAGGCCAGTACCCGCATCGCGGGTGATTTCTTCAGTGCTGCCGCCGCCGTTTTTCCACGGCATGCGCGGGTAATCAACGGCACGTAAAACCTTTATCTGACTCATTTATGAAACCGACCTTCCAGACGATGACGGGAACCAGGGTGGATCAAACGGGCGGCGGTCACCGGCTGACGGCCAGACCAGGTGCGGCGACGAATCAGCAGGCACGGCTCGCCTTTCTCAATCTGCAGCAATTTGCACTCGCTGGCCTCGGCCAGAATCGCCTCGACCACATGCTCGCCTTCGGTCAGCGGCGCGACCTGGTTCAGATAGGCGTAAGGCGTTTGCAGCGTGAAGTCCTGCTTGAGGTAGTCCGGGGCGACCAGCGCGTTGACGAAACGGTCTTCGATTTGCACCGGAATATCGTTTTCGAAATGCACGATCAGCGAGTGGAAGACTTTTTGACCTTCACGCATGTCCAGCGCCAGGGCGCGCTCGGAACCGGCGGCCTCTTCTTCAAGGGTAATGACCTTGCAGGTATGGCGATGGCCACGGGAGGCGATTTCGTCGGCGATGTTGTGCACTTCGAACAGCGCGGACTGGCTTTTCGGTTCGGCGACGAACGTGCCGACGCCTTGCATACGCACCAACAGACCGTCGGCAGTCATCTCGCGCAGCGCGCGGTTGATGGTCATGCGGCTGAAACCGAGTTGGCTGACCAACTCGCTTTCCGACGGAACGCGGTAGTGCGGCGGCCAGTTTCCACTGTCGATTTGCTGGGTGATCATCTGTTTGACGCGGGCGTACAAGGGCGCCGGACTGTCGCCCATGTTCGCGGCCAACGGTGACACTGGTGGCGGAGTCGGCACGGTTAATCCTTGGTCGTTTAGTAAAGGTTGCTAGCTTGCCGGAGTTTACCGGGCAGGCAAACGTCTGTATATGTATATACAAATAACACACGATGGGGTGCTGAACCATGTCCGCCTTCTTTGCCGAACGCGCGCTGCTGCCTAGTGGATGGGCCAACAATGTACGTCTTGAGGTCAGCGCCGACGGCGTTTTGACCCATATCCAGGCCGATTCCCACGCAGATGGTGCCGAACGGCTAAGCGGTCCGCTGCTGCCAGGCATGCCGAATCTGCACTCCCACGCGTTCCAGCGAGCGATGGCCGGGCTGGCGGAAGTGGCCGGTAATCCGAACGACAGTTTCTGGACCTGGCGCGATTTGATGTACCGTCTCGTCGGAAAAATCAGCCCCGACCAACTCGGCGTAATCGCCCGTCAGCTGTACATCGAAATGCTCAAGGCCGGTTACACCTCGGTGGCGGAATTTCATTACGTGCACCACGACACAAGCGGCCAACCCTATGCAGATCCGGCCGAACTGGCATTGCGCATCAGCCAGGCGGCCAGCTCGGCCGGCATCGGTTTGACCCTGCTGCCGGTGCTCTACAGCCATTCCGGTTTCGGCGGCCAGACGCCGAACGACGGCCAGCGTCGCTTTATCAACAGCACTGAAAACTACCTCAAGCTCCAGTCGCGCTTGCAGCCGATCCTGGCGCAGCAACCGGCCCAATCGCTGGGTCTGTGCTTCCACTCGTTGCGTGCGGTAACACCGCAACAGATCAGCGAAGTGCTGGCGGCCAGCGACAAGCAGTGCCCGGTGCACATTCACATCGCCGAGCAGCAGAAGGAAGTCGACGACTGCCTGAGCTGGAGCGGTCGCCGGCCGCTGCAATGGCTGTATGAAAATACCGAAGTCGACCAACGCTGGTGCCTGGTCCACGCGACCCACGCCAACCCGGAAGAAGTCACGCTGATGGCCAAGAGTCGCGCCATTGCCGGTTTGTGCCTGACCACCGAAGCCAACCTCGGCGACGGGATTTTCCCGGCGGTGGACTTCCTCGCTCAAGGCGGGCGCATGGGCATCGGTTCTGACAGCCATGTGTCGCTGAGCGTGGTGGAAGAATTGCGCTGGCTGGAATACGGCCAGCGCCTGCGCGATCAGCGGCGCAACCGGTTGTATGGCGCGGATCAGCCGATGGTCGGCCGCACGCTGTACGACGCGGCACTCGACGGCGGCGCGCAGGCGATGGGGCAGCCGATCGGTGCACTGGAAGTTGGCAAACGGGCAGATTGGCTGGTGCTGGACGGCAACGATCCGTACCTGGCGACCGCCAGTGGCGACGGGATTCTCAATCGTTGGTTGTTTGCCGGCGGCGATCGCCAGGTGCGCGATGTGCTGGTCAATGGCCAGTGGGTTGTGCGCGATGGGCGACATGCCGCAGAAGAAGAAAGTAACCGCGCGTTCACCCAAGTCCTGCGCGATCTTTTGGGTTAACACAAACCCTTGTAGGAGCCGGCTTGCCGGCGATGGCGGACTGTCTGTCAACAGTGATGTTGAACATGACGGCCCCATCGCCGGCAAGCCGGCTCCTACAAAGGGTGCGTAATCAATTCGAGGTCTTGGCCATCTGCGTATCCGTCGCACGCCAGATCAGCCGCGTGGTGTCATACCCCTGCTGACGCGCCTTGCTCAGCAGTTCTTCGCGCACTACACCGTTGACCGTCGGGGTTCGCGACAGCAGCCACAGATACCGGCGGCTCGGGTCGCCGACGATAGCAGTCTTGTAGTCTTCGCTGACGAACAACACCCAGTATTCGCCCTTCGCCACACCCGGTATCAACCGCGAAAACCAGGTATCGAACTCGACCCACAACTTGTCGGTCTTGCCCGCCACCTGTGGATAAGCCGTGCCCTTGGCCTCTTCCCATTGCCAATCCGCCGTCAGGCAGCGATTCAGCACCAGGATGTTGCCGTCCGGCTTGAGCGTGTAATGCGCTTCGGATTGCGCACAGTTGCGCTGGAAATACATCGGCAGACGCGCCAACTCGTACCAGGTCCCTTGGTACTTCTTGAGATTGACGCTGTTGACCGTTTTCGGCGCCAACGGATTTTCACCAGAAGTGGCGCAGCCGGCCAATACCAGGCTGGCAAAAAGGAGGATCAATAACCGCTTCATTGTTTTTCTCCCGTGGGCATATCGCCCCGGTTTACTTCAGGCCTTGGCCGGAAAACATCAACACTTTGTCACCGGCGTACTGCACGCTGATAAAGCTGTTCTTGTCGCCCCAGGTGCAACTGGACATGCCGAGCGCGCCCGCGCAGTCGGTAGGTTTGCCCAGCAAGGTTTCCACCTCGGCCTTAGCCATGCCTGTCGACAACTTGGAGTAGTTTTCCTGATTGATTTTGCCGCACGCGGCCAGCAACACGCAGAACGAAAGCAGGGCGATGGAACGCAGCGACATTGTGTAGCTCCTGGGACAAAGGGGAATGGCATGACAGCCAAGCTGAAGCTTAGAAGAGAAAACCCCTGTCTGGTTCCCTGACCGAGCGCCTATTTATCGGGCCGCTCGTCTGCCTTTTGCCGAAAAATCAGCCACTTTCTCGTGTTGTTGAGCATTTCGTCGGTTTTGACAGAATTCGCCTAATCTTTGGCGCCGCTCAGTCGACATAAAAGCAGCGCAAAGCCCGTTCCTGTGGCAAATTGACGCCCCTTGTCGACCAGCACCTCCGCGGTAGTTCATTTAATGACCAGAAACATGAAGTTCAGCCACAAAATCTTGTTGGCTGCTGCCCTCGTGGTGGCCGTTGCATTCGCCTGTTTCATCCTCTTCAACGACTACCGCCAGCGCCAGACCTTGCGCAGCAGTACCGAATCGTCGATGCAGGAACTCGGCAGCCTGACCACCAGCAACATTCAAACCTGGCTGGAAAGCCGCATCCAGCTGTTGCAATCGTTGTCCCAGCAGATCGCCGTGGACGGCAGCGCCCAGGCCAGCCTCAAGCGCGCCATCGACTTGCCGGCCTACACCAGCAATTTCCAGCTGAGCTACTTCGGCGGCACTGACGGCGTGATGTTCTCGGTTCCGGCCGGCAATCGCGCCGCCGATTACGACCCTCGCGCGCGTGGCTGGTACAAGGCGGCCAACGGCGCGCAACAGACCATCGTCACCGAGCCGTACATCGCTGCGTCCTCCGGCAAACTGGTGATCACCGTGGCCACACCGGTGAAGCATCAGAACCAGATGATCGGCGTCGCCGGCGCCGACATTGACCTGTCCAGCGTCAGCGCGATCATCAACTCGCTGAACTTCGGCGGTCACGGCCATGCGTTTATCGTCAGCGCCGACGGCAAGATCCTGATCCACCCGGACAGCAAACTGGTGCTCAAGAACCTCGCCGAGGCCTACCCGAACGGCGCACCGCAAGTCAGCCCGGGCATGAAAGAGGTCGAGATCGACGGCAAACGCCAGTTCATCTCCTTCACTCACGTCAACGGCGTGCCGTCGGCGGATTGGTATGTGGCGCTGGTGCTGGATCAGGACACCGCGTTCTCGATGCTCAGCGAATTCCGCACCTCGGCGATCATCGCCATGGTTATCGCGGTGGTGATCATCATCGCGCTGCTGGGCATGCTGATCAGTTTCCTGATGCAGCCGCTGCTGACCATGGGCCGCGCCATGCATGACATCGCCGAAGGTGAAGGCGACCTGACCAAACGCCTGACCATTCACGGCCACGACGAATTCGGCGCGCTGGGTACTTCGTTCAACCGCTTTGTCGAGCGGATTCACACCTCGATTCGCGAAGTGTCCTCGGCCACCGGCCAGGTCAACGAAGTCGCCCTGCGCGTTGTCGCCGCGTCCAACTCGTCGATGTTCAACTCCGACCAGCAAGCCTCGCGCACCAGCAGCGTGGCCGCCGCCATCAATGAACTGGGCGCAGCCGCTCAGGAAATCGCCCAGAACGCCGCCCTCGCCTCGCAGCATTCCAGCGATGCACGCGCCTTGGCCGAAGACGGTCAGCAAGTGGTGGATAAAACCATCGCGGCGATGCAGCAGCTCTCGGCGAAGATCAGCGATTCGTGCGGCAACATTGAGACGCTCAACAGCAACACGGTGAACATTGGGCAGATTCTGGAAGTGATCACCAGCATCTCGCAGCAGACCAACCTGCTGGCGCTGAACGCCGCCATCGAAGCCGCACGTGCCGGTGAAGCCGGGCGCGGTTTTGCCGTGGTCGCCGACGAAGTGCGCAACCTCGCCCACCGCACCCAGGACTCGGCGCAGCAAGTGCAGAAGATGATCGAAGAACTGCAAGTCGGTGCCCGTGAAGCGGTGAGCACCATGACCGACAGCCAGCGTCAGAGTGAAAGCAGCGTCGGCATCGCCAATCAGGCGGGCGAGCGTCTGGGTAGCGTGACACAGCGGATTGGCGAGATCGACGGGATGAACCAGTCCGTGGCCACGGCGACGGAAGAGCAGACTGCGGTGGTGGAGTCGATCAATGTCGACATTACCGAGATCAACACGCTGAATCAGGAAGGGGTGGAGAACCTGCAGGCGACGTTGCGGGCGTGTTCCGATCTGGAGCAGCAGGCGGCGCGTCTTAAGCAGTTGGTCGGTAGCTTCAGGATTTAAGGCGCTCTTGCGGGCCTCATCGCGAGCAGGCTCGCTCCCACATGGATCTTCGTAACGCTGGAGATCCACTGTGGGAGCGAGCCTGCTCGCGAAGACGGCATCAGCCGCAATGAAAATTTAGAACCTTGAGCCAGGCTGCGAAAGAAACACCAACTCCTCCGCCGTAGACTCCCTTCCCAACACCGCATTGCGATGCGGAAACCGTCCAAACCGCGCAATCACCTGCTGGTGCTTCTCGGCGTAGCTCAGATAGTTGCTAAAGAGTTTCCGGTCGCCCTCTGGCTGTTGCGCCACCAGATCGATATAGCGTGAGACGGCCTCATTCTGCACCGCCAGATTCTCGCAGTGCTCGAACACCAGATAGATGAACACCCGCTGAATCGGCCGCAACTGTCGATCAAAATCCGCAGCAATGCCTTGCGCCACCAGTGCCTGAGCCCTGAGATCGCCGGAAAAGGATTTGGGTGTTTCGCGAAAGATCATTCGCGGCAGTTGATCAAGCAGCAGCACCAAGGCCAGCCAACCTTCCGGGCGTTGCGCCCAGTCAGTCAATCCGCCGGCCAGTGCCTGCTCGACCCAGTCCCCGAAACGCGTCTGCGCTTCGAGGTCCTGGCTGTCGTGCTTGCCGAACCATAACCTGCCCTTCTCAGCCGCTACTTCGTTCGGCGATTCGGAATTTCCGAACCACCATTCGAGCAACGGCTGCCAGGGCGCGGTCATGTTTATTCCTTGTGGTAAGCCGTGACGCGTGCGACTTCTTCTTTCGAACCGAGGAACACTGCTACGCGCTGGTGCAGGCCTTCCGGTTGAATGTCGAGGATGCGCTGGTGGCCGTCGGTGGACGCGCCGCCCGCCTGTTCAACCAGGAACGACATCGGGTTGGCTTCGTACATCAGGCGCAGTTTGCCCGGCTTCGACGGCTCACGGCTGTCGCGTGGGTACATGAACAGACCGCCACGGGTCAGGATGCGGTGCACGTCGGCAACCATCGCGGCAACCCAGCGCATGTTGTAGTTCTTTTTCAACGGGCCTTCATCGCCAGCCAGCAATTCGCTGACGTAACGCTGTACCGGCGCTTCCCAGTGACGCTGGTTGGAGGCGTTGATCGCGAATTCCTGAGTGGACTCAGGGATCGTGATGTCTTCATGGGTCAGCACGAAGCTGCCCATTTCACGGTCCAGGGTGAAGCCTTTGACGCCATTGCCCAGGGTCAGCACCAGCATGGTCTGTGGACCGTAGATCGCGTAACCGGCGGCAACCTGCTGAGCGCCTGGCTGCAGGAAGGCCTTTTCGTTCAAAGGCTCGTTCTGGGTCAGGTATTCGTTCGGGCAACGCAGCACCGAGAAGATCGTACCGACCGGCGCGTTGATGTCGATGTTCGACGAACCGTCCAGCGGGTCGAATACCAGCAGGTACGCGCCTTTCGGGTATTTGCCCGGGATCTGGTAGGCATTGTCCATTTCTTCGGACGCCATGCCGGCCAGGTGACCGCCCCATTCGTTGGCTTCGAGCAGGATGTCGTTGGACATCACGTCCAGCTTCTTCTGCACTTCACCTTGGACGTTTTCAGTGCCCATGCTGCCCAGAACACCACCCAGGGCGCCTTTGGAGACGGCGTGGCTGATTTCTTTACAGGCGCGCGCCACCACTTCGATCAGGAAACGCAGATCGGCAGGGGTGTTGTTGCTACGGGTCTGCTCAATCAAATAGCGACTCAGGGTAACGCGGGACATGGAAGGCTCCGGTGGAATGGGGGGCTAAAAACCCGCGCAGTTTAACGCGAGTCGGGGCGTATTTCCTCCTATCAGACGTGATACGTCCAACAGAGTTCATGTGCCGGGTTTAGCGTAGATCGAAACAGACTAAGGAATGGCGCCAGATTCGGTATTTTTGGTGGTGATAGATGACGCCTTCGCGGGCAAGCCTCGCTCCTACAGGTTGTGCGCAAATTCTGTAGGAGCGAGCGGTGCGGCGATCCGACTTGCCCGCGAATGGCGCGCAGCGCCAGCCATTCTCAGGAATTGGCCGGAGGTTTACGCAACAAGCTGAACGCCATCGCCGCCAAAAACAAAACACCCAGCAACAACACCGCCCACAACCCGAACTTCTTCCAGTTAGGTTCAGCCTGTGCAACGGATGTGAGTGTGGAGCTCGGCGTCTCTACCACCCCGCCCGACACCGTCGCCTTGCCCAACGCCGCCCACTTCGCCGCGCTGTAATCCGGAATCAACGTTGCCAGCGGCAGGTTCGCCGCTTTCACCGTCGCATTGCCCAGCGCCAGCGTATAAGGCCCGGCGCCGCGCGCCAGGAACACCAGTTGCGTCGAACGCACAGCGAAACGCACCGTCGGCGCCTCGGCGCCCAAGCCACCACCGCGCTCGTCCACCGTCAACTTCAACTGCTGCACGGTTTGCCCCGGCAGCTGCAATTCGTTCTGCACCACGTCCTGGCCACTCTGGGTCAGGCGATAGAGCAAACCACTGCTCAACAGCTGCCACGGCAGGCTGCTTTCCCGACGACCGGACAACGTCACCGGCGCCAGGCTGTTCGGTTGATTCAGTTCGACCTGCACGCGCTCGACGTTCAACCCCATCGGCAATTGCCAGGTGTATTCACCCGCCTTCACGCTGGCGCCCGCCAACGGCTGCGACCAGACCAATGGCAGCGGCAGGCTGCGCGTGCTGGCGCTTTGCAGTTGCGCCGAGGTCAATATCGGCGCCGATTGCGGCGTGTTCCACAACAAGCGCAGATAACGCGCTGATTGTCCCGGCAAGCCGACCTCATGCTGCTCGACCCGCTCGTCGGCAAACGTCAGCCGCGCCACCTGCCCGTCACCCCACGACTGCCAATGCTGCAAATCGTCGCTGGCTTCGATGCTGAAACGCTGGAAGCCATCGCGCTCGCTGGTCCAGTCGAGGATCAATTGCTGCAACGGTGCCTTGATGCCGCTGGCGTCGAGCAGCCAACCGCTCAGCACTTCTTCGCCCACCTCCAGCTGACTCGACGGCTGCACTTCGACCAGCGTGCCATTGGCGCTCGATTGCACCCGCACACTCGGCGCGCGCTCGGTGGCGTCCGCCGAGTTGTACAACGGGAACCATTTCACGTCGGTCAGGGTGGGGGTTTCGCCGGTTTTCGCGGTCTCCCGCGCCACGGCGTAGGCCTGAGCCTCACCGGCCGCGTTGAACACGCGCACATCGCTGAGGTCGGTTTGTCGCGCATTCAGCTGCACGGCCAAGGGCAATTCGAGGCGATACCACGGACCTTCGCCGCTCACGGTCAACGGCACTTGCGTGGCGAAGTCCGCCGGTTTTTCCTGCGCGTTGGCCGACAGCGCCACGCCCAACGCAACAGCGCCCAACCAGACCAGGTTCAGCTTCTGACTCAAGACGACACTCCTTCGGTTTCCGGGGCCGGTTTTCCAGATTCCGGCGTAGCGTCGACGCGCTTGGGCGGCAACGGGGCGAAATAGCCCACCACCAACAGCAACACGCCAACACCGATAAACGAGACGATCCGGGCGAGTCCGCCACGGTTACTCAATTCGACAAAGAACAGTTTCGCGACCACCACACCGATCAGCGCCGCGCCGATCAGCCAGACTTCACGACGATGGCGCAGATGGCCGCCGATCATCAGACTCAGAGCCATCAAGGTCCAGACGATCGACAGACCGGCCTGCACCTGCATCGACGCGAGCAGCAAATCCAGCTCGAACGGTACGCCGCCCCAATGGTGAGCCGTGCGATTCACCAGCGCGGTGAAAAACGCGAACAGCGAAACACCTGCGATCAGCTGCGTGGCGTGATCGAAGATGTCCTTGCGGATCGCCAGTTGCGTCACGGCGCTGCGGGCCCACACATAAACGCCGAACAGCGCAAACAGTAGCCCCAACTCCAGCGGATTGATCAGCGGCACATAGGGCAGCGGCTCGGCGGTGCCGTCGCTGACAATGTTCGCCAGCCAGAACCAGCCGAGCATGAGCAAGGCCAGCGGCGCCGCCGCGTACAGTCGATACTCGCGCGGATAAGCCGACACCGGCCACGGCCAGGCACGCGGTGCGGCCATCAACACCAGATAAACACTTGGCAGAATCGCCCAACCCAACCAACGCCAGGCGTTGTATTGCTCGGACAACAGCAGCAACCCGTAACGCAACTCCAGCGCCAGCACACCGATCAACAGCCAGCAACCGAGTACATGAGCGGTGCTCAAAGCCCGCTCGGGGAGCATCGGCGCCAGACGCCGCAGCGAGATGAAATGCACGACGAACACCGCCGCCCAGGCGAGCCAGCCGAAGTCAGCCGCCGGGTGGTAACGCGCGTGCCATGCCCCGAGCAATACCACACCCGCCACAGGAATCAGCAAAGTGCAGAGCAAACCCAGCGACGGCCATTTCAGGCGCAACGCCAACACGGCCCACAGCGCGACGCTCAGCGCCGCGACTGCCAGCAGCAACGTCGCCTGAAGATTCATCGGTGCAAAACGCAGCACTTCACTGATCCACGCCAACGCCCACCAACCCGCGCCCCACACCAGCAGCACTTCGGACAAACGCTGCAAACTCAGGACATCGAACGCCGAAGCATGGTTGCCGAGCTGCAAGCGCCAGGCGCCGACCAACGCCGCCAGCCCCAGCACCAACGGCGTCCAGAATCCGCTATGCGCCAATGGTTTCAACCCTTCGCTGGCCAGCGGCCCCAGCAGGTCCGGCCCGGCGAACAGGAACGCCGCCCCGCCAATCACCTGCAACAGCAGACCGAAGACGAAACTCACGCGCTGCTTCAGATAAAGGCTCAGCCAGATAATGAACAGACCACTGGCCGCCCACACCGCACTTGCGGTTTGCCACGGCAGCACGAACAGAACAGCGAGGTTGATCAGCACCAGGCCAGCCAGCAACACCACCGACAAACCGCGCAACAGCCGAGCATCGCTGCGCACCATGTCATCGCGGGCGGCCAGCAACATACCGGCGATCAACGCCAGGCCGATCAGCGACGCGCTGAGCAAACCGCTCCAACCCGCGCTGAACACCGCGCCAGACTCACCGCTCGCACCTTGCAGGCGCAGCAGGAACAACGCGCCGCCCAGCAATTGCACAGCGAACGCGGTGAAGAGGAAGGTGCGCGATTGCAGACGCAGACCGACAAACAACGTCGCCAGACCGGCCAGCGCCCAACTGATCGCCGTGCCGTGGGTAAAGAAGAACAGCGGCGCCAGCAGATAGAGGAAGGTCAAACCGAGGCAGGCCAGCACCGGCAAGCCTTTGCGCTCCCACGCCAACGTCTGCTCAGGCAAGGCGTTGCGCAGTTGGTAGAAACTGAACAGCAGCGCCACGCCGAGCATCAACGCGCCCAGCGGCGCACCTTCCAGCAGGCTGCTTTCGCCGAACCGCAGCTCACTGAGGAACGCCAACGCAGAGCCCAGTTGCAGCAGCAACGCAAAGGCGCGCGCCAGCGGGCGTTGCTGACGCAATCCGAGCCAGAAAATCCCGGCACCTTCCACCGCCCAAGCGGCCGCTGTCCAGCGCGCATCAAGCCCCAACGGGATCGCCAGACTGGCGAAGATCACGCCCAACGCCAGACAGGTTTCCGCCAGCAACAACGCTCGGCCACCCATCAGCAGGCGGGCCAGGCCCATGTAAATCATGCCCAGCGCCAATGCACTGAAAGCGGCAGCGAACTCCAGATGCTGGACCAGCGCGAACTGCAAACCGAAACCTACCAGCGGCGGGCCGAACAGCATCGTGCCGTCGACGTAGTCACCTTTGCGCGCCGACCAGTGCAGCAGCGCCTCGCGACTGTCGTCCTCGGGCGCGTCGCTCATTTCCAGCAACTTGCGTCGTGCAAACAGTAGCCCGATGGCCAGGTACATCAGGAAAAACACAATCAGGAACGGCTCGGTGCTCCACAGCAGCTCCGGTGTGTAGGAGCGCAGGCCCCAGGCGAAACCGATGCCGAAGGTGCCGACAAAGCCGATCAGGTTGAGCAGCCGCCAGGCCTTGAACCAGGCGATGGCGAGAATGCCGGCGTTGAGCAAGGCGAAATAGCTGAACAGCGCGACATGGTTGCCGGCGCCGGTGGACGTCAGGATCGGCGCGGCGAAACCGCCCAGCGCGGCGGCGCACGCCAGTGCCAGCGAGTCTTGAGTGATGGCCAGAATGGCCGAGAACACCGTCACCGCCACCAGCAACCCGAGCGCCGCCGTCGGATCAAGCAGCGGATGCAAACGCATGGCCGCGAACACCGTCAGGTACAACACGGCGATCCCGGTGCCTTGCAGCATCAACGCATAGTTAGTGTTGCGATGACGCAACCACCAGCCCAGACCGAGCAGGGCCAACGCAGCCGCCGCCACCCCGGCGTAACGCAGTTCGATCGGCACCACCATGCCTTCGGTGGCATAACGCAGCAGAAACGCCAGACCGAGGAACAACAGCACCACACCGACCCGCAGCACGGTGTTGCCACCGAACAGCCAGTTACGGGCGCCGCTGATGGCGCGCTCGATGAAGTTCGGGCCCCGCGGGACGGCGGGTTCGCGGGCAACCGGCTCGGGCTTCCAGGCATCGTCGGGCAGCGGACGGCTGGTTTGCGTCGCTGTCGCGGTGATCGGTTCGAGTTCGGGCGGGAGTTCCCAGACTATCTCCGGGGTCGAGACAGGGACTTCTTCGAGAATGAATACAGGGGACGGGGCCGGTTCGCTGGCAAGCGGTTCCTCGGCAAGCGGTTCGCTGGTTTCAGGCGCCTTGACGCCAGACACCTCCAGCGTGGCCAGGCGTTGCTGGACCGCATTCAGCGCCACCTGCGCCTGCTCCAGCAGAGCGCGCTGTTCAGCCGCCTGTGAACCCAAACGGCCGATGCGAATGGCCTGGCCGATACCCAACCCGAGTAACGCACCCAACAGCGCGTCGCTGAACGACTCGTCGAGTATCCAGCCCAGCACCAGCCCTATCAGCATGAACATCCATTGCATGGTCGATATCCCTAAGCGGCCCATTGCCTTGCGGTGTCTGCGCTGATGCTTTCGCGGGCAAGCCTCGCTCCTACAGGTTATGCGTAAATCCTGTAGGAGCGAGGCTTGCCCGCGAAGATGCCCGCAAGGACATCACTGAAACATCTGGCAAACTGGTGCTTAGTATATCGGCCAGGTCCAACAACCGTCGGACCTTGCGCACATTTGTGGCTAAAAGTTACTCCAATGCTTTCCAGATATCCGTCGCGTACTCGCGAATGGTCCGGTCGGAGGAGAACCAGCCCATCCGGGACGTGTTCAACACCGCCGAACGCCACCACTCGTTCGAGTCGTGCCAATGGGCTTCAACACGCATCTGCGCGTCCCAGTAGGAATCAAAATCGGCACAGACCAGGAAGCGGTCGTAGTCGATCAGCGAATCGATCAAGCCGGTGTAACGGGACGGATCATCCGGCGAGAACACCCCGCCACGAATCGCTTGCAGCACATCATTGAGCCGATGGGACGCGGCAATGTCCGGCGTCGCATTGAATTCATGATTCTGTTTGCGCGCTTCAACCTGCTGCGCGCTGAGGCCGAAGATGAACATGTGCTCGGCGCCGATGCGCTCGCACATTTCCACGTTGGCACCGTCCAGCGTGCCAATCGTCAGCGCGCCGTTGAGGCCGAACTTCATGTTACTGGTGCCCGACGCTTCGAAGCCTGCGGTGGAAATCTGCTCGGACAAATCCGCCGCCGGAATGATGCTCTCCGCCAGGCTGACGTTGTAGTTAGGCAGGAACACCACTTTGAGCAAGCCGCGCACAGTCGGGTCGTTGTTCACCACCCGGGCGATGTCGTTGGTCAGTTTGATGATCAGCTTGGCCTGGTGATAACTGGCGGCGGCCTTGCCGGCGAAGATCTTCACTCGCGGCACCCAGTCGATTTCCGGCTCGGCGCGAATCGCCTGATACAGCGCGACGGTGTGCAGCAAGTTGAGCAACTGACGTTTGTATTCGTGGATCCGTTTGACCTGCACGTCGAACATCGCCGCCGGGTTGACCGCAACCCCAAGGCGCTCGTGAATGATGTACGCAAGCGCTTTTTTGCTATGCAGGCGCTGTTCGGCGAAGGCCTTGCGGAACGCGGCTTTTTCCGCGAACGGTTCCAGATCGAGCAAGCGCTCCTCCGGGTTATCCAACAGATCAGGGCCGAGGGCATCGACCAGCATCGAGGTCAATTCCGAGTTGGCCTGATACAGCCAGCGGCGGAAGGTAATGCCGTTGGTCTTGTTGTTGATCCGCTCCGGGTAGAGCTTGTGCAGTTCGGAGAACACGGTTTTGCGCATCAGTTGCGTGTGCAACCCGGACACGCCGTTGACGCTGTGGGAGCCAAGGAATGCCAGGTTGCCCATTCGCACACGGCGACCGTTGTCCTCTTCGATCAGCGATACCGCGCGAAGCACGTCAAAATCGTGAATGCCTTTGGCGCGTAGCGAATCGATGTGCTGGGCGTTGATCAGGTAAATGATCTGCATGTGCCTTGGCAGCATCCGCTCCATCAAACCGACCGGCCAGGTTTCCAGCGCTTCCGGCAACAGCGTGTGGTTGGTGTACGAAAGCGTGTCGACGGTGACCTGCCACGCGGCGTCCCACGCCACGTCGTAGACATCGACCAATTGGCGCATCAGTTCGGCCACGGCAATGGACGGGTGAGTGTCGTTGAGCTGGATTGCCGCGTGGTCGCCCAGGGTCAGCACCGAGGTGTGCATGTTGCGATGACGGCGCAGCAAATCCTGGAGAGATGCCGCGACAAAGAAGTATTCCTGGCGCAGGCGCAGTTCCTGGCCGGCCTCGGTGCTGTCCGCCGGGTACAGTACGCGAGAGATACTTTCCGCCCGCGCCACTTCAGCGACCGCGCCGAGGTGGTCGCCGGCGTTAAAGCGCTCAAGGTGCAAATCTTCCATCGCGCGGGCACGCCACAGGCGCAGCGTGTTGACGCTCGCCCCGCGCCAGCCGACTACCGGGGTGTCATAAGCAATGGCGCGCACGGTTTCCGCCGGGGACCAGACTTGCTTGGACTTGCCGTTTGAGTCGGTCACGGTTTCGACGCTGCCGCCGAAGCCGATCGGGTAAACCACTTCTGGCCGTTCGAATTCCCACGGGTTGCCGAAATCCAGCCAGTGTTCGGTCTGTTCCTGCTGCCAGCCATCGACAATCGCCTGGCGGAACAAGCCGTGCTCATAACGAATGCCATAACCGTGGCCGGCGATGCCGAGGGTCGACATGCTTTCCATGAAGCACGCCGCCAGACGACCGAGGCCGCCGTTACCCAGGGCGGCGTCGGGTTCCAGCAGGCGGATACGTTCGAGATCGACGCCGAGTTCGGTCAGCGCTTCGCGGGCGACGTCGAGCAGGCCAAGGTTGCTCAAACTGTCGTAGAGCAGCCGGCCGATGAGAAATTCCAGGGAGAGGTAATAAACCCGCTTCTGACCTTTGCGGTAGATCTGCCGGGTGTGGTCCATCCAGTGCTCGACCATGTGATCGCGCGCCGCCAGCGCAATGGCTTCGAACCAGTCGTGGTCGAAGGCGTGATCCGGGTCTTTACCCACCGCGTAGGTGAGTTTGGTCAAGACGGCGTCGCGGAATGCGGCCACCTCTGCTTCGCGAACAAGTGGTTCTTGAGTCATCGATAAGACCTCGAGCGAGCTTTGAGTTGTCTGAGCCTAGACGGTCTGACAGGCGGTAGAGGCTCTGGTTCGGCAGTTTTTCCTGTTAGTGCGAGATAGGTCGGCATTACCTTGTCGTGTACCTGAATCAATGCAGGGGCCGTGCCGGAATTCACGTGTTGTTGACCACAGTTAAAAAAATCTGGCGAAAGGTTGTTCAAAAATCCACCAGTCCCGGTATGATCGCGCGCCCTGATGCACACGCTGGTAACAACCGATGATGAAGCCCAACCTGATCGCCGCCGCAGAGATCGATCGTCTCGATACCTGGGCCAAATACTCTGCGCCGATGTGCGGTTCCTGCATATCCAGCTGCTGCACCCTGCCGGTCGAGGTCAAGATCAAGGATCTGATCCGCATCGGCATCGTCGACGAGTTCGAGCGCGGCGAACCGGCGAAGAACATCGCCAAGCGTTTGCAGAAGGAAGGGATCGTCGAGCGTTACAGCCAGAAGACCGAGATCTTCACCCTCCAGCGCATGAGCAACAACGATTGCCTGTACCTGGATCGTAAGAGCCGTCTGTGCACTATTTATGAAAAGCGCCCGGATACTTGCCGCAACCACCCGAAGATCGGGCCGCGACCTGGGTATTGCGCTTACAAGCCGAAGGAAGTGGCGCGCGAGACCAGCAGCAGCCGTCGGCCTCTCGAGAAATTCTGATCCGGAATATGGGCGCCTGAACGGGCGCCTTCGCGGGCAAGCCTCGCTCCTACAAGGGCAGCGCATAACCTGTAGGAGCGAGCGATGCGGCGATCCGACTTGCCCGCGAAGGGGCCGGTGAAAACACCACACAAATCGCAGACAAACAAAAACGCCCCCGGCCTTTCGACCGGGGGCGTTTTCATTCAGCCTGAACTAAAACTCAGTTCTTGGCTTTCTTGGCAGCGCGGGTACGCTCGCCTTCGTCCAGGATCTTCTTGCGAAGACGGATGGACTTAGGAGTAACTTCACACAGCTCGTCGTCCTGGATGAATTCCAGGGCCTGTTCCAGGGTGAAGCGAACAGGTGGAACCAGAGCGATGGTTTCGTCTTTACCCGAAGCACGCATGTTGTCGAGCTTCTTACCTTTGGTTGGGTTGACGCCCATGTCGTTATCACGGCTGTTCAGACCAACGATCTGACCGTTGTAGATTTCCTGACCGTGTTCAACGAACAGCTTGCCACGTGCCTGCAGGGTTTCCAGGGAGTAGGTCAGAGCCTTGCCGGTTTCTACCGATACCAGAACACCGTTCTGACGACCGGACATGTCGCCGGACTTCATGGTGTCGTAGCGATCGAAGATCGAGGTCAGGATGCCAGCACCGTTGGTCAGGGTCAGGAACTGGTTACGGAAACCGATCAGACCACGAGCAGGGATGTTGTATTCCAGACGCACACGGCCTTTGCCATCCGGCACCATGTTGGTCAGGTCGCCCTTACGCAGACCCATCTCTTCCATGACCTTGCCCTGGGATTCTTCAGGGGTGTCGATGGTGACGTTTTCAAACGGTTCCTGCTTCACGCCGTCAACCTGACGGATGATCACTTCAGGACGACCAACGCCCATTTCGAAGCCTTCGCGACGCATGGTTTCGATCAGTACCGAGAGATGCAGCTCACCACGGCCGGAAACCTTGAACTTGTCAGCCGAGTCGCCTTCTTCAACGCGCAGAGCAACGTTGTACAGCAGCTCTTTGTCCAGACGTTCCTTGATGTTACGGGAAGTCACGAACTTGCCTTCTTTACCGCAGAAAGGCGAGTCGTTCACCTGGAAGGTCATGGAAACGGTTGGCTCGTCAACGGTCAGAGGCTTCATCGCCTCGACGTTGTCCGGCTGGCACAGGGTGTCGGAGATGAACAGCGAGTCCATACCGCTCACGCACACGATGTCACCGGCAAACGCTTCTTCAACGTCGATACGGTGCAGACCGTGGTGACCCATCAGCTTCAGGATACGGCCGTTGCGTTTCTTGCCGTCGGCGCCGATGGCGACAACCGGAGTGTTCGGCTTGACGCTACCACGAGCGATACGGCCAACACCGATAACACCCAGGAAGCTGTTGTAGTCCAGTGCCGAGATTTGCATCTGGAACGGGCCTTCACGGTCAACTTTCGGCGCAGGTACGTTGTCGACGATCGACTGGTACAGCGGGGTCATGTCTTCAGCCATGTCGGTGTGGTCCAGACCGGCAATGCCGTTCAGGGCCGAGGCGTAGACGACTTTGAAGTCCAGCTGTTCTTCGGTGGCACCCAGGTTGTCGAACAGGTCGAAGATCTGGTCCAGAACCCAGTCCGGACGCGCGCCTGGACGGTCAACCTTGTTGATGCACACGATCGGACGCAGGCCGGCTTCGAAAGCCTTCTTGGTCACGAAACGGGTTTGCGGCATAGGGCCGTCTTGAGCGTCAACCAGCAGCAGAACGGAGTCAACCATCGACATTACGCGTTCAACTTCGCCGCCGAAGTCGGCGTGGCCCGGGGTGTCCACGATGTTGATGTGGTAGCCGTTCCAGTTGATGGCGGTGTTTTTCGCCAGAATGGTAATACCGCGCTCTTTTTCCTGGTCGTTGGAGTCCATCACGCGCTCGTCGTTGAGCTCGTTGCGCTCCAGAGTGCCGGATTGACGCAGGAGTTTGTCTACCAGGGTGGTTTTACCATGGTCAACGTGAGCAATGATGGCGATGTTGCGTAGATTTTCGATCACTTGTGTATCTCGATCAGAGGATTCGGTGTGCTGACAAGTCTTGGCAGCGATTAACAGTAGAGTCAGGCCTTGCCGTTACAGCTTGACGGCAGAGTCGGGGGGCCGATGACGCAGGCCACAGGCAAACAGCCCCGGGCTCTTAGCTCGGTCGATAAACGCGCACATTGGCATGCCCCTCACTGAGCAAATGGTGGGCATGCAGGCGACTCATCACGCCTTTGTCGCAATACAGCAGGTACTGGCGAGTAGGGTCCAGTTCCTTGAAACGAGCGTTCAATGCATAAAACGGCATCGTCTGTACCTCAATGCCACCGAGTTCCAGCGGCTCGTCTTCAGCGGCATCCGGGTGACGGATGTCGATGATGATCTGGCCCGCCAGTGCTTCGCTGACTTCTTCGATCTGCAAATCCTGGCCCAATTCGTCGATCACGCGATCGATCGGCACCAGTTTGGCGTTCTCGAGCGCACGCTCAAGGACTGCCATGTCGAATTCTTTCTCTTCATGCTCCACCCGGTGGCGCTTGGCAGCCGTCTTCGGGTTGACTGAAATGACCCCGCAATACTCCGGCATGTGCCGGGCGAAATCGGCGGTACCGATTTCGTTGGCCAGATCGATGATGTCCTGCTTGTGACTGGCGATCAGCGGGCGCAGCACCAGCTTCTCGGTCACGCAGTCGATCACGTTCAGATTCGGCAATGTCTGGCTCGACACCTGGGAGATCGCCTCCCCGGTCACCAGCGCTTCGATTTGCAGTCGATCGGCAATTTGGGTCGCAGCGCGCAACATCATACGCTTCAATACTACGCCCATATGACTGTTATCGACTTTACCGAGAATTTCTCCCAGTACTTCCTCGAACGGCACACTGAC
The DNA here is from genome assembly GCF_017351735.1 of Pseudomonas sp. FW300-N2A2. Lineage (NCBI taxonomy): Bacteria > Pseudomonadati > Pseudomonadota > Gammaproteobacteria > Pseudomonadales > Pseudomonadaceae > Pseudomonas > Pseudomonas sp. FW300-N2A2. The sequence continues at coordinate 55,293 of NZ_JACNDU010000002.1, read as the reverse complement.
AAATAACACGCGTTGGGAGCTGCCGTACTTCTTCCAGATGAAGTGCGCGACTTCCATCACGCCCAGTTCGTGGGCCCTTCCGCCCAGATTGAAGAAGCAGAAGTGGGCCATCAGGCCGCGACGCATGATCTGGTAGGCCGCCACAGTGGAGTCGAAGCCGCCGGACATCAGCACAAGCGTCTGTTCCAGGGCACCCAGCGGATAACCGCCGATGCCGTTGTGCTGACTGTGGATCACGAACAACCGTTGGTCGCGAACTTCGATTCGGACTTCGATTTCAGGTTTTTTCAGGTCGATCCCGGCGGCACCGCACTGGCGGCGCAACTGGCTGCCGACGTATTTCTCAATATCTATCGAGCTGAATGGGTGCTTGCCGGCGCGTTTGCAACGCACCGAGAAAATCTTGCCGGCCAGCGCATCACCGTAGTGCTGCTTGCATTTTTCAACGATGTCGTCGAAATCACCCAGCGGGTACTCATCGATTTGCAGGAAGTGCGCGACGCCCGGCATGCAGCTCAGACGCTCGCCCATCTCCTTCAGAGCCTTGGGATCGCTGACGCGGGTTTCCAGCTCGAGGTTGTCCCACACGCCGTTCACCACCACAGCCGGATCCAGATCGCGGAGCACGGCACGGATGTTCTTGGCCAACTGGCGGATGAAACGCATCCGTACCGGGCGGCTCTTGATGGTGATCTCTGGGAAGACTTTTACGATTAATTTCATGGAAACAGCGCGCGCGAGGCCTGCCGAAAAAGGGGGGCGCGGATTATAGCGGAAATTGCTCAAGGTTTAACCAGTTAATGTGCAGAAGGTTTTGCGCGCACCAAAACAGGTCATTTATTGATTTTAGCGCCACATTGTAGGGCGGGATTTTCCCCATTAATGCGCTTTACACCTTTATAAGCGTGATATTGGGGCAAAAAACCCATGGTGGGGCACTGGCATGCAATTTGCTCCCTTGTGAGGCAGGTTGCCTTGGCAGAGTATTCGCGCCGGCATCACCCACATTCTAAGGGCATCCACTACTAAGCCCGAAGCCACCCGGAGGACACTATGTCGAAGTCGGTTCAACTCATCAAAGATCATGACGTCAAGTGGATTGATCTGCGCTTCACGGACACCAAAGGCACCCAGCACCACGTGACCATGCCGGCTCGCGACGCGCTGGATGAAGACTTCTTCGAAGTCGGCAAGATGTTCGACGGTTCCTCCATCGCTGGCTGGAAAGGCATCGAAGCCTCCGACATGATCCTGCTGCCGGACGACAGCACTGCCGTACTGGACCCGTTCACCGAAGAGCCGACCCTGATCCTGGTCTGCGACATCATCGAACCTTCGAGCATGCAAGGCTACGATCGCGACCCACGTGCGATCGCCAAGCGCGCAGAGGAATACCTCAAATCCACCGCCATCGGCGACACTGTGTATGCCGGTCCGGAGCCAGAGTTCTTCATCTTCGACCAAGTGAAGTTCAAGTCCGACATCTCCGGTTCCATGTTCAAGATCTACTCTGAACAAGGCTCGTGGATGTCCGACCAGGACGTGGAAGGCGGCAACAAAGGCCACCGTCCAGGCGTCAAAGGCGGCTACTTCCCGGTTCCACCGTTCGACCACGACCACGAAATCCGTACCTCCATGTGCAACGCACTGGAAGAAATGGGCCTGACCGTCGAAGTTCACCACCACGAAGTGGCAACTGCCGGCCAGAACGAAATCGGCGTCAAGTTCAACACCCTGGTGAAGAAAGCCGACGAAACCCAAACCCTGAAGTACGTCGTGCACAACGTGGCCGATGCCTACGGCCGCACCGCTACCTTCATGCCTAAGCCTCTGTACGGCGACAACGGCTCGGGCATGCACGTGCACATGTCCATCTGGAAAGACGGCAAGAACACCTTCGCAGGTGAAGGCTATGCCGGTCTGTCCGATACCGCTCTGTACTTCATCGGCGGCATCATCAAACACGGTAAGGCCCTGAACGGCTTCACCAACCCGGCGACCAACTCCTACAAGCGTCTGGTTCCAGGCTTCGAAGCTCCAGTAATGCTGGCCTACTCGGCCCGTAACCGCTCCGCTTCGATCCGTATTCCTTACGTGTCGAGCCCGAAAGGCCGCCGTATCGAAGCACGCTTCCCGGATCCAGCTGCCAACCCGTACCTGTGCTTCGCAGCACTGATGATGGCTGGCCTGGACGGTATCCAGAACAAGATCCACCCTGGCGATGCAGCTGACAAAAACCTGTACGACCTGCCGCCTGAAGAGGCGAAAGAGATCCCACAAGTTTGCGGCAGCCTGAAAGAAGCCCTGGAAGAGCTGGACAAAGGTCGTGCGTTCCTGACCAAAGGCGGCGTGTTCTCCGATGACTTCATCGACGCTTACATCGCTCTGAAAAGCGAAGAAGAAATCAAGGTACGTACCTTCGTACACCCACTGGAATACGAGCTGTACTACAGCTGCTGATCCGGTAGCGCCTGCGCAAGCGGCGTGACAAAAAAGAGGCCTCCTTCGGGAGGCCTTTTTTGTGCCCGCGATTTATTGGATGAACATCCTCCCTTGTAGGAGCCGGCTTGCCGGCGATGGCGCCCGTGAGAACGCCATCGCCGGCAAGCCGGCTCCTACAAGGGTTTTGTGGCGCTTGGGAAATCATGCCCAAATGTTTACAACTTGGGTCAATCACCAACCCTGACCTATGCTGCAACCCAACGCTTTCGTTTCTGGTCGATTTTATGGGTCGTGGTTTTCTGTTCATCCTGCTGTTGATCGCCCTGCCCGCCGCCGCGCAGATTTATAAGTACACCGACGCCGCCGGCAACACTGCCTACAGCAATCAACCACCCGACGGTGTGAAGGCTCAGCCGGTCGAACTGCCGCCGCTCAACAGCGTCGAGCGCCAGGCGCCTCCTGCCCCACCCGCCGAAGCCACCAGCCGCGAACAACCTCGCAGCGCCTACGAGGTGCTGGAGCTGACCAACCTGCCCACCACCGAAGCGCTGCGGGCCAACAACGGCACCTTCACCGTCAACGTGTTGATCAAGCCGCGCTTGCAAGGCCCGCATCTTTTCAGGCTGCTGCTGGACGACCAGCCTTACGGCCAGCCGAGCAACGTGCCGATCCTGCAACTGGTCAACATTGATCGCGGCACTCACAGCCTCGCGGTGCAGGTGATCGACGGGGAAGACATCGTGCAGCAGAGTCCGACCGTGACCTTCACGGTTCAGCGGGTGCACAAGCCGTGAGGTTATGGCTGCTGGCCGCCTGCCTGATCGCGCTGTCCGCATCGGCCGAAGTCTTCACTTACATCGACGCACAGGGCAATCAGGTCTTCACCGACCAGCCTGGCTCCGGCAACGCCAAACGCGTGCCGCTGGCGACGAGCAACCGCATGTCCGCCAACCCGACCGGCGCAGCGCCGGTGATTGCCGAGAAGCGGACCGAAACCAAACCCCTGTTCCGCTACGACATGCTGCGAGTGTTGGTTCCCGAGCCCGACGCCACAATCCGCAGCACCGCCGGCGAGCTGATCGTCAGCATCACCAGCGAGCCCGGCCTGCAACGAGGCCATCGCTACCGCTTGTTGCTGGACGGGCAGCCCACCGCTGAACCGGGTCCGAGCCCGGTGTTCGCCTTGAGCAACATCGATCGTGGCAGCCACAACCTGTCCGTGGAAATCCTCGACGAACACGGCCGCATCGTCGAGCGCACCGCCAATCAACCCTTCCATATGCTGCGCATTTCCCTCGCACAAAAACGCCAGGTCAAACCCTGCACACTGACCGACTACGGCCAACGACCGGAGTGTCCGCTCAAGGACAAACCCATCGAGCCAAAAAATCCCTTCCTGCGTTTCTTCTAACCTCGTTCAGCTTTGCGCACTATATTGGTGCGATAGGTTGCACCGTACCCAAATATCAACCCATTTTGGTTCGAAAGTACCCGCAAAAGCTGGCAGAACGCCACGCAAACGAGCGTCAAACGCCCGTTTCAGGCCTTTGACGCTTCTTTTCGGAGCCTTGGTTTGGTTTTTGCATTTTCCTCATATCGGCGCGTTATTCACGCGCATGCCCTGCTCCAAAAGAGGTCCTGATGACCATTAGCGACGCACTGCATCGATTGCTGCTCGACAACCTGACCACCGCCACCATCCTGCTCGACGCCGAACTGCGCCTCGAGTACATGAACCCGGCGGCGGAGATGCTGCTGGCCATCAGTGGCCAGCGCAGCCATGGGCAGTTCATCAGTGAGTTGTTCACCGAATCCACCGAAGCCCTGAATTCCCTGCGCCAGGCGGTCGAGCAGGCGCATCCGTTCACCAAACGCGAAGCGATGCTCACCGCCCTGACCGGCCAGACGCTGACCGTCGATTACGCGGTGACACCGATCCTGGCCAACGGCGCCACCATGCTGCTGCTGGAAGTCCACCCGCGTGACCGCTTGCTGCGGATCACCAAGGAAGAGGCGCAGCTATCGAAGCAGGAAACCAGCAAGATGCTGGTGCGCGGCCTCGCTCACGAGATCAAAAATCCGCTCGGCGGGATTCGCGGTGCGGCCCAGTTGCTCGCCCGCGAGCTGCCGGAAGAAAGCCTGCGCGACTACACCAACGTCATCATTGAAGAAGCCGACCGCCTGCGAAACCTGGTCGATCGCATGCTCGGCTCCAACAAGTTGCCATCGCTGGCCATGTGCAACGTCCACGAAGTGCTGGAACGCGTCTGCCACTTGGTCGAGGCCGAAAGCCAGGGCTGCATCACATTGGTGCGCGATTACGACCCAAGCATTCCCGACGTGTTGATCGACCGCGAACAGATGATCCAGGCCGTCCTGAATATCGTGCGCAACGCAATGCAGGCCATCAGCAGCCAGAACGAGCTGCGCCTGGGTCGCATCAGCCTGCGCACCCGCGCCATGCGCCAGTTCACCATCGGCCACGTGCGCCATCGCCTGGTGACCAAGATCGAAATCATCGACAACGGCCCCGGCATTCCTGCGGAACTTCAGGAAACCATCTTCTTTCCCATGGTCAGCGGGCGCCCGGACGGTACCGGGCTCGGCCTGGCCATTACCCAGAACATCATCAGCCAGCACCAGGGCCTGATCGAATGTGACAGCCATCCAGGCCACACCACCTTCTCGATCTTTCTGCCACTGGAACAAGGAGCCACATCGACATGAGCCGTAGTGAAACCGTGTGGATCGTCGATGACGACCGTTCTATCCGTTGGGTCCTGGAAAAAGCCTTGCAGCAGGAAGGCATGACCACGCAAAGCTTCGACAGCGCCGATGGCGTGATGAGCCGCCTGGCGCGCCAGCAGCCGGACGTGATCATCTCCGACATTCGCATGCCGGGTGCCAGCGGTCTGGACCTTCTGGCGCGGATTCGCGAGCAACACCCACGGCTGCCAGTGATCATCATGACTGCGCACTCCGATCTGGACAGCGCTGTCGCGTCCTATCAGGGCGGCGCATTCGAATACCTGCCCAAGCCGTTCGATGTCGACGAAGCGGTGTCCCTGGTCAAGCGCGCCAACCAGCACGCCCAGGAACAGCAAGGCCTGGAAGTCCCGGTCGCCCTGACCCGCACCCCGGAAATCATCGGCGAAGCGCCGGCGATGCAGGAAGTGTTTCGCGCCATCGGGCGCTTGAGCCACTCCAACATCACCGTGCTGATCAACGGTGAATCGGGTACGGGCAAAGAGCTGGTCGCCCACGCCCTGCACCGTCACAGCCCACGGGCGGCTTCGCCATTCATTGCGCTGAACATGGCGGCCATCCCGAAAGACCTGATGGAATCCGAGCTGTTCGGCCATGAAAAAGGCGCGTTCACCGGTGCGGCCAACCTGCGTCGCGGACGATTCGAACAGGCGGATGGCGGCACGCTGTTCCTTGATGAAATCGGCGACATGCCGGCGGACACACAGACCCGTTTGCTGCGCGTGCTGGCAGACGGCGAGTTCTACCGCGTCGGCGGCCACGTGCCGGTCAAAGTCGACGTGCGGATCATCGCCGCGACTCACCAGAACCTGGAAACCCTGGTGCACGCCGGGAAATTCCGAGAAGACTTGTTCCACCGCCTCAACGTGATCCGCATTCATATTCCACGGTTGTCGGACCGTCGCGAAGACATCCCGACCCTCGCCAAACACTTCCTCAGCCGCGCCGCGCAAGAACTGGCGGTCGAGCCGAAGCTGTTGAAAAGCGAAACAGAGGAATACCTGAAGAACCTGCCGTGGGGCGGCAACGTCCGTCAGCTGGAAAACACCTGCCGCTGGATCACAGTGATGGCTTCGGGTCGCGAAGTGCACATCAGCGACCTGCCGCCAGAGCTGCTGAGCCTGCCGCAGGATTCGGCGCCGGTGACCAACTGGGAGCAAGCGCTGCGTCAGTGGGCCGATCAGGCGTTGGCGCGTGGTCAGTCAAGCCTGCTCGACAGCGCGGTGCCGGCGTTTGAGCGGATCATGATCGAGACTGCGCTCAAGCACACCGCTGGTCGTCGTCGTGATGCTGCGGTTTTGCTGGGTTGGGGGCGTAATACCCTGACGCGCAAGATCAAGGAATTGGGGATGAAGGTGGATGGTGGGGATGATGATGAAGGGGAAGAGGGTTAATCAGCCTTTAGATCATCATCGTTGCATAGATCCATTCGCGGGCAAGCCTCGCTCCTACAGGATTTTTACGAACCTGTAGGAGCGAGGCTTGCCCGCGAAGCTTTTGGAGCCAACGTGCACCGCCTGAATGCACCGTGAACCGCAATCGCGCACGCCAACTGATCCAAAATCCCGCCTGCGTTCACAATCGAACCCCTGGCGAAAAAACACGAAAGCCCCGTAATACGGGGCTTTCGGCGTTTCAGAGGGCGTGTTTGTTTCAAGCTGTTAAAACCTGGCACGCCCCCTGCAATAGTCCATTCAGTGATTCAGTTCACTACCCGGTTTCGGGGACCTTGGTACAGGCAGGCCGGGGATTCCCCTCTTTACATCGGGCTCACACCGCACTTGCGACGAGCCCAAACAGTTTTGGGGCCCTTGATACAGGCAGGTCAGGGGTTCCTTCTTTACACCGGGCTCACGATGCAATGCGCGAGCCCTGCCGTTTTGGGAACCTTGGTACAGGCAGGCCGGGGATTCCCTCTTTTATTGCTCCCGGAGATGGATCTCCAGCCGCCAGCGGTCATCGACCTCGCTACCGGCCCACTCGCCCTGCAGTGGCCGGGCCGCCACCACCGACAGCAACAACCCCCCATCACTCAATCGCACCCGCCAGTTCACGTTCTTGTCGTTGAGCTTGAGCTGACCTTTCTGCGTCTTGCCCTCCGCCTCGAACAGCAACGCCAGGCTGCCGTCGATAAACTCGCCGTGGGACTTGGGTTCGTTGTTGAACCACACCACCAGGCCGTCGTTCGTCACCTCGATCTGCTGCAATTCACTGGGGTCGGGCGTGGTCAGGCGACCGATCATCAGCCCCACCATTACCCCGACAATCGCCAGCGAACCCATCACGCGCGGGAATAGTTTCGAACGGGGATCCGCTTGCGGCGTAGAATGCCCGTCATCTTTACCTTCGGAGCCGTGCATGTTTCACGTCATCCTTTTTCAACCAGAAATTCCGCCGAATACCGGCAACGTTATCAGGCTGTGCGCCAACAGTGGCTGCCACCTGCATTTGATCGAACCGCTGGGCTTCGAGATGGACGACAAGCGCCTGCGCCGGGCCGGCCTCGATTACCACGAGTATGCCACCCTGCAACGCCATGCGGACCTCGCCAGTTGCCTGGAGAGCCTTGGTCATCCAAGGGTGTTCGCGTTTACCACCAAGGGTTCGCGGCCGTTCCATGACGCGAGCTTCGCCGAGGGCGATGCCTTTCTGTTCGGCCCGGAAAGCCGAGGCTTGCCGGCGGAAGTGCTGGATGCCCTGCCCGGCGAACAACGCCTGCGTTTGCCGATGCGCGAAGGCTGTCGCAGCCTGAACCTGTCGAACACTGTGGCGGTTGCCGTCTACGAAGCGTGGCGGCAGAACGACTTCAAATAACACCCCATAACAAATGTGGGAGTGAGCCTGCTCGCGATGGCGGTGTGTCAGCTGACATTGATGTCATCTGACACACCGCCATCGCGAGCAGGCTCACTCCCACACGGGTGTCGCTGCGCAGCTTATTGAACGGTCGGAGTCTCGCCAGCCGCCTGCATGCGTTGCAGTTCTTGTGCGTACAGCGCGTCGAAGTTCACCGGGGCCAGCATCAGGGCCGGGAACGAACCACGGGTCACCAGGCTGTCCAGGGTTTCGCGAGCGTACGGGAACAGGATGTTCGGGCAGAACGCGCCGAGGGTGTGGCTCATCGAAGCGTCGTCCAGGTTCTTGATCAGGAAGATCCCGGCCTGCTGCACTTCAGCGATGAACGCTACTTCTTCACCGTTTTTCACGGTCACGGACAGGGTCAGCACGACTTCGTGGAAGTCGCCTTCCAGTGCCTTCTGGCGGGTGTTCAGATCCAGACCGACGCTTGGTTCCCACTGCTGGCGGAAGATCGCCGGGCTTTTCGGGGCTTCGAACGACAAGTCACGTACGTAGATGCGCTGCAAGGAGAATTGCGGTGCGGTTTCTTCTTCGCTAGCTGCAGTGTTCTGTTGGTCAGTCATCTCAGATCCTTTCTGATCTTGGGGTCTTATAGGGAAGGCATTCAGGCCTTGAGCATGGCGTCGAGCTTGCCGGCGCGCTCAAGGGCAAACAAATCATCACAACCGCCAACGTGGCGCTCACCGATCCAGATCTGCGGCACGGACGTACGCCCGGCCTTCTGGGCCATGGCGGCGCGCACCTGCGGCTTGCCATCGACCTTGATCTCTTCGAAGGCCACGCCTTTGTTCTCGAGCAGGTACTTGGCTCGCGAGCAGTAAGGGCAGTAATCGCTGGAATAGACGACGACGTTGCTCATATCACTTCACCAGCGGCAGGTTGTCGCCTTTCCAGCTGGAAATACCGCCGGACAGCTTGGCGGCGGTGAAGCCGGACTTCATCAGTTCGCGAGCGTGAGTGCCGGCGGTCTGGCCCATGGCGTCGACCAGGATGATGGTCTTGGCCTTGTGCTTTTCCAGTTCGGCCACGCGAGCGGCCAGTTTGTCGTGAGGAATGTTCAACGCGCCAACAATATGACCGGCGGCGAAATCCTTGACCGGACGAATGTCGATCACAACGCCCGCGTCCTTGTTGACCAGGCCGGTCAGTTCACCGGTGCTCAGGCTGCGGCCGCCGCCTTGCATCTGATAGGCGATCAGCAACGCCAGCAGTACCACGAAGATACCGACGAGCAGATAGTGGTTAGTGGCAAATTCAATCAGGTGAGCAACCATCGAAGGAGGTTCCAGGGCGTTAAAATGTCGGCCAGTATACACAGCCACTATGGTGGGCCAAACCCCGTCCGGCGGTGACGCCGTCGGAACTTCGCTTTAAACTGCCACTCCCTTTTCCATTGCCCTCTTTTAACTCAGCCACGAGTGGAATCCATGACTACCACGCCTAAACCTTTGGTCCTGATTATTCTCGACGGCTTCGGTCACAGTGAGAGCCCTGAATCCAACGCCATCTATGCGGCGAAGAAGCCCGTACTGGACCGTCTGTGGGCCACCGTGCCGAACGGTCTGATCTCGGGCAGTGGCATGGACGTCGGCCTGCCGGATGGCCAGATGGGCAACTCCGAAGTCGGCCACATGAACCTCGGTGCCGGCCGCGTTGTGTATCAAGACTTTACTCGCGTGACCAAATCGATCCGCGACGGCGAGTTCTTCGAGAACCCGACCATCTGCGCGGCTGTGGATAAAGCCGTTGCCGCCGGCAAAGCCGTGCACTTCATGGGCCTGCTGTCCGATGGCGGCGTTCACAGCCACCAGGATCACCTGGTTGCCATGGCAGAATTGGCTGCCAAACGCGGCGCGGAAAAAATCTACCTGCACGCCTTCCTCGATGGCCGCGACACGCCGCCGAAAAGCGCCCAGTCGTCGATCGAACTGCTCGACGCGACCTTCCAGGCCCTCGGCAAAGGCCGGATCGCCAGCATTATTGGCCGTTACTTCGCCATGGACCGCGACAACCGTTGGGACCGCGTGTCCCAGGCTTACAACCTGATCGTCGACGGCAACGGCGAATTCAACGCCGCCACCGCCCAGGAAGGCCTGCAAGCCGCGTACGAGCGTGGCGAGAGCGACGAATTCGTCAAAGCCACCTCCATCGGCGAGCCGGTTAAAGTCGAAGACGGCGACGCCGTAGTGTTCATGAACTTCCGCGCCGACCGCGCCCGCGAGCTGACCCGCGTGTTCGTCGAAGACGGTTTCAAGGATTTCGAGCGCACCCGCCAGCCAAAACTGGCCGGTTTCGTCATGCTCACCCAATACGCCGCCAGCATCCCCGCGCCATCGGCCTTCGCCGCCGGCAGCCTGGACAACGTGCTCGGCGACTTCCTGGCGAAAAACGGCAAGACGCAGCTGCGCATCGCCGAAACCGAGAAGTATGCCCACGTGACCTTCTTCTTCTCCGGCGGTCGTGAAGAACCGTTCCCGGGCGAAGAACGCATCCTGATCCCGTCGCCGAAAGTCGCCACTTATGACTTGCAGCCGGAAATGAGTGCGCCGGAAGTCACCGACCGCATCGTCGACGCCATCGAAAACCAGCGTTACGACGTGATCGTGGTCAACTACGCCAACGGCGATATGGTTGGCCACAGCGGCGTGTTCGAAGCAGCGGTGAAAGCCGTGGAATGCCTGGACCTGTGCGTCGGCCGCATCGTCGATGCGCTGGACAAAGTCGGCGGCGAAGCGCTGATCACGGCTGACCACGGCAACGTCGAGCAAATGTCCGACGAAACCACCGGCCAGGCGCATACCGCGCACACCACCGAGCCGGTGCCGTTCATTTATGTCGGCAAGCGTGACTTGAAGGTGCGTGAAGGCGGAGTGTTGGCAGATGTGGCGCCGACCATGCTGAAGCTGCTGGGCCTGGAAAAACCGGCTGAAATGACCGGGACTTCGATTCTGGTGTAATCCGGTCGCTCAAACACCGCCAAACCCTGTAGGAGCAAGCTTGCTCGCGATAGCTATCTGACCGTCGACATCTATGTTGAATGTTAAGGCCCTATCGCGAGCAGGCTCGCTCCTACAGTGGGTTTGCGTGGTTTTTCGGGCCGGTTATCACACAGCCCCAATTGGGCGTTTTTTTTGCAGCGTGGGGCGGGCATACTAGGCCGTCCCTTTCCCTGGTGTCGCCCGCCTCTATGCTTCGCGTCCTGATAGCCCTTGCCCTGACTTGCCTGCTCCAACCGGCCTTTGCTGACGAGCGCGCGCAAACCCAACAACAGTTGGACGCCACGCGTCAGGACATCGCCGAGCTGAAAAAACTGCTGGGCAAGCTCCAGGAAGAAAAATCCGGGGTGCAGAAAGACCTCAAGGGCACCGAGACCGAGATGGGCAAGCTCGAGAAGCAGGTCGAAGCCCTGCAAAAAGAGCTGAAGAAAAGCGAATCCGAGCTGCAGCGTCTCGATGGTGAGAAAAAAAAACTCCAGAGCGCGCGCATTGAACAGCAAAGACTGATCGCCATTCAGGCCCGCGCGGCCTATCAGAACGGCCGTCAGGAGTATTTGAAGCTGCTGCTCAACCAGCAGAATCCGGAAAAATTCGCCCGCACCCTCACCTATTACGATTACCTGAGCCAGGCCCGCCTGGAGCAGTTGAAGAGTTTCAACGAAACCTTGCGCCAACTGGCCAACGTCGAAAAAGACATCGCCCTGCAACAAGCGCAGTTGCTGGTGCAAAAGAGCAGCCTCGACAGCCAGCGCGATGAACTCGACAAAGTCCGTCAGGAACGCCAGCAAGTCCTCGCCAAGCTCAGCGATGACGTAAAGGCTCGCGATCAGAAACTGGCCGCCCGCGAGCAGGATCAGGCAGACCTGTCTAAAGTCCTTAAAACCATCGAAGAAACCCTGGCCCGCCAGGCTCGTGAGGCAGAAGAAGCGCGGCAAAAAGCGCTGATTGCCCAGCAGGAAGCCGAAAAAAAGCGTTTACGTGAGGCTCAGGCGGCAGCAGATGCAGACGCCACTGACGCCCCACGCAAACCCGTTAAATCGACACCCGGCGCCTTGGTATCAAGCTCAGGCGAGACGTTTGGCGGCCCGTTTGCTTCCAGCCGGGGAAAACTTCCATGGCCGGTTGATGGTCGACTGCTGGCACGCTTTGGCGAAACCCGTGGCGACGACGCCCGCACCAAGTGGGACGGCGTGATGATCAGCGCCTCCGCCGGCAGCCAGGTGCATGCCGTGCACGGAGGCCGCGTGGTGTTTGCCGACTGGCTGCGCGGTGCCGGCTTGCTGGTGATCCTTGACCACGGCAACGGTTTTTTGAGTCTTTACGGTCACAACCAGACGCTGCTCAAGTCTGCGGGTGACGTGGTGAAAGCCGGTGAGTCCATCTCCACTGTCGGTAACAGCGGCGGGCAGGACACTCCAGCACTGTATTTCGCAATTCGTCAGCAGGGTCACCCGAGTGATCCGGCGCAATGGTGCCGCGCGCAAGGATAGGCGTTGAGTCACCTACATTAGGAGTTCGTTCGACATGCTGCATTTGTCCCGTCTTACCTCGCTGGCCCTGACGATCGCCCTGGTGATCGGCGCGCCTCTGGCGTTCGCTGCTCAACCGGCTCCGGCGGTCGCGCCTGCGGGCACTGCTGCGACTACCAAGGCGCCGCTGCCGCTGGAAGAGTTGCGCACCTTTGCCGAGGTCATGGACCGGATCAAGGCAGCCTATGTCGAACCGGTGGACGACAAGACCCTGCTGGAAAACGCCATCAAGGGCATGCTCAGCAACCTCGACCCGCACTCCGCCTACCTGGGCCCGGAAGACTTCGCTGAATTGCAGGAAAGCACCAGCGGCGAATTCGGCGGCCTGGGCATCGAAGTCGGCGCCGAAGACGGTTTCATCAAGGTGGTTTCGCCGATTGATGACACGCCCGCCTCGAAGGCCGGCATTCAGGCCGGCGACTTCATCGTCAAGATCAACGGCCAGCCGACTCGCGGCCAGAGCATGACCGAAGCCGTGGACAAGATGCGCGGCAAGATCGGCCAGAAAATCACCCTGACCCTGGTTCGCGATGGCGGCACGCCGTTCGACGTGACCCTGTCCCGCGCCATCATTCAGGTGAAGAGCGTGAAGAGCCAGTTGCTGGAGTCCGGCTACGGCTACATCCGCATCACCCAGTTCCAGGTCAAGACCGGCGAAGAAGTCTCCAAGGCCCTGGCCAAGTTGCGCAAGGACAACGGCAAGAAGCTCAAAGGCATCATCCTCGACCTGCGTAACAACCCCGGCGGCGTGCTGCAGGCGGCGGTGGAAGTGGTTGACCACTTCATCACCAAGGGCCTGATCGTTTACACCAAGGGCCGCATCGCCAACTCCGAGCTGCGCTTCTCCGCCACCGGCAAAGACGAAAGCGAAGCGGTGCCGATGGTTGCACTGATCAACGGCGGCAGCGCCTCGGCCTCGGAAATTGTGGCCGGCGCCCTGCAGGATCAGAAACGCGCGGTGGTCATGGGCACCACCAGTTTCGGCAAGGGCTCGGTGCAAACCGTGCTGCCGCTGAACAACGACCGCGCGCTGAAGATCACCACGGCGCTGTATTACACGCCGAACGGCCGCTCGATCCAGGCCCAGGGCATCGTCCCGGACATCGAAGTGCGCAAGGCCAAGATCACCAGCGAGCAGGACGGCGAATACTTCAAGGAAGCCGATCTGCAAGGTCACCTGGGCAATGGCAACGGCGGCGCCGACAAACCGACCGGCTCCAGCGCCAAGGCCAAGGCAATGCCGCAGGACGATGATTACCAGTTGGCCCAGGCCCTGAGCCTGCTCAAAGGGTTGAGCATCACTTCCGGCCGCTGAGATGCGCCTGCGGTTGGTTCTCGGTCTGCTGTGCTGTCTGGCGGGTGTTGCTCACGCGGCGCCCGCCCCTCAAAAAGCCTACATCAGCCTGATCATCGATGACCTGGGGCAGAACCTGCCCCGGGATCGCCGCGTGCTGGCCCTGCCCGGCCCGGTGACCACGGCGATCATGCCCGACACACCCCACGCCACCGAATTCGCCCGCGAAGCTCATCGCGCCGGCAAGATCGTCATCCTGCACATGCCGATGGACCCCGCCACGGGGCCGTTCGCCTGGCATCCCGAGCTGCCCATCGAAGAGCTTGAGAAGCGCCTCGACGCGGCGTTCAAAATGGTCCCGTACACAAGCGGCATCAACAACCACATGGGCAGTCGCATGACCGCACAGCAACCCGCCATGGCCTGGTTGATGGCGGAATTGCAGCGGCGGCACAAATTCTTCGTCGACAGCCGCACCAGCGCGCAAACCGTGGCAGCGGCCGAAGCGCAGAAGATCGGGTTGGCGAGTGTTTCGCGGGATGTGTTTCTGGATGATGAGCGAACAGAAGCGGCGATCTTCACCCAGCTACAGACCGCGATCAATCTGGCGCACAAACAGGGTTCGGCGGTGATGATCGGGCATCCGTATCCGCAGACGCTGGCAGTGCTGGAGCGCGAATTGCCGAAGCTGAAAGCTCAGGGCATTGACTGGATTGATATCAAGTTGATGATCAGTGTGCGCAGCAACCGCGCAACGACTGCGCATGGCAAGGACGGCGTGTACCGCTAATCAACGGAACCACTGTAGGAGCCGGCTTGCTGGCGATAGCGGCCTCGAATCATGCATCGATTTCACTGCCGCTATCGCCGGCAAGCCGGCTCCTACAAGGATGGGTGGACGGTTAGAGATACCGCCCCATGATCTCGTCCACCACGCCTTCCTTGCGCAGCTGATCCAGCGCGGCTTGCAGCTTGGCGACGGTTTCATCCGGCACGTCTTTGTTCAGCGCCAAATACAACTCCGCACTGTTGAAGCGCAGCACGGTCTTGAGCCCGGTGACACCGTCCTGACGCGCCAGGTAACGCCCGGCCGGGTCGCCCGTGGCCCACAAGTCGATCTGGCCGCTGGTCAGCTTCTTCGCGTTGTCCTGATCCCGCAGCACGACAATCGGCTTCAACCCTTGCTTGGCCAGCGTCTCGGCAATCGCATCGCCCTTGTACGCACCGATCTTGTATTTGCGCGCGTCTTCCAGCGTTTCCAGGCTGATCTTGCTGTCCGCCTTGGCCAGCATGATCCAGTCATCCGGACCGATCGGGCCGACCCACTTGAAGAGCTTTTCACGGTCCGGCAGCCGCGCCATCACGAACACGCCATACCCGGGTTTCTCGAGGGCGAGCTTGTAGATGCGCTCCCAAGGGAAACGCAGGGTCAGGCTGTAGGTTACGTCGGCACGCTTGAACATCTCGCGGACAATGTCCACAGCGATGCCATTGATGTTCTCGTCCTGAGCGAAGTTCTTGCCGTTCTTGGCCATGTTGTAAGGCGGGAAGTTTTCCGTCAGCAGCACCAGGTCGGCGTCGGGATTTTCGGTGGCGTGCACGCCACTGATCTGCAATAGAGAAGCGCTGGCGAGGGCAAGAAGAAGGCGTTTGAGCATGTCTGGCTACCGAGATCCATGGCGTACCCAAGAGTGCCTTGAGCCCGCCATGATGTCCACTGGCCTGTATCGTTTGTTTAGCGCATCACGATGCCGCGATGGGCCATGTAGGCCTTGGCTTCCTGCACGGTGTATTCGCCGAAGTGGAAAATACTCGCGGCCAGAACAGCGCTGGCGTGACCTTCGATGATGCCGTCGGCCAAATGCTGCAGGTTGCCGACGCCGCCGGAGGCGATCACCGGAATCCCCAGCGCGTCGCTGATCGCACGGGTAACGCCCAGGTCGAAGCCGTTTTTCATGCCGTCCTGGTCCATGCTGGTCAGCAGGATTTCGCCGGCTCCCAGGCCTTCCATCTTCTTCGCCCACTCGACCGCGTCGAGACCGGTCGGCTTGCGCCCGCCGTGAGTGAAGATTTCCCAGCGCGGGGTTTCGCCCGGACCGGAGACCTTCTTCGCATCGATGGCAACCACGATGCACTGCGAACCGAAATGCTGCGCCGCCTCACCCACGAACTCCGGGTTGAACACGGCAGCGGTATTGATCGAGACCTTGTCCGCGCCGGCATTCAGCAGGTTGCGAATGTCCTGCACGGTGCGCACGCCGCCGCCAACGGTCAGCGGAATAAAGACCTGGCTGGCCATGCGCTCAACGGTATGCAGCGTGGTGTCGCGACCGTCGACGCTGGCGGTGATGTCGAGAAAAGTAATCTCGTCGGCACCCTGCTCGTCGTAACGACGGGCGATTTCCACCGGGTCGCCGGCATCGCGGATGTTTTCGAACTTCACACCTTTGACGACCCGGCCGTTATCCACGTCCAGGCAAGGGATGATGCGTTTGGCCAGCGCCATGGTCAGTCCTCAGCCTTTGTACGAATCGCAGAAAGCTTGCGCTTCAGCGACGTCGAGGGTGCCTTCGTAGATCGCCCGGCCGGTGATCGCGCCGATGATGCCCGGTGCCTTGGCGTCGAGCAGCGACTTGATGTCGCCCAGGTTGTGGATACCACCGGAAGCGATCACCGGAATACGCGTGGCAGCGGCCAGCGCAGCGGTGAACGGCACGTTGCAGCCCTGCATCATGCCGTCTTTGGCGATGTCGGTATAAACGATCGCGGACACGCCGTCGGCTTCGAATTGCTTGGCCAGGTCGATGACCTGAACGGTGCTGATTTCAGCCCAGCCATCGGTGGCGACGAAACCGTCTTTGGCATCCAGACCGACGATCACTTTGCCCGGGAACGCGCGGCAGGCTTCAGCAACGAAAGCCGGATCTTTCACGGCTTTGGTGCCGATGATCACGTAGCTCACGCCCGCTTTGACGTAGTGCTCGATGGTTTCCAGCGAGCGGATACCGCCGCCGATCTGGATCGGCAGGTTCGGGTAGCGCTTGGCGATGGCGGTGACCACTTCGCCGTTGACCGGCTGGCCTTCGAAGGCACCGTTCAGGTCGACCAGATGCAGACGACGGCAACCGCCCTCCACCCACTTGGCGGCCATGCTCACCGGGTCATCGGAGAACACCGTGGAATCTTCCATGCGGCCCTGGCGCAGACGAACACAGGCACCGTCCTTGAGATCGATAGCGGGAATAATCAGCATCTGGCAAACCTTCAAATTCGAGTGTTCAGCTTCGCTCGGAAATCAGTTTTTCTCGAGCGCCCACAAGTCGCTTTCGATGCTTTCGAACCTTTCTTTAAGGTGCGTCTGCACATCGAAAATCGCCCTGTTGTAATAGTGCGGCGCAATTTCACGGGTAAACAGCTCAAGGATTTCGGCCGCTTCGAACGAACCTAGGTCCAGTTCGAAGCGATCCTCCATGAAGCGCTTGATCTTGTGATTGGCCTCGTTCTCCTGCTCGGGAGTGAGGCTCAGGATCGGCGGCTTCTTCTTGACGGCCATTTACCAGCGACCATCCCACGCAGCGAAGTTCTGCAGCAATTGCAGGCCATGGGTATGGCTCTTCTCCGGGTGGAACTGCACGGCGAAACGCGAGCCATCAGCCAGCGCTGCAGCGAAATCGACACCGTAGTGACCGCCACCGACCACCTGCCGCGCGTTACCGGCAGCGATGTAGTAGCTGTGCACGAAGTAGAAACGCGCCAGGTCCGGAATGTTGTGCCACAGCGGGTGACTCACCGTCTGCTTCACTTCGTTCCAGCCCATGTGCGGGACTTTCAGGTGTTCGCCGTCTTCAACAAGGCCTTTGCCGAAGAACTTCACCGCGCCCGGGAACAGGCCGATGCAGTCGACGCCGTCGTTCTCTTCACTACTGTCGAGCAAGGCTTGCATGCCGACGCAGATGCCGAGGAACGGACGGTCCTGGCTGACTTCACGCACCAACGAGTCGAAACCCAGGCGACGGATCTCCGCCATGCAATCGCGAATCGCACCGACGCCGGGGAAAACCACCCGGTCGGCTTCGCGAATCACGTCGGCATCACTGGTGATCAAGACCTTGCCGGCACCGACGTGCTCGAGGGCCTTGGCCACCGAGTGCAGGTTGCCCATGCCGTAATCGATAACCGCGACCGTCTGCATTACAGAACGCCTTTGGTCGATGGCATCTGACCGGCCATGCGGTCATCGAGCTCTACGGCCATGCGCAGTGCGCGGCCGAAAGCCTTGAACACGGTTTCGATCTGGTGGTGGGTGTTGGTGCCACGCAGGTTGTCGATGTGCAGGCTGACCAGCGCGTGGTTGACGAAGCCCTGGAAGAATTCCTGGAACAGGTCAACATCAAAACCGCCAACAGTGGCGCGGGTATAGGGAACATGCATCTGCAGGCCAGGGCGGCCGGAGAAGTCGATCACCACGCGCGACAGCGCTTCATCGAGCGGCACGTAGGCGTGGCCGTAGCGACGGATGCCTTTCTTGTCGCCGATGGCTTTGGCGAAAGCCTGACCCAAGGTGATACCGACGTCTTCCACGGTGTGGTGGTCGTCGATATGCAGGTCGCCCTTGCTGACGATATCCAGGTCGATCAGCCCGTGACGGGCGATCTGGTCCAGCATGTGCTCAAGAAAAGGAACACCGATATCAAATCGGGCCTTTCCGGTGCCATCCAGGTTGATCGAGGCTTTGATCTGGGTTTCCAGAGTGTCGCGCTCGACTGACGCCTTACGTTCGGCCATCACCAGCTCCGCAAAATCATTGGGCGAAAAAGGCAGCCATTATAGGGGCGCGGGCGGGAAACAGAAACACGAGAGGTGATATGACTGACGGATAGAACCCCGCTCCGTCGGGGATAGACATGTCCATACAAGCCAGGATTCATTGCGAATGCACGGCTTTTGACCTCTGTAGGAGCTGGCTTGCCAGCGATGGCGGCGTATCTGACACACCGCATCGCATGGATCGCCAGCAAGCTGGCTCCTACAGGGATCGAGTTGCGCCCGACGGATCGGGCGCGGGGTACTTAGTGGAACAGTACTGCCGTTTTTTGCAGGGTCACCCAAACACCCCACGCCAACGGAATCCCCACCACCAGCCACGCTGCAATCGCCAACGGCTTGGTGCCCGACGCCGCCTTCCACTCCAGCACGGTGCTGGCATCAGCACCCTTGTCGTGGCCCAGCGCCTGTTCGGCGGCCAGTTCAGCGTCGGTCATGAAGTACTTGTCGGCCACCGGGCGCACCAGCAGGTTGCAGATGAAACCCAGCACCAGCAGGCCCGCGAGGATGTACAGCGTGATGTCGTAAGCCGCAGCACGTTCAACGCCGATGCTCAGCTGATACTCACGCAGGTAGTTCACCAGCACCGGACCCAACACACCCGCTGCCGCCCAGGCGGTCAACAGACGACCGTGGATCGCACCGACCATTTGTGTACCGAACAGGTCCGCCAGGTAAGCCGGCACCGTCGCAAAACCGCCGCCATACATCGACAGGATGATGCAGAACGCCGCCACGAACAGCGCAACGTTGCCCAGGTGACCAAGGTTCGGGATCAACGCGTACAACGCAAAACCGAGGGCGAAGAACACGAAATAGGTGTTTTTGCGGCCCAGGTAATCCGAGAACGATGCCCAGAAGAATCGGCCACCAATGTTGAACAGGCTCAGCAAACCGGTGAAGCCGGCAGCAATCGCGGCAATCGAGGCCAGTTGGCCCGCGTCCAGCTGACCAAACGTCTGGTCGGTGCCGAGCAATTTGCCGGCGAACACTTCCTGCAACAGCGGCGAAGCCATGCCGAGGATGCCGATACCGGCGGACACGTTCAGGCACAGCACCAGCCATACCAGACGGAATTGCGGGGTTTTCCACGCCACATTCACGTGCACGTGACGATGAGTGATCATCGCGTTCGAAGCTTTTTTCGCCGGAGCGGTCCAGCCTTCAGGCTTCCAGCCGGTTGGTGGTACGCGGTAGGACAGTGCGCCGCCGATCATGAACACGAAGTAGATCGCGGCCATCACCAAGAAGCTCTGCCATACGCCCACGCTGTCTGCCGACGCGAAGTGCCCCATCAAGGCTGCGGCCAGCGGAGCACCAACCATCGCGCCACCGCCGAACCCCATGATCGCCATGCCGGTCGCCATGCCGCGCTTGTCCGGGAACCACTTGATCAGGGTCGAGACCGGCGAGATGTAACCCAGGCCCAGGCCGATACCGCCAATGACCCCGGAGCCGATCCACATCAGCCAGATCTGGTGCGTATACACACCCAGCGCCGAAATCAGCAGACCACCACACCAGCACAGTGCCGACACAACGCCAGCCTTGCGCGGCCCGGCGTGTTCCAGCCAGCCACCCCAGATCGCGGCCGAGCAGCCGAGGAAGATGAAGAACAGGGTGTAGATCCAGCCGAGCATCGAGATCGGCCAGTCGCATTGCGACGAGAACACTTGCGAGATGAAGCTCATGTCCGGTGCACAGGTCACCGCCTTGGTCACGCCCAGGGCTTTGGACAGTGGCAACCAGAACACCGAGAAGCCATAGGCCATGCCGATGCAGAGGTGGATGGCCAGCGCGGCCGGTGGCACCAGCCAACGGTTGAAACCGGGCTTGGCGATGATGCGCTCCTTGGACAGGAACGCAGGCTGGCCGGCATAGATGCCGTCCGCCGTGATGCTCGTGGTCATTGTGTATCCCCCAATTATTAGTATGGTTCGCCAGCCACTGCTCACCCCCAGCCTTTATGCGCACGCATGACTGTTTTTTTGAGGTAAAGCTCCATTTTGGTGCGACATCACGTCGCAGAAGGACGGACGAACCGGCAGAGGTTACCATTTGCACGTGACAGAAAAACCAAACTGATATCACGTTTTTGCAAGTCATCTGTTCTCGTACCACTGAAGGAACCGTCATGCCTGTCATCGTCGAGCTGCTGAACGAAGCCACCTACCAGGATCAGCAGGATTTGCAGAAGATTTACCGCGACGCGCCGGATTGGCTGTTCGCGCCGTTTGCCGATGATGTGCAGTTGATCGAAGGCTGCCTGCGGGACGGCTCGTTGATCGCCGGGCGTTTCAATGATCGCCTGCTGGGCGCGGCACGTTTGCAAAGGCACCAGGACGTCTGGCATCTGTCCCAACTGTGTGTACGAAAAATCACCCGTCGTCGTGGGGTTGCCGAGCGAATGGTGAACGAAGCGCAGAAACTGGCGTCGCAATCGGGTGCGACATTGCGCCTGCTGGCACCTGCCGGGCACCTTGAGTCCCAGGCGCTGGCGGCCAAACTGAAAGTGCCACTGGATGTGCTGCCGGGTTGATCGCTGACCGGTCGTCCACTTCTGAGCGCTATACTCCCCGGCTAAATCGACTAACTACAAGGACTCGCCCATGAAAGCGTTCGGCAAAATCCTGGGTCTGGTACTTCTCGGGTTGTTGCTGATCATTGTGGCGCTGGGCTTTGCCCTGACCCACCTCTTCGATCCCAACGACTATAAAGACGAGATTCGCCAGATTGCCCGCGACAAGGCCCACATCGAGCTGACGCTCAATGGCGACATCGGTTGGAGCCTGTTCCCGTGGCTGGGCCTGGAATTGCACGAAGCCAGTGTCGCGACCCTGGCCAAGCCCACCGAACCGTTCGCTGACTTGCAGATGCTCGGCCTGTCGGTGCGCGTGCTGCCGCTGCTGCGCCGTGAAGTGCAGATGAGCGACGTGCGCGTCGAAGGCCTGAACCTGCGCCTGAACCGCGACAAGGACGGCCACGGCAACTGGGAAGACATCGGTAAGGTGCCGGCGACTGCCAACTCGACCGCTCCTGCGGTCACGCCCGGCGAACCTGCACCGCAAACCACCGTTCAAGTGGAAAAACCGGCGCAGCCGATCCGCCTGGACATCGACAGCCTGACCGTCAACAACGCCCGCGTTGAATACAGCGACGAGAAGACCGGCCAGCATTTCAGCGCCGAAAGCATCCAGTTGAGCACCGGGCCGGTCCACGACTCGACCAACATCCCGGTCAAGCTCACCGCGTTCCTGGGCACCAATCAGCCCGTTCTGCGGGTACGCACCGAGCTCAATGGCGAGCTGCGTTTTGAACGCGCCTTGCAACGCTACAAATTCGAGGACATGAAGCTGTCCGGCGAAATCGCCGGTGATCCGCTGCAAGGCAAGACCGTAACCTTCGCCGCCCAAGGCCAGTTGCTGCTGGATAAAGCAGCGAACGTCGCCGAATGGACTGGCATCAAGATTTCCGCCAACCAGTTGCGCGCACTGGGCGAACTGAAGGTCAACGACCTCGACAAAACGCCGCAAATCAACGGCGGCCTTTCGATTGCCCAATTCGACCTGGCGAAATTCGTCGACAGCATCGGCCAGAAACTCCCGGCGATGGCTGAAGGCAGTTTGAGCAAAGTGGAACTGGTCAGCCGCATTTCCGGTACGCCGACCAGTCTGGTGCTCGACAACATCAACCTGAAAGTCGATGACAGCACCTTCAGCGGTCGTATTGCCGTCGAGGATTTCGCCAAGCAATCGCTGCGCGCCGCGCTCAAGGCTGACACCTTCAACGTCGACCGCTACCTGCCGCCAAAATCCGCCGAAGCCAATAGCGCGACGCAAGTGCGCCAGGCCGAAGTGGCCAGCACCGAAGCCGATGCCATGGCCGGCGCAGGCAGCACACCGCTGCCGGACAAGCCCACCAAAGACGCGTGGAGCAACGAGCGCCTGCTGCCAGTGGAACGCCTGAGCAAACTCGACGTGGATGCTGACCTGACCTTTGGCCAGTTGACCCTCGACAAGCTGCCGATCCAGAACGCGGCGCTCAAGGCCAATGGCAAGGAAGG
This sequence comes from Pseudomonas sp. FW300-N2A2, assembly GCF_017351735.1. Lineage (NCBI taxonomy): Bacteria > Pseudomonadati > Pseudomonadota > Gammaproteobacteria > Pseudomonadales > Pseudomonadaceae > Pseudomonas > Pseudomonas sp. FW300-N2A2. The sequence goes on along the minus strand of NZ_JACNDU010000002.1, from coordinate 32,520 downwards.
CCTGCTGACGCTTGAGAACCTGCGCGGCGACCTGTACGACGGCACCTTCGAATCCAGGGGCACCCTCGACGTGCGCCAGCAGACACCAGCGCTGAACATGCAGACACGCATCAGCAAAGTGCCTGTGGAAAAAATCCTCGAAAGCCAGGGTAAAAAACCGCCAGTCAAAGGCCTGGTCACGCTCGACAGCAACCTGACCGGCAATGGCAACAGCCAGAAAGCGCTGATCGAAACCCTCAACGGCAATGCCAGTTTCGTCATCAACAACGGCGTGCTGCTCAATGCCAACCTCGAACAGCAACTGTGCAAAGGCATCGCCACGCTCAACCGCAAAGCCCTCAGCGGCGAACCACGCGGCAAGGACACGCCGTTCCAAGAGCTCAAGGGCAACCTGGCCTTCCGTAATGGCGTGGCCAGCAACCCGGACCTGAAAGTGCGCATCCCGGGCATGACCGTGAATGGCGACGGCGACGTCGACCTGCGGGTATTGGGCATGGACTACCGCGTTGGCATCATCGTCGAAGGCGATACGAGCGCCATGCCAGATCCGGCCTGTCAGGTCGGCGACAAATTTGTCGGCATCGAATGGCCGCTGCGCTGCCGTGGCCCGCTGGAGCTCGGCGCCAAGGCTTGCCGCCTCGACAACGAACGCATGGGCCAGGTCGCGTCCAAAATGGCGGGCGACAAAATCAGCGAAAAAATCGACGAAAAGCTTGGCGACAAAGTCAGTCCCGAGCTGAAAAACGCATTGAAGGGGCTGTTCAAGCGATGAGATCCGAGCAGTTTTCATCGGCGGTGCTGGACTGGTACGACCGCCACGGCCGCCACGATTTGCCTTGGCAGCAAGGCATCACACCGTATCGGGTGTGGGTCTCGGAGATCATGTTGCAGCAAACCCAGGTCAGCACCGTGCTGAATTACTTCGACCGGTTCATGGCCTCGCTGCCGACGGTCGAAGCCCTGGCCGCTGCGCCAGAAGACGAAGTGCTGCACCTGTGGACCGGCCTCGGTTACTACACCCGCGCGCGCAATTTGCAGAAGACCGCGAAGATCGTCGTCGCTGAGTACGGCGGCGAATTTCCGCGGGATGTGGAAAAGCTGGTCGAGCTGCCGGGGATCGGCCTGTCCACGGCGGGCGCCATCGCCAGCCTGAGCATGGGCCTGCGGGCGCCGATCCTCGACGGCAACGTCAAACGCGTCCTGGCGCGCTTTACGGCGCAAGAGGGTTATCCGGGCGAGCCGAAGGTCGCGAAACAGCTGTGGGCGAACGCTGAGCGCTTCACGCCGCATGATCGGGTCAACGCCTACACCCAGGCGATGATGGATCTGGGCGCCACGCTTTGCACCCGCAGCAAACCGAGCTGCCTGCTCTGCCCGCTGGAAAAGGGCTGCGAAGCGCACATGCTCGGCCTGGAAACCCGCTACCCGATCCCGAAGCCACGCAAAGCCGTGCCACAGAAGCGCACGCTGATGCCGATGCTCGCCAACGGAGACGGCGCGATTCTGCTTTACCGTCGCCCTTCCACGGGCTTGTGGGGCGGTCTGTGGAGCCTGCCGGAACTCGACGACCTCGACGACCTGCAACATCTGGCCTCGCAGCACTCGCTGGAGCTGGGCAGCCAACAAGCGCTGCCGAGCCTCGTACACACGTTCAGCCATTTTCAGTTGTCCATCGAACCCTGGCTGGTTCAGGTCCAGGAGGCCGGCCATCACGTGGCCGAGGCCGACTGGCTCTGGTATAACCTCGCCACCCCGCCGCGCCTGGGCCTTGCCGCCCCGGTCAAAACCTTGCTCGAACGCGCGGCCGCCGTATTGAACGCAGGAGAGTCGTCATGACCCGCACCATCATGTGCCGCAAGTACAAAGAAGAATTGCCAGCCCTGGAGCGCGCTCCATTCCCGGGCGCCAAAGGTCAGGACATTTTTGACCACGTCTCGGCGAAGGCCTGGGCCGACTGGCAGAAACACCAGACGCTGCTGATCAACGAAAAACGCCTGAACATGATGAACGCCGAAGACCGCAAATATCTGCAAGGCGAGATGGACAAGTACTTCTCCGGCGAGGAATACGCCAAGGCTGAAGGCTACGTTCCGCCTGCAGAATAATCCCGCTTTATCGGGGGTCGGAACGTAAGCGACGGTAATAATTAAATTTTTTTTGAAAACTTGCTTGACGACCCCCTGAAAAACCCGTTTAATGCGCCCCGTTGCCCAGATAGCTCAGTCGGTAGAGCAGGGGATTGAAAATCCCCGTGTCGGCGGTTCGATTCCGTCTCTGGGCACCAAATACCGAAAACCCTGAATCGCAAGATTCAGGGTTTTTTTATGCCTGCGATTTAACGAAGTCCGGCACACGGCAGTGGAAGCGACGGATCGACGATCCAAAAACAAAACTCGCCTTCAGCAAGGCTCTATAGTAGCGTTGTGCCACAAGCTCGACCGACACCACGGAAACCCGTCCGGTCGATTTCAATGCAATCCACTGCCCCACGGCGCAGTTGGAATACGCACCCAAAAGGACAGGTAACAACGCAAGGAATGCCTCCCCCCGCAGTAAACACCAGCGCTACACATCCCCTTAAGCCAAAGGACATGGAAAAGTTATGTCAACAATCAATGAACTAAAAGACAAGATCGATACGAAGACCTGGAACCTGGTGTTGCTCTCCATCGCCACTGCCGGGATCTATCTTATTTTGTGGCTATACAAAAACAGCAAAATCATCAGCGACACCACCAAAGTCCGATTGGTAGATGACGCTTACATTATCTGGATCGCTGTATGCGCCGGCTTAAGCGGCACATTCTCCAACCTGGGCAACGTGGCTCTGGATTTCACGTCCGCAGTTCTCGGCCTTGCCAGTGGCGTGCTGTACATCGTATGGGCATTCAAGGCTAAAACGGCGCTGACGGAATATGCCCTCAGCGAGCACAAGGTCGACCTGCGAATGAACGCCTTCTACACGTTCCTGTTCAACGTGTACTACATCAACTACTGCATCAACGATCTGCCGGAAGAACAGCGTAAGCAGCAGATCCTGAGAGGCCAGACCGCTCAAGCCTAAAACCACGCAATGGGCGGACAGATGATTTTCTGCCGCCCATTCGCTGGAACAAAGGCATCGGCCGGCCAACTCCGGCCAACTGCTAGCTTTCACCGGCCCAGTGAAAGACCAGATTACGTGCAGGGCCACTTCCTACGTCGGCACTATCACGCCGCACTTCTCCATGTCGCGTAGCAACCACGGTGTATTTGCCGGGCGGTAGCTGGACATAAACCAGCGGGCCAGCCTCGTTCAGCGTCAACACGGTTTGCCCTTGGGCTTTCTGAATGACCACGTCGACGTCGGGAATGTATTTATTCTCCGCCCCGACCGAAAACGTCATGTGCAAGTTATAGCCAGCCGTTTGCTGGATGGCCTTCGACTCATCCAGGCCTATACCGCCGGACAGATAAGTAATTCCGTTTTGCTCCTGCGGTTGAACTTGCACGCCAGCGCTGTCGATTGGTTCAAGACTGGCGGCAGACGACATCACCGGGAACATCAACATGCCCACCGCGGCGATGGGCAACGCAAGGGAATGCACGTACTTCATGATCACGCCTCCCGGGCTCCATGGAACCCATTTGTCATGCCTTTTAGATTTCCTCTCGAACGCCCGGGTTTTAGATTGATTGGTACTTGGGCTCACTACGAAATGGACTACACGTTATATTCCTGAAGCACGACTTGCCGTCGGAGCGATCCCGCAAACCCAATCGGGCTTTCCTTCTGGTTTACCAGCCACGCCCGGCATCGCCGCTCCCACCTCCGCTGCCATCCTCTTCTGCCTGTTCATTCCTTTGCAGAAGACGCCATGAGCTCACTCAAACCCGGTAACACTCAGGATGCACAACTCGCCTCACTACTCGGCAATCTTGGAGAGCTGATTCGTGATGCACGGCAGAAGGTCCTGCGAACGGTCGATACGGTCCAGGTACAAACTTGCTGGCAGATTGGGAGGCATATTGTCGAGTTCGAGCAGGAAGGGGCTCGGCGGGCGGGTTACGGAAAGCAATTGCTGGCAACGCTGGCGCAGAGCCTGACAGCAGAATTCGGGAAAGGCTTTGATAACTCTAATCTTCGCTACATGCGCCTGTTTTACCAAGCATTCCCAATTCGTGACGCACTGCGTCACGAATTGAGCTGGACCCACTACCGCAGGCTTCTGCGCGTCGATAGTGACACCGCGCGCACGTGGTATATGGACGAAGCTGCCAACCAAAACTGGTCATCCCGCGCCCTGGAACGCCAGATCAACACCCTCTACTACGAACGCCTGCTCACAAGCCGCGATCGACCTGCCGTCCGGCAGGAAGCCACCACCAACATCCAGAAAATGAAAGCACACCCACGAGACTTCATCAGGGACCCGGTGATGCTGGAGTTTCTTGGCTCAACCAACGCAGGTTTGACTCAAGAAACCAATCTGGAACAAGCATTGATCCATCAGCTTCAAGCCTTCCTGCTGGAACTGGGTAGAGGCTTTGCCTTCATCGCTCGCCAGCAACGCATCAGTACCGAGAGCAAAGACTTCTACATCGATCTGGTGTTTTACAACTACGTACTCAAGTGCTTCGTCATCTTCGATCTGAAGCGCGGCGAACTGACTCATCAGGATGTTGGCCAGATGGACATGTACGTACGCATGTATGACGACCTCAAGCGCGGACCGGAAGATGGCCCCACCGTCGGCATCATTCTCTGTGCGAAAAAAGATGAATCAGTGGTGCGCTATTCAGTGCTGAAAGACAACGAACAACTCTTCGCCAGCAAATACAAAACAGTCCTGCCCAGCGAAGACGAACTCCGCACTGAACTGGACCGGGAGCAGGCGGCAATCGAGGAGCGACTGCTCGATCAGATCCCCCTGTGAACACAGATGGATTGTCCACCCGCCGCACGAAGACTATCGTTGGCAGCTACCCGCAAAGGTCTGAAGCCGATGAATTTGCAGGACATGTCACTGGCCCCCACTCAAATCGAGTTGCCGCTGCCAACTCCCGTTTCTGGCGAACCATTCAAAGAGCCCGCCGCAGACGGCTTCATCCTCGGCGGCTTCACTTGGCGGCACGCCTTTCAGGACCTTGTGCGCCCGATCGTCATCATCAACGCCGCCACCTCGGTTCGCTGCCGTCACTATTCGCGCTTCGCCGATTACCTGTTCGCCAACGGCTTCGATGTCATCACCTATGACTACCGTGGCATCGGCGAATCACGCCCTGCGTCATTGAAAAATCTCGACGCCTCATGGACTGATTGGGGCGCGCTGGATTTCGAGGCGATGCTCAAGCGCGCTCAGCGCGAATTTCCCGGCCAGCCCATCGATGTCGTCGGCCACAGCTTTGGCGGCTGTGCGGCGGGCCTGGGAGCCTCAGGGCAGCTGATTCGGCGCTTGGTCACCGTCGGTGCGCAATTCGCCTACTGGCGCGACTACGCGCCCGCTCATCGCTGGAGGATGTTCGGCAAGTGGCACGTGGTGATGCCGCTGATCACCATGATCTATGGCTACTTCCCCGGAAAGCGTCTTGGCTGGCTGGAAGACACACCCGCCGGGGTGGTTCGAGACTGGAGCACGCCCACCCGCCGATATGAAACGCGGCCCAGCGGTCGCACGCTGACCAAAAAACCAGGGGCGACGATGAAAGCCAGGACACTGGCCATCAGCATCACAGACGATCCTTACGGCACGATCCCGGCCATCGAACGCCTGCTCGGCTACTTCAGTGGCGGTACGAACACCCACTGGCGAATCGCCCCCGAAGACATCGGCGAAGCAGAAGTCGGACATTTCGCCTTTTTTCGTAGCGCATACCAAGCCACACTATGGCCCATTGCATTGTCCTGGCTGCAGAGCGGTGAACTGGCCCCCGATACCCCCGGGCGGACAGTACCGCGCAGCGAGTCCTTTTAACGCACGACGGATCAAAACCATGGCCTCCGCCAACAAGCAGCAAAAACGCGCCACCCGCGCCAAAGCCAAGGCCAAGCAGAACCGCACCCAACGGGCTGCCGCGCCGGTCGAGCTGGACCCGAACGATGATCGCATCGACTTTGAATCGGTGGACCTCACCGAGCTGTTCAAGAAAATGATCGACGCTGAAAAAACCAGTCAGCAAGCCATGTGCATCGCTTTCCTTGAAGACCCATTGCTGGAACTGGTTTACGAGCAGGAAGGCGAAGAAGGCGCGATGGACTTCATCCTCGCCGCGCTGATCGAGTACCGCCAATGGTCTACCGAGGTCGACGAAGCCGGCGCCCTGGCATGGATCGAATCCCCGGCCTTCCAGGCCGACTATGTAGCGGCCTCCGACATCATCGCAGCCCAAACCCAACAGAAACCGAACTGAGTTCCCATGGCCTCCCTGAACAAGCAACAGAAACGCGCCAAGCGCGCCAAGATCAAAGCCAAACAGATCAACATCCACGGCAGAAAACCCGCCGCGCTGGACGATGACTTGGGTGAAATCGGCGAGCCGATCCCGGAATACACCCTGGCGATGTTCAGCAAGATGCGCGACGCCGAAGCTGTCGGCCGCAGTGAAATGCTCTCCGTGCTGCTGACGAACCTCGCCTTTATCATCATTGACCATCCAGAACTGCTGGACATGGAAAACGCCGACGACGAAGGCATGGCCGCCACTCACCTGGCCGCCGACATGTTGATCGACTACCGCATGTGGGCCGACGGCATGGATCGCGAAACCGCCCAGGCATGGCTGACCGACCCGCAATTCATCACCGACTTCGGCATTGCGCTGGACAGCTATCGTCAGTCGCCGGATGCACAGGAAGAAAAGGGCGAATAAAAGCCCTCGGAAATAGAAACGGCCGCTTGTCATCACTGACAGCGGCCGTTTTTTTACAAACCTGAAAACAACAATCAGGCAGCCGCAGCTTCCAGACGTGGAATTTCCATCCCGACTTTGGCGCTGGCGTAGCTCAGGTCACCGCTGGCGATGGATTGAGCCTTGAAACCGGCGCCGATCAGGTCGCGCACGTACAGCTTGTTGTAGATGAACATGAACACGAAGTTGCTGAGGCCGAATGTGACGCAGGCCACGATGAACATGATCGCTGCCCACTTGATGTCGCCACGGAACAGTGGCGGCAGGAAGCCGAAGAAAAACACGGTCCACGAGAAGCCAATCGGGGCTTCCTTCATGGCTCCGGTATTAGGGTTTTTGAACACAACCGATGTAAACGCCATGCCTGTCTCTCCTTGATGCCCCAATGGGTAAGCTGAATGGCCGGGCTAGCTCCATACAGCGCTGGCTCGTGACTGCCGCGCAAACGGCAGGCGCACGCAAATGCATCTGTGACACGCGTCAGATGAGGGAGCAGGCAAGAAAGGGTCGAGGGGCTTTAGCCGGGAAGGCTGGGGCGTCGAACAATCCGTGTCCTGAAACTCCATTGCATCCCGCAACAGCGAGATACACATTCGGCAAGGAGGCTACTATCTCGACATCATCGTGTCCATCAGGGAGCAGACCGATAAACCCCCTGAATGAAAGCAAAAACGACCGCGATCATGGCTGATGGCGGTCGTTTTCAGTACATCGACAGTGTGCGTAAAGCTTAGCGCGCCACTGCGCCAACCAGTTGCTCATTGCGACGACGGCGCGCCACCAGCAAACCGGTAGCAACCACCAGAGCACTCAGCAAACCGGTCGCGAGGATCTCCACACGGTGGGCGTCCTGGAACAGCATGATGGTCAGGGCCGCGACGATGAAGACGATCACCGCGTAGGTCAGGCCCGGGAACAGCCACATGCTGAAGGCGATTTTTTCACCGCGGGCCATACGCTGTTTGCGCATGCGCAGTTGCGAGATCGCGATCACCAGGTACACCAGCAACGCAATGGCGCCGGAGCTGGCCAGCAGGAATTCGAACACGGCAGCCGGAGCCACATAGTTGGCGAATGTTGCCAGGAACGCTGCGCCCGTGGACAGCATCACCGCCCAGTATGGCGTGCCACTTTTGTTGGTGCGCGTGGACACGGCCGGTGCATCACCGCGCTTGCCCAGCGAGAACATCATGCGCGACGAGGTGTACAGCGCCGAGTTCAGGCAGCTGGTCACAGCAACCAGTACCACGATGTCGACGATCATCTTGGCGTTCGGGATGCCCATACGCTCAAGTACGGTCTGATAGGAACCAACGCTGGCCAGAACCGGGTCGTTCCATGGCACCAGGGCCACGACGATGAAGATCGAAACGAGGTAGAACAAACCAATCCGCCAGATCACCGAGTTGGTGGCCTTGGAGATTTGCTTGCCAGGGTTCTTCGATTCCGCGGCCGCGATGGTCACGATCTCGGTGCCCATGAAGGAAAACATGGTCGTCAGGATCGCGCCCAGTACCGCGCCCATGCCGTTTGGCAGGAAGCCCTGAGTGTCGAAAATGTGCGAAACGCCGCTCACCTGGCTGTTCGGCAGGAAACCGAAGATCGCCGCGATGCCCAGAATGATGAAACCAATGATCGCCACGACCTTGAGCAGGGCGAACCAGAACTCGAACTCGCCGTAGTTCTTCACGCTGAACAGGTTAGTGATGGTCAGCAGCATCGTGATGACCAGGGCGAAAGCCCAGATGTCCACGCCAGGGAACCAGGCGTGCAGGATGGTCGCGGCGGCGTTGGCCTCCAACGGGATCACCAGCACCCAGAACCACCAGTACAACCAGCCGATGGTGAAACCGGCCCAGTGACCGATCGCACGATCGGCGTATGTCGAGAAGGAGCCGGTGTCTGGCGAGGCAACCGCCATTTCACCCAGCATGCGCATCACCAACACCACCAGCATACCGGCGGCGGCATAAGCCAACAGCACGGCCGGGCCTGCTGCAGCGATCGCGTGGCCCGAGCCAACGAACAGGCCGGCGCCGATAACACCGGCAATCGACAGCATGGTCACATGACGCGGTTTGAGCCCCTGTTCGAGGCCGTTAGAGCTTTGGGTATTGCTCATTGAAACTACCTTTGTAAGGAAAAGCGAATGCGTGCATCCCGTCGTGAACCCTCTTCTGTAAAAAGAAACCAACGGGGCGTTCTGGAATCTGCACGCAATAATTGCGCCAAAATGTTTCAAAACCCTCTAACCCGGCGATCTCACCCTGACCGAACAGTCATCGCAAGTCATTGAAAATAATGGCACTTCGCCAGAGCGTTACCCTGCGACTCACTTAAGGAACGAATCTGCGCACCGGAAACACACCCAACAAATGCTCAACGCACAATAAAAGTGCGGATCAGGAACGTTTGGCCGGTTAGCGCTTCCAACACCCCGCCAAAGCTGGCAACATCGCGCCCTTTTTTACGGGACAGCCGCGCCACATCGGGTTCAAACGGCTGTTCGGTTGATAGCAGCGCGACAGTCTGCTGTACCGATGCGACAACCTGTCACATGCCACCCGTTTACCGCCCGTAGCGCTGTTGGCTGCCATTCAGACGCTATGCTAGGTTGGCCGCCTCGCCAGGAAGGCCCGCCAACAGCAGGAGCGCAACATATATGAGGAACGCACATGGCTGAGGCCACGCCCGCGCTTGAAATCCGCAACTTGCACAAACGCTACGGACAGCTTGAGGTGCTCAAAGGCATCTCGCTGACCGCCCGCGACGGCGATGTGATCTCGATCCTGGGTTCCTCCGGTTCCGGCAAGTCCACGTTCCTGCGTTGCATCAACCTGCTGGAAAACCCGCATCAGGGCCAGATCCTGGTGGCCGGCGAAGAACTCAAGCTCAAAGCCGCCAAGAACGGCGAACTGGTCGCGGCCGACGGCAAGCAGATCAACCGCCTGCGCAGCGAGATTGGTTTTGTGTTTCAAAACTTTAATCTGTGGCCGCACATGAGCGTGCTCGACAACATCATCGAGGCCCCTCGCCGCGTGCTCGGCCAGAGCAAGGCCGAAGCCATTGAAGTCGCCGAAGCCCTGCTGGCCAAGGTCGGCATCGCCGACAAGCGTCATGCATACCCGGCGCAACTGTCTGGCGGCCAGCAACAACGCGCGGCCATTGCCCGCACGCTGGCGATGCAACCCAAGGTGATCCTGTTCGACGAACCCACCTCCGCCCTTGACCCGGAAATGGTCCAGGAAGTACTTAATGTCATCCGCGCACTGGCCGAAGAAGGCCGCACCATGCTGCTGGTCACCCACGAAATGGGTTTTGCCCGTCAGGTGTCCAGCGAAGTGGTGTTCCTCCACCAGGGCCTGGTAGAAGAGCAAGGATCGCCACAGCAGGTGTTCGAAAACCCGCTTTCGGCGCGCTGCAAACAATTCATGTCCAGCAACCGCTAACGGAGCTACCCGCATGCAGAACTACAAAAAGGTCTTCCTGGCAGCCGCCGTCACCCTGGCGTTCAGCGCCGGTGCCATGGCCGAAACCCTGAAGATGGGCATCGAAGCGGCCTACCCGCCGTTCAACAACAAAGATGCCAGTGGCAATGTCGTCGGCTTCGACAAGGAAATCGGCGACGCCCTGTGCGCCAAGATGAAAGTCGAATGCACCGTGGTCACCTCCGACTGGGACGGCATCATTCCGGCCCTGAACGCCAAGAAGTTCGACTTCCTGATCTCCTCGATGTCGATCACCGACGAGCGCAAGCAAGCCGTCGACTTCACCGACCCGTACTACTCGAACAAGCTGCAATTCATCGCCAAGAAAGACGTCGACTTCAAGACCGACAAGGATGCGCTGAAGGGCAAAGTGATCGGCGCCCAACGCGCGACACTGGCCGGCACCTGGCTTGAAGACAACATGCCTGGCGTTGAAACCAAGCTCTACGACACCCAGGAAAACGCTTACCTCGACCTGACCTCCGGTCGTCTGGACGGCATCCTGGCGGACAAATACGTCAACTACGAGTGGCTGAAAAGCGACGCCGGCAAGCCTTACGAATTCAAAGGCGACCCGGTGGAAGAAAGCGACAAGATCGGTATCGCCGTTCGCAAGAACGACCCGATCCGCGAGAAGCTGAACGTCGCACTGAAAGAAATCGTTGCTGACGGCACCTACAAGAAGATCAACGACAAGTACTTCCCGTTCAGCATCTATTGATACTGACCTGCCGGACCGGCGCCGTTTTCTGACGGCGCCGGTCCCCGGCCTTGCCTGCCGCGATTTGAAAAGAAATCCATGATTATCGACCTCTACGGATTCGGCCCGGCGCTCGCCGCTGGCGCGCTGATGACTGTGAAACTGGCACTCTCGGCCCTGTGTCTCGGGCTGGTGCTCGGTTTGCTCGGCGCCTTGGCCAAGACTTCCCCGTACAAGCCGTTGCAATGGCTTGGCGGCACTTATTCGACACTGGTACGCGGCATTCCGGAACTGCTCTGGGTGCTGTTGATCTACTTCGGCACAGTCAACCTGATGCGTGCCCTGGGCGAGTTTTTCGGCAACCCCGACCTTGAACTCAATGCCTTTGCGGCCGGCGTGATTGCGCTGGGCCTGTGCTTTGGCGCCTACGCCACGGAAGTGTTTCGCGGTGCCATTCTGGCGATTCCCAAAGGCCACCGTGAAGCCGGTGTGGCACTGGGCCTTTCGAAATTTCGCATCTTCACCAAGCTGATCATGCCGCAGATGTGGCGCATCGCCCTGCCCGGTTTGGGCAACCTGTTCATGATCCTGATGAAAGACACCGCGCTGGTGTCGGTGATCGGCCTGGAAGAAATCATGCGTCACGCGCAAATCGGCGTGACCGTGTCCAAACAGCCGTTCACCTTCTATATGGTGGCCGCGTTCATGTACCTGGGCCTGACGATTCTGGCCATGACAGGCATGCACTTCATGGAAAAACGCGCCGCTCGCGGCTTCGCGAGGAGCACCCAATGAACTGGGAAGTCATCATCAAGTGGCTGCCGAAACTGGCTCAGGGCGCAACGCTGACCCTGGAACTGGTGGCCATCGCCGTGATTGCCGGCCTGTTGCTGGCGATTCCGCTGGGCATCGCGCGTTCGTCGCGCCTGTGGTGGGTACGGGCATTTCCCTACGGCTACATCTTCTTTTTCCGTGGCACGCCGTTGCTGGTTCAGCTGTTCCTGGTCTACTACGGCCTCGCGCAGTTCGATGCGATCCGTAACAGCTCGATGTGGCCGTACCTGCGCGATCCGTTCTGGTGCGCCACGGCGACCATGACCTTGCACACCGCGGCCTACATCGCCGAGATCCTGCGCGGTGCGATCCAGGCGATTCCACCGGGCGAGATCGAGGCGGCGCGGGCGCTGGGCATGTCCCGGGCCAAGGCGCTGTTCTACATCATCCTGCCGCGAGCGGCGCGCATCGGCCTGCCGGCGTACAGCAACGAAGTAATCCTGATGCTCAAGGCCAGCGCGCTGGCCAGTACCGTGACCCTGCTGGAACTGACCGGCATGGCTCGCACCATCATTGCCCGGACGTATTTGCCGGTGGAGATCTTCTTCGCGGCCGGCATGTTCTACCTACTGATGGCTTACGTGCTGGTTCGCGGCTTCAAGCTGCTGGAGCGCTGGTTGCGCGTCGATGCCTGCCAAGGGCGTTGATTCCCACGTGTTGACGGGCGAGGCCCTGCTCGCCCGCTTCATGGCGCTGGATGCTTTTCTGATCGAGCATCAGGCGCTGTGGAAGCCTCGACCGTTTACTCATCTGCAACTTCCTTGGGAAGCGTCCTACCCGGAGCTGGCTGAATGGCTACGCGGGCGGTCGCTGGAAGACGCGGAAAACAGTCATAACCAACCTTGCCTTCTGGATGCGCCGGAACCGTTTGCTTCGCTGGCGACGCTATCCCTTGAGCTGGGTTCGGTGGGTGAGCTGCCGGCACACACGCTGGAGACCGCTGGGCATCGGTTGAATGTCGATGTGCCGGGGCGCAAGTGGCAGCAGATCGAGGCGTTTGCCAGTCGGTTGTCGTTTGCTGCGCCACCGATGCATTGGCTGGATTGGTGCTCGGGTAAAGGCCACTTAGGTCGACGCCTGCTGCAAACCGGTCAGCAGCTCACGTGCCTGGAACATGATCCTGCACTGGTGCTAGGCGGTCAGGCGCTCAGTCAGCGCCATCAACTGCATGCGCTGCATGTCGAGCAGGATGTGTTGGCACCCGGCGCCGCCTCTTTGCTGAACGCCGATCACACACCGGTCGCACTGCATGCCTGTGGCGATCTGCATGTGCGATTGATCCAGCTCGCCAGCGCCGCCGGGTGCAAACAAATAGCCATTGCGCCGTGTTGCTATAACAGGATCAGTCTTCCTGCATATCAGCCAGTTTCCGCTGTCGGTTTGCGCTCCGACCTACAGCTGTCACTCGACGATCTCTCACTCCCGATGAGCGAAACCGTCACCGCCGGTGCCCGCGTCCGACGTCAGCGCGACACATCCATGGCCCGACGCCTGGCCTTCGACCTGCTGCAACGGCAACTGCGCGGTGTTGATGAGTACCTGCCCACGCCTTCTCTGCCGAGCGCCTGGCTGGACAGATCATTCGCCGACTACTGCCACCATCTGGCCGCATTCAAAGAGTTATCCACAGTCGGCCCGCAAGACTGGTCAGCGCTCGAAGCCGCCGGTTGGCAGCGACTGGCCGAAGTGCGCAATCTGGAGCTGCTGCGCGGACTTTTCCGACGTCCGCTGGAGCTTTGGCTGAACCTTGATCGAGCACTATTCCTCACCGAACAGGGTTATACCGTTCGCCTTGGGACCTTTTGTGAAACCCCACTCACGCCGCGTAACTTCCTGTTGCTGGCGGAACGCGCCTAAAACAGCCACAGCCTGTGGATAACTCTGTTGATGAAATATCGTGGATCCAATGTTTACGCCTGTTTCAGGGCTGAAACCAAACTGTTCAATTTTCGTACACCCGAATAAAAAACCGGAAAAACAGGCATTTGCGAGAAAATGAGACTGGATCCACATTTTCGATCTTAACCGCGTGCATCGCCTTCCCCGTTGTGCATAAGCATTAATTCAAAAGAACATAAACGCCCCGGAAATCCTCAACTATCTTTGCCAAGCGTCAGAATTCTCTGATGTCAGGGACAGCAAGGAGCTGGGAAAACATGAGCACATTGAACAGTGCACAGGAAGCCGTCGATACCGTCGCCAACGAAGCCATTGTCGCTGCGTTGCAGCAAACCTTCGCGGTGGGCGGCGCCATCATCAACAACGCAACGGGCGAGGTCATCGCCGCGCTGCACAACAACGTGCTGATGCCTTTCCCTGGCAGCGGCACGACTTACTTTCTACCCCACGACCCGACCGCCCACGGCGAACGGCAACTGGTGGACTGGTACTACGAAAACGTCGCGCCACTGAATCTGCCACCGCCCAATCAACTGACCGTCGTCACCACGCTCGACCCGTGCGCCATGTGCGCCGGTTCGCTGCTGACCGCAGGATTCAACGTCGCCGTCAGTGCGATCGATGACTACGCAGGCATCAACTACAACAGCCAGTTCACCTTTCCATCGTTGCCGCCGCAGATCCGCCAGCAGGCGCAGAACACCTGGGGCTATTACGCGATTGCAGCGCCAGTCAGCCGCGCCTATCAGGGCTCGAACAGCCCGGTGTTCGGCGGCCAGACCATCGACTCGGCGGCGTACTTCCTGTGCAGCTCGATCTTCTCCGCCAGCGTCAACACGGTGCGCGATGCCAGCAACAACAGCGGCCTGCCGCCGGATCAACTGCAAAACCCCGCCACCCTGCCGGCCAACAGCAAAGTGCGCCAGGCACTCACGGCACTCAGTCCGTTTGCGCTGACCGTGCAATCGGCCAACCCGCGTGATCCTGGCGCGGAACTCGCGCCTCCCCTGCTGAAAACCGCGCAGCAAAGCACGGTGTTCAACTCAGTGGCGCTGATCGACCCGTTCGGCAACCTGCTGGTGTGCCTGGGAGGCGTCGAGAACCAGTCGCCGATTCGTACAGCGTTCATGGAAACGACCCGCAGCTATGCCGTCATGCGCTGGACCCTGATGAACGACCCCGATCCGGTGGTTCGCGAACAGGCAGCGCAATACTTGACCCATCCGAAGTACGGCACTTTCGTCTTCCTCTATGCCCCCGATCCAACAACGCCCCAGGCCGTGATGACCTTCGGCGCGTACGGTTCGACCATGGAAGGCCCTGTGCCGCAGAGCTATCCGTCGAACCTGCAATACGTGTTGCTGCCGGGCAACACCACCGCGCAAGCGTTGTCGACACTGGCCCAGAGCCTGCCGCCGTTCTATACGCAAAGCGTGCAAGTGGCGCCTGCGCAGGTGCTGAGTCAGGACCTGATCAACGCGGTTAAAAACGGCGTGTGATGCTTCATTGGCCAGCCTCGCAGATGCGTCTGCGGGGCTGGTCTGACGGCTGCGTAAAAATAGTCTGAATTCAGGGGTTTACAGAACCAACCCAATCGCTATAATCGTCGCCCTAACACGCCGGTATAGCTCAGTTGGTAGAGCAACTGACTTGTAATCAGTAGGTCCCGGGTTCGACTCCTGGTGCCGGCACCATACAAAACAAAGCCCTCGTAGAAATACGAGGGCTTTGTTGTTTCTGAGGTATTTGTATTTTTGGCAACACCTCGCCCTCAGTAGAAATAACACCTCTCCTCTCCCCCCACTTCGACCGACTCGTCGCTCTCCCCCTACAAAACCCTCAAAAACACGGCTCTTGTACCAAAGGCTCATTTTTCAATCTTTATGCTAAATTATGAATCAGCAATAATTATGGCGTAACCATAAAAAGGGGTAATTGCATGAGCAGCATATTTCAGCGCCCTGAACTGGCTGAATCAATGGCAAACCAGCTTCTCAATCCAGGTGTGCTCGATGAAGGTCTGCGCTCAGGTTTATTTCTGTCTGGCCTGCGCCGTACAGGAAAAACGACATTTCTGAGGAATGACCTCATCCCAGCTCTCGAAGAAGCGGGTGCTCTGGTCATCTACGTCGACCTATGGAGCGACACGCTGGCCAACCCGGCAACGCTCGTGCACAACGCCATCTATAAAACCCTGAAAGATCTGCAAACGCCGGGTTCCTCTGCCTTGGAAATACTCAAGCGCGTCAGCAATGTTGAAGTAGGCGCTGCCGGATTCAAATTCGGGTTCAAACTCGACAGCATTGGCAACGCCGACGGCCCGACACTGGCGCAAGCACTTACAGAGGTCGTCGATCAAGCGAAGACCGATCTGGTGCTGATCATCGACGAAGTGCAGCACGCCATTTCCTCCGACGACGGCAATCGGCTGCTCCTGGCACTCAAGGCCGCCCGCGATGCAATCAACCCTCGCCCGAATACGCCGGGATACTTCCTGTTTATCGGAACCGGCTCCCACAGGGCGCAAGTCAGCGAACTGACCGCCAAACGCAACCACGCGTTTTCCGGTGCCACGTCAGCAGCCTACCCGTTGCTGAAAGGTGATTACGTTGAGTTCCTGCTCAACCGACTCGCAATGACAGTCAAGAAGGAAAAGCTACCTTCCCTCGAAGCCGCTATCGAAGCGTTCAATACCTTGGGAAATCGACCTGAGGAAATGCTCAAGGCCCTACGCCAACTCTTGCAGCAGGAAGGTGAGCCCGATCTTTTCCTACCTGTAATAGCCAGCACATTACGCTCGGCGGCGGCGAGTATTGAGCTGGAAAAAGTCGAGCAACTGGGTAGCCTGGCTCAAGCCATTTTCAACAAGATCGCCTCTACAGAAGGCGATGCACGGGGGATTTTCTCCATTGACGCAGCGGCGGAGTATTCAAAGTCGGTGGGGCGAGAGGTGCGGGTTGAAGAGATTCAGCCGGTGGTCATCGCACTGGTCGCGGAAAACATCATCATGCGGCGCGGGCATGGGATTTATGCGATTACGGATCAATTTGTTCAAGAGATTTGGCTGGAAGAGCGGGCTTTGATTGAGGGGAGTTAGGGTGCGGGCTGATCTTGAACTAGTGAAAGAATTATCTGCGGAGCTGCCGGAAAAAGCATGTTAGTCCTCACTAACTCGCGAACCAAATCGGCGCGAACGTCATTCGTCTAAAAGCAAAACGTGGCGCAACCGAGTAAGCGCTCGGTCTCCATCTCTCAGTGATCCGCTTGTCCACGCGGGTCCATCCAAACAAAGCTGCAAAGCCGCCCTGTTTGGATGGACCTCACTTAAAAAATCTAAAGCCCACGCAACTGCCTGTGGAAAACCACGGATTTCCACCGGTGGATAAATTCATCCACGGCCGCAGAACTACCAAAAATTCGAGCCTGACCCGAATTATCCATAGGCGTAGAAAAGATCGGGCAAAGTGCTGTCGTTGACAGCAACCCAGGTAGCCAGAACCTTTAAGGCTACGCCACACGGTGGTGGTTCTCCCAAAGTGCGATTAGCGTCCGGCGGCTCGCACGGTCACTCACCGAGTGATGGATGCCAATTTCAGATCATTGCCATTGCGGCAAATACATCCCCTACCTAGCTGCCCTGCAGCAACCTATCCGCTTGGCCATTTCCTTGCGCCAACCTGCGTGACAAACACCGAAGTCACCAGCAACAGCGATGCAGATGATGGTGCCGCTGTCCACGGAGTGGACTGCACCTGACTGACAGTCAGGCATGCCCCGGTCATTGCATCACTGCCTTCACCCGACTCAGGATTTCGCGGCGCTGGTCTCGTCAGCCAGTGCAGCCTCCTCCCGCCCACTTCTTCGGAATTGCTCAGGAGGCCAGATCATGAGATGCCCAAGCTCCCGATCGTAAGGAGCCGCAAGTCCCGCGCTAGTGGACAACCCACGCAGATCGCAGGGGCCTTGATCCCTGATAACACTCAACATTCTTGGCGGGATGACGTGGGGAAGGTTTCAAAAGTTTTGGCTTCGAGAGGAGTTCGATCATGGCACTGGTAGGTAAACGTGACGGGCGCAATTTTGGCTATGGCCGGCAACTGAGCTATGCCGGACCGCAGACGTTGCGCAATCTATTTGGTGGCGGGCATTACGGCACGGTCAAGGCGCACAGTGATCACTGGCAGGCGTTTGTGCACTGGTGTCGGCAGAGGATGGGCCAGGGTTTAATGATGCACGGCAAATAGATCGGTAGACCTTGTTGGACTATGCCGGACATCTGCGGCAGCAAGTTGAACAAAGTGCTATCTGCATCGCCACTGCGCAAAATCGGTTGTCCAGCGTGAACCGAACCATGGCTGCGCTACGCGCTGATCAGTCGGTGAAGGTGTCGAGTCCGAGCAAGACGCTGGGAATGCGGCGCACCAGTGTCCGTCTCTCGGTGCCGCAAGGCCAAGACCGCGAACAGGTGAAGCGGATCGTCGACGTGCTCTGCGAACACCAAATGCCGCGCGCAGCGGCGATCGCTCAGTTAGCGCGAGCCACCGGCATGCGCTTACGCGAGGCCATTTTGGCGGACCTACCGCGTTTAATACGTGAGGCTGAGTACTACGGCAAGATCAACATTCAGGACGGCACCAAAGGTGGTCGCTCAGGCGCGTCGACACCTCGCTGGATTACGGTAAATGATCATGTTCGCGACGCACTAATATATGCCGCACAAGTCTCACCCGAGGGTAGCCACAACCTGCTTGCACCGAACGAACGCTACCTCGATTTCCAACAGGGAATCGTCCGTCCCGCACGGAACATCCTCCATCAGCACAACCTAAAAGGCTTCCACGAATTGCGGGCAGCTTATGCGTGCGAACGCTATGAGCAGATCACCAACCACAAAGCGCCTGTGAACGGTGGCCGGTGCAGTCGACTCGATCCACACCTTGATCGAGAAGCATGCTTACAAGTCAGCTATGAGCTAGGGCCCGGTCGGATCGCCGTGGTATCGGCCTACATCGGTACTCGGGCATGAGCAAGCTATTCGATGTGGAACTGTTTCTAGCCGCGGTGCTGACTGGCTCAAATACGACACGCCAGTGTCATCTACGGCAAGCAAAAGCAATTCAATCAGCGGTTCATGCTCGATGGAACAAGGAGAATCCATGGTCATGGAAGAAAAAGCACTTAGTTTGGTTTTTAAGTGAGCACTCGAGTAACCACTCCGATACAACAAAATATTACTACTTACTTACCACAGACATCATTAGTGCTCGCCCAGGTAAAAAATGGAAATTCAAAAACCTATAGAGCCGAGCAATTAAAACACCAAAAATCTAAAATATAGACAAATAGCAGCCCTAAAAATAAGCCATCGAAAAACAAAAACTACTATACAACAAATTTTCTGGACTTAAGCTCCTAAAAAGGCTCCTCACCAACATGATAAAGAAGCCCTATAGCTCACACCAAAAGACAAGGCACTATATTAGAAAAAACAAACACCTCAACTTTTGTCCGATGGAACTCCAGAAAACATAAGTTTCCCTCCTTCCGGTCCGGCACCTGGCCCAAACTCTACAAGATAATCGCATCGCTTAAGTATCTCAGACTTATGATCGATCACTAATACCGCCTTAAAATTGATAGCACAATCTTTAATATAGTTTATTGCTTTAACTGCGGAGCCCATATCCAACCCAGCACCAGGTTCATCGATTATAAGAATCTTATCTTTTCCAGGAGACATCAACGCCTGTAACAACTTTACTCGGCGAGATTCACCGCCCGACAGACTTCCGATCTTTCTATTAAAGCTCAGGTGCGATACGCCGAGAGCTTCCGCTATCCTCACTGCGGTACTGAGCTTTTTGTTTTGAGCTACCAGCTCGCTAGGCAAGGAGTGTAGCGGCAAGCCATAAAACTCCTTCACATTCATATCGCAGACCTTAACAGCATCAACAATATCCGAAAATAATTCACCCTCACAGACTGCGCAGGTAATTTTGATGGTTTTTTCAAAAGTCCTAGTAAAATCTACGACTCCTGTTCCACCACAAGCCCCACAGCAACCTAGCTTTCCTGGCTGGGGAAGAAAAAGCTCCCTACTCTCATTCGAATTTGATGAATAGATAGTTGCAATATTCGCGACCAAATCAAGCGCCGTTGCTACAGTAGATCGAATATTGCCTCGCATTTGCTTTTGCGATACATAATAAGCTCCTGGCACCGCCTCGCTTATAGCCCCCGCAAAGGAAGACTTACCTGATCCAGAAACACCGCATATACCAGTCACTGCACCTTGGGGAACAGATACAACAATATTCAACACGTTATTTTTGCTAACGCTTGGCAGAGAAAGCATATCTGACAACTTAAACTCTCTACTACCTCTAATCAACTCATCAGCAGGAGCCACATAAGGAACAATATAACCACCCATATCCCCTGGAGCAGGACCGATACAAATTACTTGGTCCGCCGACTTTATAAAGTAATTATTATGTTCAATCATCACGATAGTGTTTCCATTGGCACATATGTTTTTCATTTTTTCAATCAGCGCAGCATGGCTATTGGTAGATATCTGTGAAGAAATCTCATCCATTACAAACATAACCCCGGAAATTGAGGTATTACACACTTGTCCAAATCTAAGCTTTTGCAACTCACCACCGGACAACGTAGGAATTTGCCTGATCAGAGAAACATACCCTAAGCCTAGCTCAACCAGCGTTTCCAATTGAGAAATTAACGCGCTAAGTGCTGGCGGGTATTTTTCGTGAGAACACTTCAGGCGCTCAACAACTTCAATAACTGGATGCCGTAAAAAATCAAAAAATGAAATCGCCGAGACCTTACTTTCTTTATATATTAACGGATCCAGTCCTGTCGCATCACAATAAGAACATGGCAAAGGTGTGGAGAATTTTCTAAAACTCTCAAATAGTGAGATTTTATCGCTATCCGAAAATCCGCTCAGATCTTTCACTGGGCCTACATACCGTTCTTCTCTGGAACGCCTCTTGCCACCAAAAGCAAAATTCACCTTAAATTTTTTTATGGATTCTCCATTGAGAACCTTGTATTTTTGGTCTCCTGACAACTCGGATATTGACTTTTTAAGATCTATCCCTTCATCCTCACAAAAAGCGCGAAGAAGCGCTGTATTCTTAGCTAAATTAGCACCAGACCAACACTTGAATGGGTTTCTCTCTAAGGGCTTTAAATCATCAACGATGAGACTTTCGGATAACGACAATGACTCCCTACTTCCCTGACAGTGCGGACACTCGTTCCCTGGCTTATTTAATCGAAGGGACGAATGATCAAGCAGAGTATTCCCATCAGGGAGGATCGAGTAAAGATAACTTGGAACATCGAGATATGAATAAATAGTAGATTTCGGGTTAGAGTTATAATTATTTTGCGTTAATGCTATAGCCGGTAATGACCCATAAAATGAATCTACCTTATAATCAGAATAATCATAGGTTCCTGAATCAAGCTGATTAAACTGCTGTTTACAAATCGCAAACAACGTTCCGTAAGCCAAAGAGGACTTGCCCCCACCGCTTATACCAGTAATTGCTGTAAGAGAGTTTAATTTAATCTCAACATTCAAATTTTTCAGATTGTTTGTTTTAGCACCAACAACCGTGAAGAAATTTCTTTTTAGTCTTCCTTGCATCAGTAACTCCATTTGTAGAAGCTATGAGTGACATGAGAAGGCCAGTATGGTATCGTTTTGACTCTGTGTCCATAACGTAAACGGAGTTAGCAATGGTCAAAACTAAGGTTAGTTTAAAGTTTTCCGAAGTGAGCGAACACCCCGAGGCAGGTACCAAATACACTACAACCTGCTCAGGAAGTAGAAGTGATTGCTGCACTCGAGTTTGCACTCGCCCAAATATCGGATCTGATGATGGAAGCTTGGATTCATGGGATGAATATCTCGAAGCCAACGCCGGTGTTTTGCAATATTGATCTAGGGGCGGTGCCATGAACGTGGCACCAATTCCTCTCAGCAGGATGAAGAATGGAAGCTCTTGCATATGATCCTGTCTTAAAAATAAAAGACAGCGTAGACGTCTACGTATCCACAGGCGAATCGGATGTCTGCACAATACAGTTCTATCACATCAACACTAGACAAAAGCTTTCCATTCGCATAGCCCCCCCATTTAGTGATGTGCTAGCAGCTCTTGATGGATTAAGTCCACTATCAAAAATCCTGAAAAGCTTTGCATTCGAATTAGATTCAGTAGAACTCAAGTCTATTTTTGAGTACTTAGTTGCAAAGGGCGTACTAGAGCACCCGACTATTGAGGACCCTAACTCGCGATATTCGCGACAAATCAATTTTTTGTCGGACTGGATTTTTGGACTGTCATCAAACAAGGCTCACGAGCAAATAATTAACAGTCACGTTGTTATCTTTGGTGTAGGTGCAGTTGGCTCTTCTATTGCAATCAACCTTGCCAGAGCCGGTGTTTCAAAATTCACGTTTGTAGATAACAAGGTCCTTTCCTCTCAATCCGCCGAGCGGCACCCATTTTTTTCAGCTAAAGAAGTCGGTGAGGCCAAGGTAGATGCGCTTAAGCGCCACCTGAAAAAGATCAATTCCGCAGTCAGAATCACGTGCGTCAGAGAAAAACTCCTACCTTTAACAGACCTATCTAGTCTTGTTGACGACGCCACGTTGGTTGTTAATACGGCTGACGAACCTTATATCGGACACACCTCTGTCAAGCTTGGTCGCTATTTATGGAAAAAAAACATTCCACTTTATGTTGCTGGTGGATTTGATGCACATCTCATGAGCACAGGCGACTTCTATATACCTGGAGAGTCGGTCTGCATTGATTGCTGCAGCGGTTTTTTTAGTGCTGCGCTGGCGGACTGGAAACCAACTTACAAAGTCCATAAAACCAATCCAGCAAGAACACATATTATAGGTGGTAGCGGCGGAACTTACAGCATGTCGCTATTTTCTGCATCATTCGCTTGTATTCAAATTTTGAACTATCTGGCAGGCGGCGACGCCTACAAATCCAGAATATCGCAGCGCGGGGAATTTATAATCGGCAAAGGCGAGATAGAATGGGTAGAAATTTTAGCGAAGGAAGGATGCAATGTCTGTGGAAAATAAAACATACCGGTTAAGGAGTTGCGTTGCGATCGTAAAAACTAAAAGATTCGTAGAGTTTTTTGATAGTAATCTGAGAACCGGATTTTCGATCGAGCTAGACTATCCTGAAATTATCGGACTACTGCACCGATTTGATGGCTCGCTATCGGTCAACGATGTAAGCTGTTTGTATCCGGAAATTTCAACTGCAGAACTATGCACACTAGTCCTATTTCTAAAGAACAAGTACGTTTTAATTGAAGTAGATGAGCCATATTTACAGTCCGACATAAACTCCCACCCGCGCTTAATCAATACATTGGAGAGCTATTTTCATTCCACATCAGAAGTCCATAGATCCATCTATCAAGGCTCAAAAGCAAATATACTTATAATTGGCCTAGGGGCTGTAGGATCTTGGGTTTTACATTGCCTTGTGAAAGCAGGCGCACAAAATATAACCGTCATGGACAATGACAACGTTGAGCTATCAAATCTCCATAGGCAGGATTTATTTTTTGAAGCCGATGTTGGCACACCAAAAGTCATAGCTGCTCACAACAATATCAAACAAGCATACGATGTTGATATAACCGCCATATGCAAAAAAATGGAATCAGTCGAAGATTTATCGCTAACCAACTTCCCAGATCTAGTTATAAATTGCGCAGACTCTCCGAGCGTGGACACCACATCTAAAATTGTTTCAGACTTTTGCCTGAGTCACAAAATACCACATATAATTGGAGGCGGATATAATTTACATCTAACATTGATTGGACAAGTAATAATTCCTGGTGTTACTGCTTGTCTTCACTGCTTTGACAAAATACTTTCCCCCACTAATGCGGCAGAATTATTTGGCGTGAAGAAGCTAAATAGAAAGTATCGCAAGATTGGTAGCATGGGACCTGTATGTGGCGTTTCCGCATCAATTACTGCCACAGAAGCAATTAAAGTAATCTTCGGAGTCCCCATCCAATTTTTAGCAGTAGTCAATAAACGACTAGAGTTCAATCTGAGCACTTTTGATTTCGGTGCATTTTCAGTAGAACGAGACATTACTTGCGCCTATTGCACCACTGACTGATATTTTGGTAAAAATTTTATCGTAAATGTTTACCATAAATCGCCTTTCTGAGCGAGACAGCGACACCACGCCTAATACTAAAGCTTTATCTTTTATTTATAATTGAATATTAATTAACAATCTCCGTTGTGGATATACCCACCCAGATCAGACGCAGCGCTCATACGTCGAGCAGGCCATCAACCACCACCGGTAGGTAGCCCGCTTGGTGGCCATAAGCTATGATCAAGAGTTAGGACGATGGCAAGCGGACTCTGCCAAAAAGCATCGCCAGCTGGTTAGTTTCGCGGAAAGACCCAGCGCCCCGCTGAATGGCTAGCAGCTAAGCCTTTTTAAAGACTGTGCTTCTGCACATCATTTGGCTGGCGCGCATTTTGCCTACTGAGCAGATTGGAGTCAGGAACGATGAACGAGGGAAAAATGGATAATTTCGAGCAACAACCTTTTGCGGATGCGGAGTTCGCGGAAAACCCCGAACAGCGTTGCCCTTGCGTGCTATTGCTTGATACCTCTGGATCGATGCAAGGTCGTCCGATCCAAGAGTTAAATGATGCGCTGCAGTTCTTCAAAGAAGACCTGCACGCCGACACCATGGCCGCCAAACGCGTAGAGCTCGCTGTGGTGACGTTCGGTCCTGTCTCTGTCCGAACGGAATTTACTACAGTGGATGGCTTCTACCCCGAAATGTTGGAGGCGAGCGGCACGACGCCGATGGGGGAGGCTGTGGTACGCGCATTAGACCTTTTGCGCGAAAGGAAAGATAGCTACCGCGCAAATGGCATCAAGTACTACCGGCCATGGGTATTCCTCATTACTGATGGAGCTCCCACGGACAGTTGGAGCGAAGCTCGTCAACGAGTTCATTCAGGCGAAGAGCGTAAAGAGTTCATGTTCTACGCGGTCGGGGTAGAGGGCGCTGATATTTCCATCCTCACGCAGCTCGCGACCCGGCAACCGCTCAAGCTAAAGGGCTTAGCGTTCCGTGAACTGTTCGCATGGCTATCTAGCTCCCTGAGTGCAGTTTCGCAATCCAATCCAGGGGATGCTGTGCCGCTGACGAATCCTACTGCTCCCGATGGGTGGGCCGTTGCTGGCTAACCCTCGCTGGCGCTGGGCGGCAGCTTCTAGAATCGGCACATCCCACCAGCGACTGGGAACCCGGAAGCAGGACGCCTACGGCGTCCGGCTCAGTTCGCGTGCGCTTTGTACGGTGGTTTCCGACGGTGCGGGCAGCGCCAGCCACGGTGGCGAAGGAGCATCCTTGGTCTGTCGTCACCTTATCCTCGCTTTCAAGGATTGGTTCTCAAATCACGATCAGCTACCGGGTGACGAGGTCATTCGGTGCTGGATAGACGAGTTGCGTGACCGCCTCAGCGCGGTGGCGGCACGACGTAATCTCACTCGTCGTCAGTTTGCTGCAACTTTGGTCATGTTAGTCGTGTTCAAAGATGAGCTCCTGACTCTTCAGATCGGTGATAGCGCACTTGTGGGCCGTCAAAAGGGGGCGTGGGAGGCTTTATGTTGGCCCGAGAATGGCGAGTTCGCGTCCACTACGTATTTCGTCACGGATGATCCCGAGCCTCGATTGCGTCTCTTCCGTGGTCAGTGTGAATACGATGCCTTTGCACTTTTTTCTGACGGGCTTGAGACAATTGCGTTAGAGCAGGCAACCCAGCAGCCATATGCCCGCTTCTTCGACCCGATGATCAAGGCCGTAGACGGGGCCGACGGTAAAGGGCGGCTCGCCGGATTGTCGGACGCGCTTGCCCAGTATCTCGATAGTCCACGGCTGTGCGAACGCACGGACGACGATAAAACTCTGATCTTGATTTCGAGGCGATGAGCAGTTCTCCGATTCGCATTGATGGGAAGAGCATGGAGCTCGGTAAGCGCCTAGGCAAAGGGGGCGAGGGTGACGTCTACGCCATACCTGGTCGCGCCGATCAAGCAGTCAAGGTATACAAGGAAAATTTACGGAGCTCACGTGAATCTAAAGTCCGTGCCATGGTGGAAAGCCAGCTAGCGGAAAAAACCAGCCTGATTGCATTCCCGTCTGAGATCGCGACTGATAATTTGGGAGTCTTCGCCGGTTTCACCATGCGATTGGTGTCGGGATACCGCCCAATACATGAGCTCTATAGCCCCAAGTCCCGGAAGATTCAATTTCCCGATGTCGATTATCGCTTCCTGATCCGGGCCGCACAAAACGTCGCGCGTGCTGTGGCGACCGTACATCAAGCCGGATGCGTCATCGGAGACTTTAACCACTCCGGCGTCCTGGTTGCTCCCGACGCCACCGTGGCGCTAATTGACGCCGACAGCTTTCAGTTCAAACTGAACGGCCGTTCCTATCCATGTGTTGTCGGAACTGAGGATTTTACGCCGCCGGAGCTACATGGTCTGAACCTGAGCCAGGTCGAACGAACATACGCGCATGACAATTTTGGCCTCGCTGTCGCGATCTTCCAGTTGCTGGCCATGGGTAAACACCCTTACTCCGGCCGCTATAGCGGCGCAGACCTCTCTCTTGGTCAAGGCATTGCGCAACACCGCTTTGCTTATTCGGTGGTACGACGGAGCACGACGCAAACCATACCACCGCCTGGAGCGATCCAACTCATTGACTTGCCGCAACCAGTCGCGGAGGCATTTGAGGCCTCGTTTGGTCTCGATCCCGCAGCCCGCCCCAACCCTACGATCTGGGTCAAGCTTCTGCAGGAACTGGAAACCAGCTTGCGTCGGTGCCCAAAAACGCCCACGCACTACTTCCCTCATGCAGCATCAAGCTGCGTGTGGTGCCGGATCGCCAGTCAGTCCGGCGTCGAGATGTTCCCTGCAGTCTTTACTTCAGGAGCAGCGTCAGTGCCCACCTCAGGGGGCGAGCCCTTTGATCTCGGCAAGATCGCGGCGGCCATTCGAGCGGCCCCCATGCCTCGCCCCGCAGACATCCTTCCGACGTGGAAGGGTGATCCTGGCTCCTCGCCCAGCGCTCTCAGGGAAGCCAAAAGCAGACAAACGACCCAACGGTTTGTCGGTGGCCTGATCATGCTGGCTGCCCTTATCGCATTTGCAATCGCTCCGCGTGGTGCGATTGTCTGGATCGGCTTGGGTGTTTTCGGTTTGTCTCGCTTGCTGTCCGCGAAAGTCGATCATGCACCACCACTTAAGGCTTATGCAGATGCCGACAATCGGGTGCAGGTAGCTTCTATTGCTCACCTTCAGCGAGTCGGCTTCACTGAACTCTTCCACTTGCGCAATGATCTGGAAAATTGCATCGGGCAGTACCAACAACTCGAAGCAGGGTTGGCCCGTGAGCTGGAACGCTTGAAGACAACCCGCGAAGCTCGTCAACGTCACCAGTTCTTGGATCGGTTCCTTCTAAGTCGAGTGAAGATCTCAGGGATCGGTCCGGCAAAGATGGCCACATTGGCCTCATTTGGCATCGAATCTGCGGCAGATATCAGCTACGACGCAGTGATGGCTGTACCTGGTTTCGGCGAATCGTTGACCGGCAAGCTTCTCCAATGGCGTCGTGAGCAAGAGATGAAGTTTCGATATAACCCAACGCCTGATCCTTCAGATCAGCAAGTCGAAGATGCTGCTCGTGCAGCGGCAGCATCCAAACGAGCAGCCTTGCAAGGCAAATTGCGGGCAGGGCTGGCGGCCCTGCGGGGTGCACCATCGAGACTGGTCAGCAACAAAGGTCTGCCTGAGCCGGCTCTAATACAAGCCTTGGCCGATCGCGCCCAAGCCGAACAGACTTGTGCCGCTCTGGGAATTAAGACGCCACCACACGGTGCACTTAATTTGCCCATACTAAAGCCTATGCCAGCCCCATCGAGCCATTACCATGCGCCGCCGCATGCCCCTCCTTCTTCAAACATACAACGGGGGTCAGCTCCAGGTCGGGCAACATCTGCCCTCACGTGCCCAATATGCCGTGCTTCGATGGTGAAGCGTAAGGCCAAAAAAGGTCCTTACGCCGGGAAATCGTTCTGGGGGTGCTCGCGATATCCCCAATGCAAAGGAACGCGAAATTAGAGTGCCACCCCGAGATTAGCTGAGAGTTCAGCAGAGAGTTGGTGTGACGAATAAAATGCGAAGGCTGATTAGGATAATCTTAGGGATAGTAATTTTTATAATTGATATTAAAAATACATAAATCAGTTCGTTAATTTCTTATTCGACTCCTGGTGCCGCCATACAAAACAAAGCCCTCGTAGGAATACGAGGGCTTTGTTGTTTCTGGAGATCACTCTACCAATTGGCACGAGGGCGTTGCCGTGTGTGAAACACTCCGAGGACTTGAAGGCGATCACCGCGTACCCGGTAGGGAATGAGATAAGACCAGTTGGGCACTGCCCATTCGCGCGTGTTTTTGACTCGACCTTCACGGCCCATGCCTGGGAATTCGGCAAGTTTGTCTACGCTGGCAAAGATCGCATCGGAGAAGTCGTCAGCAGCCTTGGTGTTTTCAAGGGCAATGTAGCTCGCTTCGTCCTCCAGGTTTTTGAGGGCTTTTTCAAGCCACTCAACCCGCATTCCTGCTCCAACGCCGGGCGCGCATCGCCGCTACCTGATCATCGGAGGCGAATTTACCTTGATCGGCCTCTTCCACCGCCAGTTCGATCTGTACAGTCAGTGTCCTCTCGTGCTCGATGTAGTCACGAAGAACGTCCATCGCCAAGTAGCTCACACTTTGGCCATTCGTCTTGGCCAGATCGGCGAGGGAGTTCGAAAGGTCTTCCGGCAGGTTCAGGGATATCCCGGTCATGGCAGCCTCGATGATGAACGTATGTTGGGCATCTTACACCTCCGAGCGCTCACTTGAATTGGCAGGTCGTCGTAAGATGCTTCACGATGTTTTTCGTTTTCAGGCTGACTGTTTTCGTAACTACGCGATACCCCAAATATCCGAGAGGTAAGCCTGGAAACTCGTCGGAGATTTCCTCGTTGCTCTGTGGAAATGCTCCCTTGAAAGTCTTGTATGTCGGATGTATGTCTTGGTTATCGATGCTTGTTTAATGGCGTTTCGCGTCACTTCCTGAAAACTACAAAACCTTGCGGCATTGCCTACAGTTACCCCAGAATCCGCCGGCTTGTGCGGCTAAAGCCCGGGCTCTATCGTTGACCTGCCACTGCCAATCAGTGGCCGGGCTTAGCGGCTCGAGGTTCGTCTTTTGCACGTGCATCCATCCCACAGGTGTTTTTTCATGCCTGCGGTTTGATGGTGGCTGTACGCAGGGCGCCTTCGGGCGCACCGGCTTTGAGACGTTCCCCGGTCCGCTAACCTGCGTGCAGCTGCCACCCTTTTCGCTTAGCGGCGGGAAAGGTCGGCACCCAATAGGGAAACGTACTCATGCGCAAAGTAACCCCTGATCCCCCGGATGCAGATAACGCATCTCCGAACGAAAGCTCCGAAACCCGCGACGAGGATGATCACCAAGCCTCCTTCGCCGACATTAAAGCCACCCCGCGCAAGCCTTGCACGATGTACAGCGTCAACCCGGAAGTCGACGTCCAAACCTTGCTGGGTTGTGTCAGCGAGTCGCTGGCATCCGCCAGCGTTATCACCATGGATGTGGCAGACCGAGAGACGGGGCCAAGTCGCAACTCCCTGCTGGGCGTTCACCAGATTCTGATGGTGGCAGAACTCTCGGTGAACCGGGCGCTGGACCAACTCGACCCGATTGAATAGAGCGCTGCACGCAAAAAAAACCGCTCAAACTCCGTGGAGTTCCTGTCGCTCAAAAAGAGGAGCTCCACAGACCCAAATATCTTTTCGGTGAGCTTTATAGGTATGAAGCTTCTCTTTCGTAATCAGAAGATTAGAGGCTCGATCCCCTGTACCAGAAACAACTAAGCCCTCGCAGCGATGCGAGGGCTTTGTTGTTTCCGGGGTTTGGCACGCAGACCTTAGTGACTCACGCGACGCTCTAATTGCCCTTCTGGCACTGCTCAAGAATGAGAACAGCCCCCGGATAATGAAACCCGGACGTACTGGTAACCAAACCACTCTCCGGATCCGGAAAGTAGGCGGCCATGTAATGGGTCCGCCCACGTGTCTGGCTACTCAATTGCTCATGAAGTTCTTCGTACCAAGCCTTGATGTAGGCCGTGACCGGTTTCTTGCCTGAGTTTTCCAGCAGTTTCTCGAAATCGGAATCGGGAAAGAAAGGCGCGGCGAAAGTAGCTGAAAATCGGTAATTCGCTTCCTGCACACTCAACTCTCTAACATCCTTCCAGGCAGATTTCTTTTTCTTGAGGATGTTCTTGCTACGAGCACCCGCTGTGGTGCGCGTCCCGATTCGTTGCCATGCCTGCTTGGCTTCGAATGCAAAAGAAACTTCGGGTGTTTGCACCATCAGATCGGCACGACCGGTGCGATGGTTTTTCTCAAGGTTTTCATCTGGGGCCCCGCGCTTGGTCGTGCTGTACTCCTCAAGCGCCGACCACTGATTGATCCACGCCGCGCCCGCCAGAACACTGATGCTGGTCCGCTCGTTGTACCACCAAGGTGCATCACAGCAGGATTCTCCAGTCGCCTTTTCAACATTGCGCAGGTAGCGGTCAATCGACTTTTTCCACCCCTGCAATAGCTGCTGGATATGCTCATCGTGTGCGAAATGTTCAGTGTTGAACCGTCAATGGTGAAAAAACTCATGAAATTAACTCAACTCCTTTTGGGCTCTGTGGCAGGGACAATCATTGCTAGCCACTATTACGGCATCATCCACGAGAATGCCAGTCAACTGGCTGATTGATGTGGCAGGCAAATAAAAAAACCCTCGTCGCAAGACGAGGGTTTTGTTGTTTCCGCAGTTTGGAAAAGCCGGTCTTAGTGACCCGCGCTCTGCCCACCATCCACATGCAGGATTTCACCAGTAACAAAGTTGGCGCTATCCAGATAAACAACCGCCTGAGCAATGTCGCTGATCTCGCCCATGTGCCCGACCGGGTGCAGAGCGCCCAGTGCTGCGTGAGTTTCTTCACCGTGCATCGGCGTCTTGATGATGCCTGGGGAAACCGCGTTCACCCGGATCCCGCGCTTGGCGTATTCGATGGCCAGGGATTTGGTCGCCGCGTTCAAGCCGCCTTTGGTCAGCGAAGCCAGTACCGATGGCACGCCGTCGATAGCGTGGTCGACCAGGCTGGTGGTGATGTTGACGACGTGGCCGCTGCCTTGTTTTTCCATCTCGGTGATCGCGAGTTGGGTGATGTAGAAGAAGCCGTTCAGGTTCACCGACAGCACATTGGCGTAGTCTTCAGCGGTGTACTGGGTGAACGGTTTGGCGACGAAGATACCGGCGTTGTTGACCAGGGTGTCGACGCGACCAAAACGTGCGATGGCTTCGCGGATCACTTGTTGAGCGACTTCCGGGTTGCCGATGTCGCCGGCCACGGTGAGGATGTCCGGATCGGTGGATGGCTTGATCGAACGTGAAGTGGCGACGACTTTGTAATCCAGATCACGGAACGCTTTAACCATGCCGGCGCCGAGACCTTGGGAAGCGCCAGTAATAACGATGACTTTTTTCGAATTGCTCATGATGAACCTCTACTAATAAATGATGGTTTGAAAAAGTAATGAATCAGGCTTCGGCGGGTTCCTTCGCCATTTGTCTCAACATTTGTTCGTAGTACTCGACCGACTGCGAACCGGACACCAGGTGCCGACCGTTGAGGATCATGGCCGGTACCGAATTGATGCCGTGCTGCTGGTAAAAAGCTTCCAGCTCACGCACTTCTTTGGCGAACGCTCCGGACGCCAACACCTCTTGAGCCGCCGCTGCATCCAGCCCCGCTTCGGCCGCCAGTCGAACCAGCGTCTCGCGATCACTCGGGTTCTGGCCGTCGGTGAAGTAACCGCGTAGCAGGATCTTCTTCAGTGCGACCTGCCGCCCTTCCTGTAACGCCCACAACAGCAGACGGTGAGCGTCGAAGGTGTTGTAGAAGTGGGTGCGCTTCTCCAGGTCAAACTTGAAACCGAGTGCTTCACCACGAGCGATCTGCATCGCTTTGCCGGCGGCAACGTCTTCAGCGGTGCGCCCGTATTTGCGCATCAAGTGCTCGACGGCTTTCTCGCCTTCAGGCGGCATGTTCGGGTTCAACTCAAACGGCTTGTAGGTCAGCTCCACCGAGACTTCACCCGACACGTTCTCAATCGCCTGCTCTAACGCCGTCGCGCCCAGTGCACACCAAGGGCACACCACGTCGGAGACGAAATCGATGGAGACCGACGCAGTCACGACTTGCCCTCCTTCTCAGCCAGTTGCTTGCGGTACTGGGTGGTAGTGATCCCGGCGTAGCCCCAGTTATCGGTGTCGACTTCCTCGATCACGATGTGGGTCAGGTGTGGGTCCTTCTTGAGGACGCGTTCCAGTGTTTCAGTGATTTCAGCGATCACCTGAGCTTTCTGCTCAGAGGTAACGCCATCGCGGGTAATGCGTACGCTTACAAAAGGCATGAGGAAGATCTCCAGTGACCTGCTCATCGGGAT